>WGCQ01000214.1 GCA_015493765.1 Deltaproteobacteria bacterium
ATGCAGGTCTGATAATAATACGAGCCTCATACACAGCAACTTACTGCAAGCCATTCATCTTTGCAAGTACCAAGATCACTCAAATTACCTGTTACCTGTCAAATTTGGCTCTTCCGGAATTAGCCTGGGTAATGAAGCGGAATTTGAGTTTGATATGCGATACATATCGGCTGATAGGGCCCGACTGTGTGGGGTGGTGGGGGGAGGAGTGAAAAGCCGGAAATGTTTTATATGATGGACTCGTAATAAATCAAAACAGACAAACACCATATCTAATAAAATCAAAGGATTACAGAGGGCAAAATGACCAAAAACGGACTTTTTACGAGTCCATCTTAATATACTAAAAATCATTCCTAAAGGTCCACGAATTCCTTGACCTTGTAGTTTCGACCTTCTTTAGTGATTATTGCAGCGGCGTGAAACGGGTCATGCTCAAATACCAGGATATGACCATTTTCCGCAGCATCATCCAGGATGATCTGCTTTTCCTCCATGGTCGTTACAGGATACATGTCATAGGCCATTACATAGGGTATGGGCAGGTGTGACACGGTGGGCACCAGGTCCGCCAGATAAATCAGGTCCCTTTCGGGTCCGTGTATCCTGAGCATTTGCTGGCCCACTGTATGTCCGTCCGAAACGATCAAACTGACGTCCTTTGTAATTTCCACAACCCCATCCACCAGTTCCAGTTGCCCCGTTGCCTCCAGTGGTTCATAGTTTGCAGGCATAAACGAGGCCCTGTCCCGCGGCGTGGGGTGCATGGCATGTGCATACTGTCGTTTTTGAATCAAGTACCTGGCCTTTGGAAACGTGGGTACCACCGTATCCCCTTGCACCATGGTGGAACCACCACAGTGGTCAAAATGCAGGTGGCTGATCACCACGTGTGTCACCTCGTCCGGCTCGATCCCCATCGCCTGCAACACGGTATCAGGCCGTTTTGCATCGATCCCGTAGATGTCATTGAATTTTGCACTGCCCTTATCACCCGAACCCACATCAACCAGGATCGTAAGACCGCGGCCGCGTACAACGATCCCGCGGGTGGCCAGCGTAATCCGGTTTCGTTCATCCGCAGGATTCGTCTTTTCCCACAAGACCTTGGGAACGACCCCAAACATCGCCCCACCATCCAGCGTCAGGGTGCCAAACATCGCACTCCGTACATCAAAATCACCGATTTTCAGTCCCATCGCAACCTCCAGCCAGGAATTATAGCAGAAAATAAACCGGGTGAAAGGACTTTGTTTCCACCCAAATTACCTGTCAAATTTGAGGAGAAAGGGGGCTGAAAGTGGTTTAGATGTAAGGCGTTAAGCCTGTTTGAGCGCAGGCGTACTAGCGGTACGTCGAGCATCAAACAAGTACAACGACGGAGCAGGTGGGCCGCTTTCAGCGGCTTGTCTAAGGCCGCAGGCCGTGACAATGAGCCGTCAGGCGAAGTTACACTCCCGAATTTAGTCAGGTAATTTGGGTAAAGTATGATAAAATTTGGTCAGAAACAGGAGGCCTTTTATGAAGCGGATTTTTGTTAACCTGGCACTCGTGTCACTCACGTTGATTGCCCTGTCCTGTTCAAGTCCAGGAAACAAGGCAGATACCAGGGACCTGTTGCAGGCCGAAGATGGTGCCCGGGACATCCTCGCAGTGGATACGACGGACAGCCGGCAGCCGGGTAAAGACGCGATGCAAACGGATACGATAGACATGCGTGACGCGATGCCTGTTGATACACGGGATGTGGTACCGCCCCCGCCGAAACACTGCAACACCTTCGTGTCACCATGGGGCCATACCCCGCTGTTCGTGGATAAATCGGCCCGGTATAACCTGGATGCGGCACACCTGAATGTACTGGGCAATCGCCTGGCCGCCGTGGACATCAACAATGACGGCTATCCGGACCTGATCGTACACCAGGTAGGCCAGAACGACCGGGACGACCCCAACAACGGCGTGTTCAAACGTCGGATCCTGTTGAATGTGGAAAAGGACGGTCACAGGACCTTTGAGGACTACACGGTGCAATCAAAATACGGCATCATTCCGGGGACAAACAAACTGGGGAGATCCGCACAATTCGCTGTGTTTGCGGACGTGGACAACGATGGTGACCTGGACTGCTTTTCCGGCAACTACCTGGACCTGGGTACCCACAACCCGCTGCCGGACCGCTCGATCATCCTGTTAAACAATGGCAAGGGCATTTTTTCGCCGGCCCCTGCGAGCGCGGTAACCCCGAAGGACCCCATGACAACGACAGCAGCGGCCTTTGTGGATTACAACCAGGACGGCAAAATCGACCTGTGGGTCGGATTCTTTTACCAGATGTACGGTTATCCGCTGGCCCTGCAGGACCGGCTGTACCAGGGAAACGGTGACGGCACGTTCGTGGACGTGACGAACAAGGTGGGACTTACCACTACTGCGGCGGGATACAAGGACGGCACCAACCACAGGCCCACCTATGGCGTGACCGCCTGTGATGTGGATGGCGACGGTGACGACGACCTGTTGTGCTCCGCGTACGGACGCCAGTTGAACATGCTGTGGCAAAACAATAACGGCACGTTCAAAAATATCGCACACCAGGTGCACTTTGATGCCGATGACATAACTGACTACTCGGACAACCAGTTTTATGCCTGCTATTGCCAGCACCATCCCAACACATGCAATCCTGACCCGGGCACACCCCTGATCCAGTGCCCGTCACAGGACTACTGGCGCCCGGGCATCGACGACCAGCCGTGGCGCCTGGGCGGTAATACGTTTACCACGCTGTGCGCGGACTTCGACAACGACGGCGACCTGGACCTGTACAACGCGGAAATCACGCACTGGCATATCGGCAAGTCCTCTGACCCATCCCAGTGGCTGGTCAATGAAAAAAACGCTAACGGCGGATTCCGGTTTATACGGCCTGGACGCAAGGCCATGGGCATTATCAGGCCGCACTCGGGGGGCTGGAACGAGGGTGACATTTATGCCGTGGCAGCGGACTTTGACAACGATGGTAACCTGGACCTGTTCCAGCCGTCATCCGACTATCCCGGTACACACGGCTGGCTGTTTCGGGGGGATGGCAAGGGGAAATTCGAGGACATGGATGCAAACGGCAATGTATCAGGGCTCTCATTGCAGCGCATAGGCGGCGTGGCCGTGGCCGATTTCGACCGCGACGGTGATTTGGACGTGGTGGTTGCATTCAGCACCATGCGCTGCGACAAGAACTGTGAATTCAAGCACCCGGTGGTCAGATTCTTCGAAAACCAGTTGAACAACCGTGCAAACTGGACCAGTGTCAGGCTGGTAGGCGCAGGGCCGCCCAACGGTGCCAACCGTTCAGGCATAGGCGCAAAGGTATATGTGACCACTGGCAGCACCACCCAGTTGCGGGAAATATCGGGTGGTTATGGCACCTTCGGCATACAAAATCCCATAAACGCACACTTCGGACTGGGCAGCCACTGCCAAATCGATACCCTGCGCGTCCAGTGGCCCGACAAGGCACACACGACCATGACATTCCACAATGTGGTTGCCAATTACCAGGTCGTGATAGACGAGGCCACAGGTACGTTGAGTTACGTGCTGCCAACCACAGTAAAGGCAAGCGAGTGAAGCCCATTCGGGCCAGCGGCCTGGGTTACAGGCAGGCGAGCCGAGGGTGTTGAATTGATGGGTTTAGTGACGAATTAGGAAATTTGTGTGTTTTGTAATAGTTTGAAATACAAAGATAATTCAAGATGCCGGCTGGAAGCCGGAGATTCCAGGGAGGGTTTAGAGCCCATCCCGACGAATATCGCGTAAATTCAACATGTTACATTACAAGACAATTTTTGTGTTGGGTAAATAAGAACTCTCCACACCCTCCGGGAGGTATGTTCTCCACGGATTTTGTCACCACCGCGAGATCCATTGCCTCCGTCACGATAACTGTTGATATTTCTAATAAATCACTGCTATCTGCGATTTCAGGGAATCCAGGCGGTCACCGGCCCATATTACCGTATCACGTTTGAACATCCTGTCATTTTTGTCAGGATAGTCCACGTTGTAATGCAAACCACGGCTTTCCTGGCGACGCATGGCGCTTTCTATGATCAGATATGCCACCACGGCCAGGTTGCGCAGTTCAGTCATGTCCGGTGTCAGGTCAAATGTCCAGTAAAATTCCTTCACCTCCTCGGCCAGCACGTCCAGCCGCCGGCGTGCCCCGTGCAGCCTGCGGTTCGACCTGACGATCCCCACGTAGTTCCACATGAAACGCCTCAGTTCATCCCAGTTCTGTGACACCACAACGGTCTCGTCACTTTGCCTGGCCCCGGTTTCCAGCCACTGGGGCGCATCCACCTCGCTGGGCAATTCAATGCCGGGCAGTTGCTTTGATGCGGCCTCGGCAGCCCGGTCAGCGAACACCAGGGCCTCCAGCAGGGAATTCGACGCCAGGCGGTTGGCCCCGTGCAGGCCGGTGGCCGCGGTTTCCCCGATCGCGTACAATCCGGACACACTGGTCTGGCCCCACAGGTCCGTTTTTACGCCTCCACACGAATAATGCGCACCCGGGACCACGGGGATCGGGTCGGTCCTCATGTCGATGCCGTATTTCATACATTCCGCATGGATATAGGGGAACCGCTCCACTAAAAAGTCCTTGTCCAGGTGCGTCATATCCAGGTACACGTGGTCGTCGCCCGTGCGCTTCATTTCGGCGTCGATTGCCCGGGCCACGATGTCCCTGGGCGCCAGTTCCAGGCGTTCGTCGTATTTTTTCATGAACGCCTCACCGTCCAGCCTCCGCAGTATGCCGCCCTCGCCACGCAGGGATTCCGATATGAGGAAGGATTTCGCCTTTGGATGGTACAAAATCGTGGGATGGAACTGGAAAAATTCCATGTTTGCAATCTGGGCTCCGGCCCTGTATGCCATGGCCACACCGTCCCCTGTGGCCACATCAGGGTTGCTGGTGTACAAATAGACCTTGCCCGCGCCTCCTGTGGCAAGTACCGTCACCTTTGCCAGGTAAGTGGTCACCTTCAGGTCCTCCGCGTCCATCACGAATGCACCGATTACCCGCCTGCCTTGCTTGTCGCGGATCGTTGCCAGGTCCACCACCACCTGGTTTTCCAGGATTTCGATGTTCGGGTTTTCCTGCGCCCTCTGCAGCAGGACCTTTTCCACCTCGCGACCCGTAAGGTCCGCCACATGCAACACCCTGCGCCTCGAGTGTCCACCCTCCATGCCCAGGTCAAATTCCATGGCCCTGTCCCGACTCATGTGCGTAAAATTCACGCCCAAATCGTTCAGCCACTTGATCATGTGCGGACCTGACCGGACCGTCAATTCCACGGTATCCTTGTGGCACAGCCCAGCACCGGCAATCAAGGTGTCCTTTATGTGCAGTTCAAATTTATCGTCCTTGTCCCAGACCGTTGCAATGCCGCCCTGTGCATGCGCCGTGTTGGACATCCAAGCCGTGGACTTGGTCAGTATCCTGACCGTACCGAATCGTGCGGCATGCAGTGCAAAGGACAAGCCCGCCACACCACTGCCGATCACCAGAAAATCACTTCTCATGCCTTGCCGCCGAACATGTGTTTAATCACGTAAGATGCTATCTTGGGGTTTTCCTTCAAACGCCTCACGCTGTAACCGTACCATTCCTCGCCGAAGGGGACATACACCCTCCAGGCCCAACCCTTCTTTATCATCGCCTCAATCACGTCGTCAATGGGCACGCCCAGCAGGCTCTGAAATTCGAAGTCCTCTGTGGTGAGCCCCTTTTCCCTTGCAAACCTGTCGATCTGGCCAATAATCCCCCGGTCATGCGTGGCTACGGCCAAAAACCCCTTGTCCGATGTCAGGTAAGATTTGGCAAGATTGAGGTAATTATCCGTGATTTCATCCTTGTTTTTATACGCAATATCACTGGATTCGTTGTAAATGCCCTTGCACAATCTCACATTAGCCCCAGCCTCCGCAAGTTTTTTCATATCCTGTTCGGAGCGCTTCAGGTATGCCTGAATCACCACGCCGATGTTGCCGAATTCCTTTGCAAGCCGGAAATAGAAATCCTGGGTCAGGTCGGTCAGCCTGGATGACTCCATGTCCAGGCGCACGAAAACGCCCAGGTCCTCGCAATGTTTGACGAGTTGCCTGATGCGGTCAAACGCCTGTCCCTCGTCCTCATGGGCGGCAAAATGAGACGGTTTAATCGAAATACCGGAATTCAGTCCCTGTTTTTTGATCTCATCGGCGATTGCCATATAGTCCGCAAGCACCTTGTCCGCCTCCTGCGAACTTGAATCCTCGCCCAGGATATCGATAGTGGCGCGGATCGCTTTTGCATTCAGTGTACGGACGGTATCCATGGCATCAGCGGCCGTCTCACCCGCAACATAGCGCGAGGCCACACTGCGAACAACGGACCTGGGGACCAATGGCAACATCCATACCGCCAGTTTTCCGAACATAATCACCTCCAGTGACAGGTTCAGTCCTGCTGATTTTACTATGAAAATGCACTTTTGTTATATGGTTTATCAAGTTTTTTCGTTCTTAAGGCAACATCTTTTGCAAAATGCCTTTCATGCAACGATCCTGCCACGGACTCGGTCACGGCCAACGGCCACGGACTCGGTCACGGCCACGGTCTCGGTCACGGACTCGGTCACGGCCAACGGACCAAATTACCCATTGAAAAACACGGTGGCTTATAATATGCTAAGCCGGAAATTGTGGAGGTGGTCATGCCTGAAATGATAGAAGGTCAAATTGGCGCAAAGGGCAAAAAATTCGGCATAGTGGCCGCAAGATTCAACGCCTTTATTACGGAGCGCCTCCTGGAAGGTGCCCTGGACTGCCTGTTCAGGCACGGGGCACAGGACAACGACATTACCGTGGCAAGGACTCCTGGGGCATTCGAGATCCCTATGGTGGCAAAACGTATGGCCGAATCTGGAAAATACGACGCTGTGATCTGCCTGGGTGCTGTTATACGTGGCAGTACACCGCATTTCGATTACGTGGCGGCCGAGACATCCAAGGGGATTGCGGCGGCAGGCATGCAGTCGAATACACCGATCATTTTCGGCGTCTTGACTACGGACACGATCGAACAGGCAATCGAACGGGCCGGTACAAAACAGGGAAACAAGGGCTGGGACGCGGCCATGGCAGCCATGGAAATGGCTGATTTGCTGACGAAGGTCTGAAACGCATATGGGTTATCGACGTAAGGCCAGGGAAGCTGCTTTGCAGTTGTTGTACACCTGGGAATTAACAGGGGAACTCACGTCTGAAGACATACGGGAGATCTGGAATCTAAAAGGCCAGGTAAACCCCAAGGTTCAGGATTTTGCAATACTGATTTTTAACGGCGTGATGGCCCATTTGCAGGAAATTGATGAACATATCCAGGCCGCATCGCTGAACTGGCGCGTGGAGCGTATGTCGTTGATCGACAGGAATATCTTGAGGATTGCGGTCCTTGAAATCCTGTATTTCAGGGATATTCCCTTCCGGGTATCGCTGGACGAGGCCATAGAGATAGGCAAAAAATTCGGAACAGGGGATTCCGGGGCATTTATAAATGGAGTGCTGGACCGGATTGTGAACAACATGCGCAAGGACAAATGAAAATAGAGATCATCGATACGAACCTGCATGAAATGGACGAAGTGGCGCCACAGGTGATTATCGCCAGCGCGTTCCAGCAGGAGCGTCCGTTTCATGGGGCTGCGGGTCTAATCGATTGGCGGATGTGTACCGCCTTTGCCAGGATGGCACTCGACAATTTCCTGACATCCAGGCTGGGGGAGGCCGTTATGGTCCCCGCGTACGGCAGGTTCAATGCCACGGGCGTGGTAATGCTGGGCCTGGGGTCGGATGAGGGATTCGGCGAAAACGAAATGAAGGTCACGGCGGCAAAGATATCCGCATTGATCCGTGGAATGCGCCTGAACAACGTAATGACCGACCTGCCTGGCTCACCGGTATCGCGGATGAGGCCTTCAAAGCGCATGGAGATACTGTTGAATACCCTCAAAAATACGGGATTGCTGGCAAAGGACGGCATTAACCTGTTTATCGTAGAAAACTCCCGATTTCACAGGGAAATACAGTCCGTGGTAAAGCGATTCAATACGGGCAAACGGGGACGCCGGTATGGTTAGACCCAAAATAGCCATCGCATTTGACCGCGGTAATCCGGACCACTTACTGGAAAGGGCTGCCGGACTGGCGGATTACATCAAAATCGGCCCATCCATGCTGCTGAGGTATGGCATTGGCATCATTCGCAAATGCCAGGATGCGGGAATGGATGTGTTTTTGGACCTCAAACTACATGACATTCCGTTCCAGGTGGCTGGTGCAGTGAGTACGGCTGGTGATATGGGGATTACACTGTTGACCGTCCACAACAGCGGCGGCGGCGCGATGCTGGGTGCAGCAGTGGGGGCGCGGTCAGAGACAGGGGGGCTGCCACGATTGATTGGAGTAAGCGTGCTTACTTCCCTGAGCGACCGGGAGGTCAAAACGACTTACAACAACACGCCCGCACAACTCAGCATGGCCCTGGGCAGGACCGCCCATGGACACGGACTCGACGGGATCGTGTGCTCGGGCCTGGAATTGCCGGTGTTGCGCCAGGAATTTCCACCACCGTTCCTGCTGGTGGTGCCGGGGCTGCGATTCGAAGGGGATATATTCAATGACCAGCAGCGGGTTACAACACCTTACGAGGCCGTGCGAAACGGGGCCGACATACTGGTGCTGGGGCGCAGTGTTACGGGCCAGCCAGGTGGCTGGGACCGATTAAGGACGTTCGTGCAATGGCTCGATCAACGCAACACCTGATAGTGTACGGCATCCACCCGGTGGAGGAGGCACTGAATAATGGGTATCCCAAGCCCATCAACCTGGTGGTCCGGGAGTCTGCTGTCCCTAACCTTGGTGCCGTAATCCTGCTGGCAAGGCAAAAGGGCGTTCCCGTGGAGGTCCTGCCAAACCCGGAATTTATGCGCCGGGACCGCAGCAGGCACTCCCAAGGGCTTTTTTTAATAACAGAACCATTTAAATACGGTGACATCAACAACGCCCAAATCACACCCAATACCGTGATGCTGGCCCTGGACCTGGTGCAGGATCCGCAAAACCTGGGCTCCCTGTTGAGGTCAGCCGCGTTCTTCGGAGTATCCGGGGTGATTCTGCCGAAGGACCGTTCCGTCCAGGTCACGCCCGCTGTAATCCAGGCATCCGCAGGGGGAATCGCACACGTACCAGTATTCAAGGTTACGAACCTGGCCAGGACGTTGCGTGAATTGAAAGACCGGGGCATGTGGATAATCGGGGCCGACAGCAACGAAGGACAGGCGCCTACCCGGTTGGACCTGCCGCGGCCCGTGCTGCTGGTGCTGGGTTCGGAGGGCAACGGCCTGCGCAAAAACGTGAAACAGGTATGCGACATACTGGTCAGGATCCCGTCAAACACGGGCTTCGACAGCCTGAACGTGGCGGTTGCAGGCGCAATCCTCATGTATGCCTTTTCCGTGGTCCGTTGACCGTTGGCCGTGGCCGAGACCGTGGCCGGTGGCCGAGACCGTGGCCGGTGGCCGAGACCGTGGCCGTGGCCGTGGAGCGCAGGCGGCCTCCTGGGATCGCCGGCATCCTGCCGGCCTTTTCCGTGGTCCGTTGACCGTTGGCCGTTGGCCGTTGACCGAGTCCGTGGCCGTGACCGTGGCCGAGTGGGGCGCAGGCGGCGCGAGGGTGTGTAAACTGAAGTTCCAGGCATGAAACAGAGGTTTGTTTTTTCTTATTTGATGAACTCGTAACAAATCAAAATCGGCAAATCCATGTCTAATAAAATCAAAGGGTTGCAGAGATCAGAATGACCAAGATCGGACTGTTTACGAATCCATCAAGGAATGGTTACAACGTCTTGCAGAATTTCATGCCCGCCTTTTTCAGCAACAGCATGCCCTCGAGGTAGTCAGCGGCCTTGTACAACTGGTAATCGAATTTTACTGCCCTGTCAGGGTTGCTTTTCATGATGGCCAATGCCGTGGACAGAGGTTTTGTACATATTTTAACTTCCCTGGCCAGTTCACTGTTTACGGATTTGTATTTTGACGAAATCTTTGGCAGGTGATGGAACAGGTCCTCCTCGCGGAAGCCCTTGGGCATGGGTTTGCCTGGTACCGGCACAATGGGAATATCCGGGTGGATCGCAGTGACCTGGATTGTACGACCACTGGGTGCATAATACCTGGCAACCGTCAATTTAATGTAATACTGGTCCGATGTGAACGGGGTTATCAGGCTTTGTACGGATGCCTTACCGAACGAACGTTGTCCCAGGATTAAACCCCTACCGTTGTCCTGCATCGCCCCTGCAAAGATCTCGCTGGCCGAGGCACTGTCCGAGTTGACCAGCACCACCATGGGCATCTTGAAGCCGCCTGGTTTTGCCCTGTACACGTTGCTACCATCAACGCGTCCTTTGACCGTGACGATTACACCTTTGTCCAAAAATTCGTCCGCCATCTGGACTGCTTCCATCAGCAAGCCGCCCGGATTGCCTCTCAGGTCAAGGATCAATCCCCGCAGTACATGACCAGGTGCCTTGGATTTTAGCGATTTTACTGCCCTGGCAACATCCCTCGTAGTACCAGGCACAAAACTGCGGACTTTGATGTATCCGATTGCAGGGTGGTGCTTTACCAGTTTGGATTCCACGTTGGTAATCCGTATCCTGGCCCGCACGATCCTGATCTTTATCGGCCCAGGGGCCTCACTGCGATGCACAGTCAACACCACGGCCGTGCCCTTAGGTCCACGAATCATGTTTACCACCTTCTGCAGGGACAGCCCCCTGACATCCTTACCGTCCACGGCAACAATGATGTCGCCGGATTTCAAGCCGGCCTTGGCCGCAGGGTGTCCTTCAATAGGACTTTCCACGATTACATCGTGCCCCCTTTGGGTTAAGATTGCGCCTATACCCTCAAAACTGGAATCCTCCCGTTCCTTCGTGTCCTTGTCCCATGCCTTTACACTGACGATTGAGGAATGCGGGTCCAATGCGGCAAGATAACCATTTGTGGCCTCTATATAAGCCATAGAAGGACTGAATGCCGGGTCTTTTTTACCCTGTTCCAGCACGAAGGCCATCACCCTGTCAAAGTCCTGCTGCGTGAAATCGAGTTTTTTCCATGCGGCCGCTATTGCCTTGGTGCGTTTCTGTTGTTCCTTGAAACTAAGCCCCTTGTACTTTCCCGCAGGAAAGCGATGAATCCGAAATGTGTCGCCTGTTTTCAGGGTAAAAATCCGACCTTTCAATGACTTACGCCACTTCCTGGAGTGTTTGGCCTTCTTAATAAAATTTACAGGCAGTATTTCCATGGGTGGTTTCAGCACGTGTAACGCAGCATTTGCAGCCCATACCCAACAGCTCTTTTTGTCATAGGTGGCATCAATATAGAAATTCTTGACGTAACCCAGTACGACCTTCATTTCCGTACGGTTGAAGTTGACCCCCTCCCACGGGTTCTCGTCCTTACTGCTTATGGGTGATGCAACAGAATTGAACGCAAAAAACAAAAAGAACACGAAAATCAATCGTCTTGCCATGGTCCCTCCACGGGTATTATAGTCCACCGGCATCCGGCAATCAAATACAACACCAAAATAAGTTTGAATATTCCCGAGACCGTTGACCGTGGCCGTTGACCGAGACCGTTGACCGAGACCGTGTGGAGCCGGCATCCTGCCGGCCTCTTCCGTGGCCGTTGACCGTGACCGTTGGCCGAGACCGGGGTTTCCGGTGGCAACGGGAGCCGTCCCGCAGCAGCCGCAGGCTGCGTCCCGAGACCCGAAACCCGAAGCCAGAATTCAGTGACCGTGGCCGTTGACCGAGACCGTTGACCGTGGCCGTGTGGGGCGCAGGCGTCCAGCCGGCCTTTTCCGTGGTCCGTTGACCGTGTGGAGAGCAGGCGTCCTCGCCTGCCTGTCGCGGGCGTCCTGCCCGCCTTTGGTTGGCCGTTGACGGTGTTTCAGACCTCCTGGGGTGTGTCTAAAAAATCAGGAAAATAGTCCCTCTTGCCCCGATTGCAAGGGCAGGCCGCGACGCGGTTGCTTTGCAACCCTTGTCAATCGCGGCAAATCGGGACTGTCGGAATTTTCAACTTTGACACACCCCCGGGAGGTCTTTATGAAACACCAATCCTCGAACTTTCAGGCACTTGCGGTTGCAAACCGGGCGGCCACGGCCTGCATCGAACTGGCCAATCACGTGCAACGCCCCTTTGGCGACGTGGTATCGCAACTGCAACGTGCCGCATTGTCC
>WGCQ01000215.1 GCA_015493765.1 Deltaproteobacteria bacterium
CCGCACTCCTTGCCCTTGCACCCGCGCTGGCAGCAATACCCGTTCTGACATATCCCGTCGTCACCGCAGTCACCACAACTGCCCCCGCATCCGTCAGGACCGCAGTTCTTGCCATTGCTGCAGTCCGGGATGCACTGAAAATCGCATTCGCGGGGAAACCTGCCGGACGGGTCTTCCATGGTGTCGGGATTGGAGAGGCAAAAATATAAAGATAAATCTTGATCCCATGAACAAACATCCCCATTCTTACACTTTGTTATACGCCAGGTCGCTTTGGTCGGCTTATACGTATGACAATCTATCGCATATCCTTTATAGCAACATCCAATAGTGGATGGCACACTCCCACACCCTTTCACGCACTGGTCCACCACGCACTGGGCAGGGGGCTGGCACGTGCCGCAGGAACCACCGCAACCGTCCGGCCCGCACTGCTTGCCCTTGCAGTCCGGCGTGCAGGCCACTGACGGCAGGGCATACCCGACAAACAACGATATGGCAAAGATCGATACTATCCACCGCATCAGTCACCTCCTGTGGGTCCAAGGTCCATCACCACCACATTGTCCACCAGGTACTGGCCGAATCCCCTCTGGCAGAACTTCAACACAGCACCGTCATGGGACTGGTCCACGTCCACCACGAAACCGGCCAGTTGCAATTCGTTCACATTTCCCCAATGGACCTCAGGGGCCGGGACAGCCCCGCCAACATCTGCAAAAACAGGGCTTACAGGGAATACCGTCTGGGGAATAGATATCCCTGGACGGGCAATGGCCACTGTCCTGGTATAGGGAAACAGCGGGGAATTCCCAGTACCCCTCAGGTCCTGTTCCGTTTCCCCCTCGAACCACGGTTCCGTCATCACGAAATACGGGATCAGCACCAGGTAACGCCTGCCTGATTTCAACGCCGGGTCCAGGGTCACAGGACAGTCGCTGGACAACGGGTTGTCCGCCTGGTCGATCTCGCTGTGCACCACGGAATAATCCCCTCCAGCAGCCGCCCCAAGTTCATAAGGCACCAGCCTCAGCACGGGACGGGGCGTACCCTGGGTCTGGTCCAGTGCCTGCGTTACCATGATTCGGTTACCCTCCACCACAGCCACGTGATTTTGCAAGGGGATACGTCGGTATTGGGACACACCCCGGAACAACGGGTGGGACAACGCCATATCAGGACCCGTCCACACCTCGTCATGCGATTCATGGCCGAATACGTACTGGGCATCCGGTACCTGCAATACCTTTTGGATCACCACGTCCGGACAAGGGGCAAATATATCACCCCTTTTTGTCGAGATGCATAGTTGGGCACCGGAAGAGGCGTGCAGCCTGGCTACTGATGCCTGTGTTGCACCGTT
Organism: Deltaproteobacteria bacterium; assembly: GCA_015493765.1. Lineage (GTDB taxonomy): Bacteria > Myxococcota_A > UBA9042 > DTJE01 > S145-11 > S145-11. The sequence goes on from WGCQ01000215.1 coordinate 1,364, forward strand.
CGGGTCCATGGTCCCGTAATCAATGGTTGCCTGGTCGCCGGCATTGGACCCGAATCGCAGTACCAGGCTGCACTTGCCCGAAGACTTACCCTTCCACGTGTACCATACCTTTATCCTGTAATAGGCGTCGGATGCGTTTGTTTTCAGAGGCAGCATGCACCGGTTGGGCGCATTCGCAGGCAGCAGGACCCCTTGCATGGAATCCGACCAGGACGCACACCACGGCCCCTGGCAGTTTGCAGGCACATCCTGGGGAGTCATCGCTGCATAAAACGGTTTCGGGACAGGACTGGAACAGGCTGCACCCAAGGATTCGACCGTTTTCTTACTACCTTGAACGATAGGTAAATTCATCTTTACCCTGGACACCGCATCCTCGTCCTGGTTTACATCGGGGCACAACGTACACGCTGACGAAGAGGACTCGTTGGGTATGTCAGGGCACAGGTCGTTTTGGTTCCATTTCCCGTCACCGTCCGTATCAACCGGTGTAACAGGGAACATGGACGGGTCACCTGCCACCTCCCACAACCACGTGTTTTCCATTGAGTTCTTAGACATCGCGGGACTGCACTTTTTTTCTTCATAGTCACCGTGCAGCATGGTGGCCAGGTGCCAGGCATAGGCCGAGGATATCCTATAC
>WGCQ01000216.1 GCA_015493765.1 Deltaproteobacteria bacterium
ATTCTCCCTGATCACCAAGGTGGCACCCACGGCCGCTCCCGTGCTGATACAGGGCGAAAGCGGCACGGGCAAGGAACTGGTGGCGCGCGCAATACACAACCTCAGCACGCGGCGCGACGGCCCTTTCGTTGCTGTAAACTGCGGGGCCTTGCCCGATACCCTGCTGGAATCGGAACTCTTCGGCTACAAAAAGGGTGCGTTCACGGACGCCAGGCAGGACAAGCCCGGCATGTTCGCGCTGGCAAACAACGGCACCTTGTTCCTGGACGAGGTGGGCGACCTGCCTCAGAACGTACAGGTAAAATTGCTGCGCGTGTTGCAGGACGGTGAATACTTGCCCCTGGGTGCGGTCAAGCCCTCCACCAGCAACTGCCGGATTATCGCGGCCACGAACAGGGACATCGAACGCGCCATGCAGGAGGGTACGTTCAGGCAGGACCTGTTTTTCCGGTTGAACGTGATATCGATCACGATCCCACCGCTGAGGACACGCAAGCAGGACATCCCCCTGCTGGTGGACGAGTTCATCCATCGCTATAACGCCCTGAACAAGACAAACATCACGGGCATTTCGCAGTCCGCATTGAAACTGCTGATGGATTACGACTTCCCGGGCAATGTCAGGGAACTGGAAAACATCATTGAACACGCGTGTATCCTGTGCAATGACGGTGAAATCAGGGTGGAACACCTGCCCATGCGCATAAAGCGGGTCGTTCCCAGGGAAGGGCTGGATGCGGTTGGCGAATCCGAGGCCGACGTGATCCGAAAGGCCTTGGCGCTGCACAACAATAACAAGGGCGAGGCGGCAAAATACCTGGGCATCTCGCGTTCCACCCTGTGGCGCAAGATGAAACGTTATAAAATCGGGCAAGTTCCAAAAAGCGATATGGCACGCAATTTGCAGGAGGAATAAGGCGGCATTATGATGGACAGCGGTTCCACAAGATGCGCTGTGCCTGTGTTCGGCCGGGATGTGGCCCCCAGGTACGATGTCGCGGCCCTGTTTCAGGTCTTCGAGGTCGAGGGCGGCCGATTCGAGGCCCGGGGCACGTTGAATGCGAGCGGGCTTGACTGCGAGGCCAGGCTGGCCTTGTTACGGGGTGCCCACGTGCAGGTACTCCTGTGCGGCGGCATCAGGCGCTTTGACATGTTTCGCCTGGTCGCGGAGGGTATCCGCGTGATCCCGGGGCTGCGAGGACCCGTGGAGGCAGTGGTTGCGGCATTTGCGCAGGGACGCTTGAACGGCCCGTTGGGATGGGGCCGAGGCCGCGGCAAAGGCAGGCGCAGGCGCGGTTGGTAACTGCTGACACGACATTATTAAGGAGGTGTATTATGCCGTACATGGATGGAACAGGACCTTTTGGAACAGGACCGGTTGGTCGCGGTATGGGGCCGTGCAATGGTTACGGCCGTGGTTATGGTCAGGCCTATGGCGCAGGTTTTGGTCGTGGTCGCGGATTTGGAGGCGGCCGTGGATTCGGCGGTGGTCGGGGTTTTGGCAGGGGCCCCGACCAAAGCCCTGGCCGGGGCCAGGGCTTTGGAGCCGGCTATGGTGGCGGTTACGGGCGGGGATTTCCAGGTCAGCCCGGCTACTACGCGGGCCAGGGTTTTGGCAGGGGCCCCGCAGGTGGTAACGTACCGCCAGGGGCCATGCAGGCTCCGGCCACGGAGCCGCAGAAGGTGGTGATCCCTGCGGCCGGACAGGATTTGAACGCCATGGTGGATTCCAGGTTTGGTCGGGCACCGTTTTATATCCTGTATGACCTGAAAACGGAAACATTCGAGGCCGTGCCGAACCAGGCGGCCATGGCAGGCGGCGGCGCAGGCACCATGGCTGCACAGGCCGTACTGAGTATGGGTGCGGACACGGTGGTCAGCGATAATGTCGGGCCTAACGCATTCCAGGTGCTGGCCGCGGCCGGGATCAGGATCCTGCGGGCCGTACCTGGCACGGTGGCCGAGACCGTGGACCGGCTGAAAAAGGGCGAACTGGAGGAACTCAGCACTCCTGGCGCATACAGGCACGGCGGATGAAGGTAGCGATTGCAAGCGGCAAGGGAGGCACGGGCAAGACCTCGATCTCCCTTGCCATGTTTCAGGCCATCCAGGGACGGGGCAAGGTGGTGTTGGTGGATGCGGACGTGGAGGAGCCGGATTGCCGGTTGTTCTTGCGGACCGAACCGGACAGGCGGATCGATGTCACCCTGCCCGTGGCCAGGATCGATGCCGGCAAGTGCCAGTTCAGCGGTGAATGCGCCAGGGTTTGCCGTTTCGGTGCACTGGCAGTGATACCCGGACGGCAGGTGATGGTGTTCGATGACATGTGTATCGGGTGCGGGGCCTGCGTGATCGCATGCCCGAACAAGGCCGTTTACGAGGTCCAGCGCAGCCAGGGTAGCATAGAGGTTGCGACGACTGCATTCGGTACGCTGATCACCGGCCTGGTAAAGGTGGGCACGCACAGCCCTGTGCGGGTGATCGAGCAGGCGCTGGCCAGCGTACCCGCGGATGCGGACGTGGTGATCGTGGATTCGCCGCCCGGGGCTTCTGACGCCATGGTGCACGCGGTCAGGGATGCGGATTTCGTGGTGCTGGTGGCCGAGCCCACGAGATTCGGCACGCATGACGTGGGCGTGGTGATCCAGGCGTTGCAAAGGCTGGGAAAGCCCCTGGGCGTGGTAATCAACAAGGCCGGGATCGGCGACGGCGGGTTGCAGACCTTGTTGGCACAAAGGGGCGTGGACGTGTTGCTGGAAATCCCGTTTTCCAGGGAGGCTGCCCAGGCTCTGGCCGTGGGGGGGACGCTGGCCGACGTGTTCGACTGGCTGCCCGGCAAGTTATTGAATTTATTTGAAAAGATTCAGGAAATGGTATGAAACAGGTGGTGGTGCTAAGTGGCAAGGGCGGCACTGGCAAGACGACCTTGTCCTCCGGTTTTGCAGCCCTGGCTGACCGGGTCGTGGCGGTTGATGCGGACGTGGATGCATCGAACATGCACATCCTGCTGGGCGCATCCGATATCCAGGAATTCGAATTCACAGGCAAGACCGTGGCTGACATTGACCTGGACCAGTGCACGGAATGCGGCCTGTGCCTGGATGTGTGCCGTTTCAATGCGATCAGTGCGGATTTCGTGGTGGACCCGGTGGATTGCGAGGGGTGCGATGCATGCAGGTTGATCTGTCCGGTGGATGCGGTGGAAATGGTTGAACGGGTGTCAGGCACATGGCGCAAGGCCCGCTTGAAAAACGGGTGGCTGGTGGATGCGTCCCTGTTGCCTGGCGGCGAGAACACGGGCAAACTGGTGGACAAGGTCAGGCACGAAGGCACGGAAATCGCACAGGGAAACGGGGTCGATCTGGTCGTTATAGACGGCCCGCCCGGTATCGGGTGCCCGGTGATTTCATCGATCACGGGTACGGACCTGGTGGTGGCCGTGGTGGAACCAACCGTATCCGCAGTACACGACCTGAAACGCCTGCTGGAACTGGCCGGTCATTTTCGGGTCCCTGTAGCCGCGGTGATCAACCGTTTTGACATCGCGCCCCAGGCCAGTGCGGAGTTGGAAAAATATTTGGGAAAACAGGGTGTCACGGTGGTGGGACACATCCCGTTCGACGAAAACATCTACAAGGCCTTGGAACGGGCAATGCCTGCCGTGGACCTGGCCGGACCCGGCGCCGAGGCCATTGTCAATGCCTGGGAAAAGGTAAAGGCTTTGCTTTAGTGGCAGTGGGCCTATGGCGATGACGAGGGTGTTGATTTGATGGCAAATTCAGGGCGGGTTTGAGACGCGACCCTACGAATATTGTGTAAATTCAGTCCGTTATGACACAAGACAAATTGTGCGTTGAGTAGCATAACGACTTTGCAACCCCCTATGGAAGCCAGCGATCCCATGACGGATTTTGTAACACCCTCGAGGTCGGCGAGGAATAAGGGAGGCATGACCACAGTCGGACCCCATACAGCCGATATGCATCGCATATCAATAAAAAATCTTGCAATTCAAAAACGCTATAAACGCTATAAATGCATGTAAATGCGTCGCTATGATCGCCAAATGTTTGCCTAATCCCCTGTACACGTGTTTTGTCAGAATTGATGTTTTTGATCCTTGATTTTGTAACGGTTTGATGAATAACGTGTTCTAAAAATAACCTGTATCGAAGATGCCCCGGTAAGGGTGTATTTGATAAAAATTTATAATACCATATAATCAGATAATAAAGGAGGTGTTATGGATAATCACAAGATAGTTGCTATGGCGGCAATTTTTTTGTTGGCTTCAGGATGTACACAAGTAACTACCAATAAACAATCTTACCGTGACTCCACCACAAAAGAGGACGTCTCTACACTGGACGAGATGTATCAACAGGATACGGCCGAGGATAGCGAAACCCGGGATTATGATGATGTTGTTTTTAGGGATGAATTACATGGAAAACGTGATTTCGTGTTGGCAGATGAGGCTACAGCACAGGATACTATTTACGATGAGAACCTGGATACTGGTGACCAGACAGCTGAAGATGTTGCCATTTGTTTACCCGCAACCTGTGAGCAATTGGGCTATGAATGCGGCCAGGCCACGGACGGATGCGGTGGAACGCTGAAGTGCGGAGGCTGTGACCAGGGCCAGGTTTGCAAGGGACACAAGTGCGTGTGCCAGCCGCGGACGTGCCAGGGTCTTGGGTATGAATGCGGTCAGGCAACGGACGGATGCGGTGGAACGCTGAAGTGCGGAGGCTGCGACCAGGGCCAGGTTTGCCAGGGACACAAGTGCGTGTGCCAGCCGCGGACGTGCCAGGGTCTTGGGTATGAATGCGGCCAGGCCACGGACGGATGCGGTGGAACGCTGAAATGCGGAGGCTGTGACCAGGGCCAGGTGTGTGTACTGGGAAAGTGCCAGAAAAATCCGGAACAGCAGTATCGTGGTACCATAGTTGTTGGTAACTCAGTCCAAAAGGTAAGTAGAAAGTTCTTTGGTGGTAATGCGTTGTTCTGGATCGAGACGGATAGTACCAGAAACAACCCGAATTATATCAAGGCATTACAAAATGCCAGGATCAGCATGCTTAGATATCCGGGCGGGGAAGTGGCGGACAATTTTGATTGGGAAACAAATCAACTAAACGATCCCAATCACTACCCTTACTCGCCAAATCCTACGGAAGATGCCAAAACAAGAATGGATTTTGACGAATTTGTTAAGTGGAAAAATACAATTGGGGCGGGTGCTATTTTGGTCGTGAATCTTGAGGAAGGTTTCATAGAAGGTGATGTTCAAAAGGCTGCCCAAAAGGCCGCTGATTGGGTAAGATACGCCAATGTAAAGCACAAATACAAGATAAAATATTGGGAGATTGGTAATGAGTCATATATGCCGGGCACCAGGTATCCGCTTACATCCCAGGAGTATGCGGACGCATTAAAACTGTTTAGCGAGGCCATGAAAAAGGTCGATCCTACAATCATGATCGGGGCAATAGGGCCATGGGACTACAAGCAGGTGGCCGCAATAGATTATCTACCCAAAGACTTACAGGAGCAACTGAGGTCTTTAAAATCACCCCAGGAAAGAAGGGCCTTTGCCAATAAGTACGTACCAATATATCGCAATCAAGGTGACCCCAAGGACCCATGGTGGACCGTTATCTCCAGAAAACATGACTATTTCGATTTTGCTGTAATACACCGATATACGGGCCTTCGAAAAGACGACCAGGACCTTACGAAACCATTAAACTGTGCTGAACCGGTTATAGACTTACGAAAGTTTTTACTAAATGCCACGGGGGTTAACTATCCAATCGCTTTGACGGAATATAATGTATGCAATCAGTGTAAGAACTTATCTACAATAGGCCTGGACCTTACATTAACCGAAATGATTGGGGATTATTTAAAGGCAGGGGTTCAAATAGCAAACTACTGGCCGGTCAGGCTTAAAGATGCAAGGGCCCTATTTGGTTTAGATGACATGTCAATAAAGCCGACCTATTATGTGTTTAAAGGATTCTCAAACTATATTGGCGCTTCTATTCTTAAAACAACTTCTGACAACACAATGGTTTATGTAATTGCCAGTAATAATCCGAATCAGCATAAAATGACCATCTTTATTGTCAATAAGCAGGATGCTACAGCAGGTATCACATTGAAGTTACCGGGAAAGGTACAACCCGTGGTTAGTTTTGCCATTAATAAAAACAATCTCAAATTACATCTTCTTAAAAGGTATCCAAACAGTGTTTTCGCCAGGCAATGGAACCTGCAAACCGCACCTCTGTCCGTAACAATTTTCAGGTTTAATACGAATTAGGGTATTCAACCAATTTATCGGGCTAAATTCGGGATTTTGACGCTGCAAGAGGCCAACCAGCCTTGTGGCGCGGTCACTCCTGCGATCAAACAGGCTCCACTCACTGTGTGTTTTTCGGCTTGTCGCGGCCTAATAGTTTCTCGCATACCACGACCCTGTTTTTGCCCAGGCTTTTTGCCTTGTACAAGGCCTTGTCGGCCCATTGAATCAAATTGTCGATCACATTGCCGTCCATGTCTTTTACCGCGTCGAAGGATGCCCCGCCGACACTTACCGTAACCCGGAGGTCATCGAGTCCTTCAAATTTCAGTTTTTCGATTTCCTGCCTGACCCTTTCGCCGACCACGACGCATTCCTCAATGTTTACCCCGTTGCACAGGAGTACGAATTCCTCACCTCCGTATCGACCGGCCACGTCTGTCTGGCGTTTCATGCGATTCATCACGCTTCCTATGGCCTTCAACACCTTGTCACCAACCATGTGTCCGTAGGTGTCGTTGATGTGTTTGAAATCGTCTATATCAAACATGACCAGGCCCATCTTACGACCGTATCGTTTTGCGTTATACACGGCATGGTCCAATGCTTCGAAAAAATACCGGCGGTTGTACACCCCGGTCAGGGCATCTTTCTCGGCCAGGAACTTCTTTTCCTCGAACAGCACCGCATTCTCGATGGATTTGCTGAGAATGTAGTTTACGAGATACAAAAAATCCTCTTCTATGTGGGCATAGGCCTTGGGTCGATACAACAGGTAGCCTTTTATGTGCTGGGTTTCCATCTCAACGATAAAATAGTCGGTAATTTTTTCCAGTTCGGCCACATGAATACTCTTGGTCAGGTCGCTTCCCACGTCCTTGGGCGAATATGCAATCAGCTTCAGGTGGTCCGCATCAGAGAGATCGGATATGTATATGGCGAATTTTTCGAGGTCTGCAATGTGGCATAAATTTTCACTCAGGAAATTTTCCACGTCGAGCAGGCGGTAACTTTTCAGCCCTTCCACCATGAACATGAACCTTTCCATGGATGAATAAAATTCCTCCAACTGGTTATAGATCTTTTTACCCGATTGAAGTTCATCCAGCAGTTTTCCCATGATATTCAGTGCATACACTGTGGACTGCGCGGTATCCACGACCAGCGTGGATACGTCCTCAAGCCCATGTACCTTGTAGAAATTCAACAGGAGTCTGTCCTTGTCCATGATATATGAGAATTCATAGACCTCGGAAAACAGGTCTATCACCGATGTTATATCGTTTGGGATCGCCCCTGGTATCACGAGTTGGACGTAATCCTGTTCCCTTTTTACCCTTATCCGCACGGGGGATGATTTTACCTGTGCCGGAATCAACATCAACATCCCGGCAAGCCTGGTCTTGTCATCCTGGGTCCCCTCCCTGTTTTCGAACAACCTGTCGATAAAGTCAGTCAGTTGGATTTCCATCGCATCACCATAATTGAACTGTCATCGGAATCGCGAAAACTCGTGCGTACGGCCGCTTCCGCGATACCTTTTGCCGTACTACTGATGGGGTGCTTGATGTGCGTGGACCAGTCCGAAGCAAATCCGTCCGATGTCATGCCCCACAGTAGTTCATGGCGTACCTCATACGCATATTGTTTGATGTTTGGACGGCCGTCCCCGATTACACCGCCGTAAAACGCGGGCAATATGAAGTGCCCGTCCACCAGTAATGCCACGCTGATGTTGCCTGTACCGGCGATATGCAAGATGTGGTCCCCGGGTATGAATATACCGGCTGCTGCAACCGCTGCACGTGTGGACTGCGGTGCAAGCGCATGGCCAACCTCGAGCATCAGTCTTTCCGGGTCACTGGTTAATCCCTGGAAATAAAACCCCTGGCACGCCTTGCGTATCCGTTTGACACTGCGGTGGGCCTCGTTACCGTGACCCAACACATCAAAGAGCGCGGCAAAAAACACCTTGTTTTTCAAAATCTTGACACATACATGGTCCCCGCTGGCCGTATATCCCCTCATGGGTCTTACCAGTTCGTAATGGTCAAATCCGGCCTCATCCCTGGACTGCGTGGCCTCTAAAAACCACCCCATTTGTACCATCAGCCCGTGGTCCGTATTTTTCACCTCCATAAAATCCGTATTGTTTTGCATCACCGTAAAACCTATGCCCAGGGTGCCGGCAGTGGAAAAACCCTTGGCCATGACCCTGTCCATGTCTTGTATTCCAGTGCCCCAGTCATCGGCCGTCACCACCAGTGCCGTCTTGCCATCCCACGGTTCGATACTCAGTATAACCTTGCCCCACTTTGCATGCTTGATGATGTTCGTGGAAAGTTCGGATACCGCCAGCCTGATCTGTGAAATCCGGTCTATCAACCCCCTTGCGTTTTGCTCGACAAAATCGTTGAGCCGTTTATTTAGCAGGGCTGCCTGAAAACTTCGCTGGATTAAAAATTCTTGGCGGTCTTCTATTTTCATGCGACTTGACCCAGTTCGTTACGGTGACTGTAGTACCTTTGCCCTCCGTGGTTTGTATGTCAAAAACATTGCTGAATTTTTTGCTGATCGCCAGGCCCATGCCCAGGCTCATGGTGCTGGAATACCCATTGCGCATTGCCTGGGCCACATCCCGTATGCCCGGGCCGTTGTCCTGAAACACCAGTTTCAAGCCCTGCCTGTTGGCATCAGTTACCTTGCTGATCCGGATGCTGCCCTCCTCCGCGTAATTGAGGATATTACGGGCCAGTTCACTGGCAACGGTTGAAATCTTGGTCTGGGCAATCATGGAAAAGCCCATTTCCAAGGCCCTGCGCCTGACCGCCTGCCTGACCCTGACCGCATCGTAGTCATTTTTTATAGGTATTTCTTCCAGAATTTGTTCCTGCATGACTATACCACCACGTCCTCAACACTCGATACTATTTTGACATCGAACAGGTGCAGCCTTTCAAGCCCCATGTCCACCAGGGTCAGGGCTACGTAAGGTTTTATACCTGCCAGAAAGCCCTGCACACCCATCATGGCCGCCATTTTCAGCGTGGATACCAGCATACGAGCCAGGAAACTGTCGATCACGTCCAGGCCCGCCACGCTGATCACCAGGCGCTGCACGTTGCGTTGTTCGATCAGCGTGAGCACCTGGTCCTGGATGGACTGCACCATACGGTCATTCAGGTCGAACTGCAAGGCCACCACTATGGTGTTTTTTATCACCAGTACCGGTACATTCAGTTCCAGTTCGTTCATTTTATGGCCCGCCTGTCAACCGTGGTTACGCCCAACCGGTCAAAAGCATAGGTCAAACCCTGCTTGAACGTGGCAAATGTCTTCAGGTTCAAACCGGACAGGTCCACGTCCAGCCGTACAAAGGCCCTGGACATGTTCGACCCTATGCCTACGATTATGGCGCCCGTACCCATGAGGTTGATTGCCTGGATCAACTTTATGAAATGGGATGCCACGTCACTGTCCAGGTAGTCCACGCCTGCCACGTCTATGATGACGTATGCCGCGGCATATCGATCCACGGCCTCCAGCAGCGTCTCCTCGATCACGGCGAAACGGCTGCTGTCCAGGTGTCCGACCATGGGCATGCTGATTATCTTGTCCCACACGGATTGGATCGGCGTGGAGATTTCCTCGATCAATTCCCTGCTTTTTTCCAGCTCCTGGTAAAACACACTGATGGTAACGCTGGACCACAGGTACATGGTTTTGACAAGTGCCTCAAGATGCTGGATATGCTGACCCAATACACCCATACTATGCAGAAACAGCCTGAAGTAGGCCTTATTTATGGTGTCGAATTTGATACCCAGTCCCACCAGCAAGCGGATCAGGTCTGCGATCTTTTCCTGTTTGGTGGCCATATCGGCATCCGAAAAAAACGATTGCAGCGCGGTCCGCAGCAGGTCCGTGATCTTGTCCACGTATTCATCCACCACGTCCGCGTTGTCGTCTTCCTTCAGCGTGACATAGAACGGCTCGATCAGTTCGTCCACACCACGTTCCTTTGCAAGTGCGCCAAGGGCCTCCATGCTGGCCATATCCGTTTCAGATAGTTCCAGGGGCATCCCCGTATCTTCCATCATTATGCCTCCTTTTTCCATGGTTGAACCCGAAAAACTGACTCAGTTTAAACCCGTCAATTTGGCGTGTCAATAATTATTAGGATTTTCCCAAATGGCATGTCTGAATTCGGGGGTGAAATTTCGTCTCACGGCTCCTTGCTTGGTCAGGCCGCTACAGCCATATCCGATCGAACCCGACCGCGTGGCCGTCGCCGCTGATGACCGGGTCTATGCGAATGGTGCGGATCTCGCCTGTCCATGCCGGATTTTGACTCATATCAATGTCGATTGTGGACCAGCCGCCGCCGTTTGATACATTTACCCAAACACTCCAGGACTCCCTGAATCCGTGGTCGCCAAACCGGTCCCAGAAGACCTGCATACGGGCTGTATCCGCGGGGTTATGGTCATTGGCGAACGTGATGTGCAGGACCTTGTGTTTGGCCGCCTCCACGTTGATTTCAGGGCTGACGATGTAGGGGTCATTTCCAGGCACATCCAATATCCACAGGCCGTTTACAGGCCCGCCGTTGATGTCCGTCATGTTGTATGCTGTCCAGCCCTCTGTATCGCCGTCCTTGTTGAAATCGAAGACCACCGGGTCAGCGGACCTTACCTGGTATCGCAATGAAAGGTCCCTTACCCTCATTTCCACGTCGTTCAATCCTGGCACTTCCCAGCCTATGTTCATGCCGCCGATACGGTAGTCCGAGAGGACATTGGAGTCTTTAAGGAACCCCCTCTTCCAGGCCTCCAGCAGGGCATTGCGGATATCCGGAAGTATATCTTTTGCAAATTGCTTTTCTGGACCTCCAGGGGTAAGTCCTGCACTGACAAAAGGTGCGCTACCAATGTTATATATAAACTTGCCAGTACCCAGGCCGTTGGAGAGGTCGCCATGCATGGAAAGTGGTACAACGTCATAACGATCATCATAGAGTGTTAAGCCGAACCACAGGTAGTCCCCGAATCCAGGGCTATCGGTGTTCAGGTTTTGAATCGTGAAGTAGATCAGAAACTGGGCGGCATGTTTGCTGGGGTCGTACCCTTGCTGGTGATGGGGTATGTCCTGGATTAACTGGCCCACCACGTTGAAATCGAGATGCGCAAGGTGGGACAAAGGAGGTGACCCTGCTCTATTCACTCCTGGCGGGGATATGCGCTGTTCAGCCAGCATGTGCACCCATTTTCTCTCCGCTGTGGGCGTATGGTACTGGCCGCCGTATTCTTTGTATGCCCAGACTGCCATATCCAGGTCTGCCTTTTGTGATCCAGGTTTCCCTATAATAACATGCCCATATTCGTTGCTCCACATGACAGACCCATCAGGAAGCACCTGTTTCGGTGATGTGTACAGGTCCCCCAGGCTGTCCCATTGGCTAAACTCCCAGATCGGGTCCTGCTGGCACCAGCCTGTGGGCATCTTGCCTTCGGGCTTATGGGTTTGCTGGTTCAATGGAATAAACCCCCTGTGGAAGTTCCTGTCCGCTATGAGTTCATTGGTGTTATCCAACTCGGAGCAATCCACACAAGCCCCGCAGTCCGTTGGGCAGGATGCGCAACTCTCGTTGGCCTGGCATTTTCCATCCCCGCAATATGGCTGGACCTGGCATTTACCGCTGATACATGCCTGGTGTTCCCCGCAGGAGCCGCAATCCAGGTTGCCGCCGCAGCCATCCGATGCCTGACCGCAGGACAGTCCCATGGCCTGGCATGTCTGGGGAGTGCAGCAGGCGGATTGATAGCACACATCGTCGCCCTTGCATCCGCAGTCAGCGGCGCAGGTGGCGCAGTTTTCACCCTGGTTTGCCTCACATTTACCGTTTCCGCATGCCGCAGTCCGTTGGGCAGGACGCGCAGTCCTCATCCTCCTGGCATGTACCGTCACCACAATATGGCCTGTTCACGCATTTGCCATTATCGCATGCCTGGTGCGGACCGCATTGTCCGCAATTCAGTTGACCGCCACAGTTGTCAGGCCATGTCCCGCATTCCTTGTCCAGGGTCTCACAGGATTCGGGTACGCAGGATGCGCCTTCATCCATACCTGTATCACGGGTCACATCAGTCCCGTCAGCGCCATTGTCACGGTTGTTTTCGGCTTCCCGGATGAAATCGTGCCCTGTATCACCGGCTGCATCCACCGTGTCCGGGACGGTTGTCGTGTCCGTCCAGGTTTCAGCCAGGTCCTTTGCCGTGGCGTCATGTGAATTTGTATCGATCAGACCGGTATCCATGGTCGTATGGTCCGGAAGGATGATTACATCCCATGTCTTAGACAGGTCTTTGGACGTTGAGGCGTCTTGTGCCATCGTGTATTTGCTGCATGCCACACCCCACGACAACAATCCGATAAGTACCGAAATATTAAGCATTTTGTGCATAAATTCCTCCATCATCTATCCAAAAAAAGTTTATGGGAATTTTGCATCCGTGTCAATTTGGTCATACCCTATGACCTGACTAAATTCGGCAGTAAAATTTCGCCTGACGGCTCGTTGTCACGGTCTGCGGCCTTAGACCAGTTGCAGCACCCTGAAATACAAAGATAATTCAAGATGCCGGCTGGAAGAGGGAGTTGAAAAAGTCCTCATATTACACAACATATAATTTGTCTCGTAATGTAACATGCTGAATTTACACAATATTCGTAGGGGCGGTTGTAAACCCGCCCTGAAATTGCCATCAAATCACCACCTCTGGAGGCCTGCGCTCAAATGGGCTCAACCCGCGTATCTGAATCCATTTCAGTACCCGTTGTCCTCAAATTTTAGGTTCTTCCGGATCCAGCCTGGGTGGTAACTACCACTGAAGCCCAAAAGCACTTAAATACTTAAATGCATTTAACAAGAAATAAAAAATGATTTTTAGTATATAAAACATTTCCGGATTTTCACTCCTCCCCCACCACCCCACACAGTCGGACCCTATCTGCCGATATGCATCGCATATCAAACTCAAATCCCGATCCATTACCCAGGCGAGATCCGGAAGAACCAAAAAATCTGTGTAATATGGAAACTTTTTAGTTATAATTGGCACTAAATTACCTGGAGGTCAGGATGAAAAGGGTTGTTTTGTTGTTCTTGACAGTGGCAAGTGTGGCGTTCGCATGGTCTTGCGGGCAGTCGAAAGGCCCGAATTATGCGAACATCAACCGGGATGTTACGGCCAGGCAGCCTGTGAAGCCTGCAAAAGGTATGAAAGGCCGCATTATAAAACTGGATTTTTCCGATGTCCTGCCCAGGGGGATATTTTTTTCACCCCCTGACAGTGCCGGTTATTTTTTTACTGCGGACTGCATCCAACTGACGCCTGGCCTGGGTTTCAGTCTGAAACGGGCACAGCGGTACGATACCAAGGGGTATTTCATCGCACTGAGCCAGCCTTTACAAATGGGCGCAGTGTTGAGGGTTACGATCAAAAAGGCCAAGTACGTGGCCCGGGATAATAGTGTCGAGGATATGCCAATTATTCCGATCGTGCGAAATTTCCAGGCCCCTTTGCCCAGGATTATAAACGTCGGTGCCCTGTGGAGCCAGAATGGTGTGACCATTGAACTTTCGCTAAATTGCCGACCGTCACCGGTTGATGTCCATGCTCTAAAATTAGACGGGCCCTCGGGTTCGGCCCCCATCCGCAGGGCGAGTTTCCATGAATTCGACATCAATTTGAAGTCCACGACCACTCAGGAAGGCCGCTATGCCCTGACATTGCCCCCTGAATTCAAGTGCACCTTTGGTCAGGGCAAACAGGCCCGTACCATGGGCCTGGCATCCCCGTTGAGAATCGGATTTGACCTGCAAAAGGGGATCCAGGTCAGCCAGGCCGGTTTCCTGGACACGAAATCAGGCCGCATTGTGAGATTCGAATTCCATGACCCCTATGGTCACCCCGTAGTGTTGTCCACGCGGGACCTGCAACGATATACGGACATCAAACCTGAAATGCCGTTCACGGTATCCCATAAACATGGCGAGACAGCATACGGTTTCAAGGCCGCTTTCAAACGTGGCCATGCGTACACATTCACGTTCAATCCGCCGCTGTCCGACGGACGCGGAAACCGTATCGAAAAGCCGGTGGTAGTGCTGGTCAAGGTGCCCCAGCCGCTGCCCAGGCTGTCGATCCCGGTGCCAGGCGTATTCGTCGCCAGGGCCGGGAATACCAGGATACTGGTCAATGCCAGTCACGTACATCACGTATTTGCCACGGTTTACTGGATGCCAATCAATAACCTGGCCCAGTTTTTCAAGCAGGCGTGTGAAATGAATGAACCCTGTTGCGGCGAGGCTGGAGGCTACCAGTGCGACGAAGACAGGGTGGAGGATTTCGGCGAAAAAATCGTATCTGATGCGCCAGTGGCGTTGGGCGCCGGGGCAAAAAAGACCGGGCACCTGTTTGTAAACATACAAAAATGGCTCAAGGGCAGGTCAAAGGGGATGTACTACCTGACGCTCAGGAATTACCGGATGTCCGATTCCTGGGATGACACGGATAAATTCCTGTCCCAGGACTACCCTGAACTGTCAAGCGCGCAAGTGGACACGGATAATATGAAAACCTCGGCATCGACCTTTGTGGTGGTTACGGATATTGCATTGGCTGCCAAGGTATTTGCAAATACCGCGGCCGTGTGGGCCGTGTCCCACAATACGCTGAAACCCGTGTCAAACGTGAATATCCAGGTGTACAGCGGCAAGGGAATATTCCGCGGCAGGTGTCGAACCAATGCCCGGGGGTTCTGCCAGGCGAAACTGAACAGCGAGTCCGACGAGCCGGGCTATATCTTTGCGCAAAAGGGGCGGGACCTGGCATTCGTGAACCTGAATTCCATGGCCCTGCCAACGCCTTCCCGTTACACATACGGATTGGGCGGGGACGAAATGCCCAAAAACCTGGTGGGTTACCTGTTCATGGAGCGCAATATCTATAGACCCGGTGAGACCGTGCACCTGGGTGCGATAGTACGCAAACAGGGCGATTACACGGGGACCGCGGTGCCAGTGCGGTTGAAGGTCGTAAACCCTGAGGGTAATCGTGTGTTCGACATGAAGGGCATGACCGACAATGCGGGATTGACGACGTTCAGCCTGCCGTTCGGGTATGGCGCCAGTACGGGACGTTACCATGCGTACCTGCTGATAGGTGACCTGGAGGCCTGCGAGACCGGCTTTTTCATCGAGCCGTTTACGCCGGAACGGATACACGTCAGCCTGACTGCCAAACCCGCTGTATTCGGCAGCCCGGTACAGGCGCAAATCGATGCGCAATACCTGTTCGGTGAGCCGGCCAAGGGTGCGCCGTACCACGTGCTGGCCGTATTCCGGGAGAGGCCGTTTATGCCGCCCGATTTCCTGAGGGATTACGATTTTTCCCTCCCGTTGGGGCCTGAACAGGAGGCTGAAACCGAACAATTCGAGGTGGCGGATAAAATCGGGCCACAGGGCCGGGCGGATTTCAAACTGGACCAGGCGGATTGGAAGCGCTTTCACGATACGGTCCGGCTGGAGATGTTTGCGGACGTGTCCGAGGCCATGAGCGGACGCAAAAGCAGGGCGTACAAGCGCCTGACCATATTCAAATATCCGTATTACATCGGCTTGAAACAATCCGGGGGTACGGCATCGGACAGCGTGTCAGTGGACGGTGTGGTGGTGGACACGAATGGCGCCTTGCACAAAGGCGACCTTGGTTTGACCCTGAATATCCAGGGCGTGGCAAATCGCTGGACCCCCAGCCTGGACGAGGACGGCTACCGGTGGATAAAGGTCACGGACCGCAGCACACTGGTTTCCGGCAGGGTGATTCGTGTTCACAACGGTCGGTTCAAGGTCAGGTTTCGCAAGCCCTTGCACGCGTGGTTTGACTTTTACCTGGTCACGGTCAAGGATGATGCCACTGGCCAGCAAAGACGCCTGAAGGTGTACGACTGGTTCTATTTTGCCAGCACATCGGGCGATTTCCAGGCCCCGCCACCCGAACGACTGGCCCTGAAAACGGACAAGACCGCGTACGACTGGGGCGACCCGGTAACGGTTTATACGAGCATGCCTTTTGCGGGCAGGGTGCTGTGGATAGTGGAAACGGACGAACTAAAGACCTACAAGTGGACCGATGCGCAAAAGGGCAGGGCGGTATTTCGTTTCAAGGCGCCTGCAAATACCTCCACGGCCTTTGTGTCCGCCTTGCTGGTGCGCAGGGACAAAAATTCCATGCTGCCCAGGGCCTTTGGCATGGCGCGCGTGGCATTACGGCCCGCCAGGCACAAACTGAAATTCACACTGAATACACCGGCCTCGGCCAGGCCGCTGACGGACTTTCACGTGGTTTTGCACGCGGACAGGCCCTTCGAGGCCGTTATCAGCGTGGTGGACGAGGGTATTTTGCAGCTTACGAACTTCAAAACCCCGGACCTGTTCAAAGGCGTATTCAGGGCGTTCGCTTTGGCCAGCCGGGCATTCGAAACCTTCGGGCTGTTTCGTGGTATAGGCCTGCTGACCGGTGGGGGCGAAGGCGAGGCGCCGGAACAGTCACAACCCAGGAAACTGAATTTTCAGCACCTGGTGTCACATTTCAGCGGGGTTGTGAAAAGCGACGCCAAAGGCAACCTGGACTACACGTTTCGCGTGCCCAGGTTTTATGGCAAACTGAGGGTCATGGTGCATACGGCGGACCCCGTGCGCATGGCGTCCAGGGACAGTGACGTGGTGGTGCGGGACAAGTTCGTGATCCAGCCCACGATCCCCAGGTTTGCCTTCTACGAGGACGAATTTACCATGCCCGTGTTCTATACGAACACCCAGGCAACGGCCCTCAGGCTCACGGGCAGGGTGGATGTCAAAAACGGCCGCGTGGTGTCAGGCCAGGTCGTGGACAAAACGGTGAAGCCGCATGACAACGGTGTGCTGTTCGTGCGTGTGCGCACGGGCAAGTATGTGGCTGACATGGGCATAACCTTGAAATTCCAGTGGCCCGGCGGGGGATTCAACGACACGTTTGACATACCGGTGCACCCGAACCGCCCCCGTTTGAAGATTTACAAGACCTTCCGGGCAGGGGCCAGTGAATACCCGGTCAAGGATTACATCAAGACCCTGCTGCCACGGGAACTAAAGGTAAGGGTCAGTGCGGGTCCGCTGCCGTTGGGCCGTTCCCTGCAATGGCTGGGGCACCTGGTGCACTATCCCTACGGATGCGTTGAGCAGACCGGTTCGCAACTGTTGCCATTGATAGAACTCCCTGCCCTGGCCGGGTTCGTGGATCAGGACCTGTTGAAACAGGAACGATTGTTTGGCATGGTCAACACCGGTATTTCAAGGATTTTGTCCATGCAGCTGTCAAATGGCGGTTTTGCCTACTGGCCCGGCGGATATGAGGCCGCCCCCTGGAGCAGCGCCTACGCCACCATGGTGTTGCACCTGGCAAAACAGGCCGGTTATTTTGTGCCTGATGCGGTCATGGACGCTGCGGTATCCTACGTGGAGAACCTGGATGATTCGCCGTTTAATATGTTCGTGCTGGGCATGCTCGGTCAACTGAAGGCGTACAGGCTGAAGCAATACCTGAAGGCCGGTGCGCAACAGTACATGCAGACCAGGGAGGCGGTGCTGTTTTTGGCCGGTGCAGCGCATTTTGCAGGCATGGAAAGGACTGCAAGGTCCTTGTTTGCGCGTGCACGGAAATTGCGACCCGTCAGGATACGCAATTTCTTCATGGATTTCATGTCGCCCTGGCGTGAGCGGCTTGTCCGGGCATACGTGGACACCCTGTTGAACCCTGGAAATGCGGCCAGGGATAGCGTGCGCATAATGAAGACCTTGGGACCGGACGCCACAACGCAGGAGGCGGGCTGGGCCACCTTGGTGCTGGGTAACTACCTGAAGAAATTCAAGTCCTCCGGCCCCATGAACGTGTCCTTGCAGGTGAACGGACAGGCCGTGGCAGGTACACAAACAAAGGCGGGCGTGACATTTGACGTGAAGTATCCGGACAGCAGCAGTATCGTGGTAGGGCAGGGGGCAAAGCCGTACATCACGGTCCAGGCCAGCGGGTTCCAGGAATCCGGGTTGTTTAAACCGGATACCCATGGCGTACACGTGGAAAAGCATATCCTGGACCTGTCAGGCAGGCCCTTGAAGGTGTTTCCCGTGGGTAAACCGGTGGTGGTGGAGGTGGAGGTCATGTCCAGACTGTCCAGGGACGTCCAGAACATGGTGATCCACGACCGGCTGCCCATGGGGCTGGAATTGCCTTCCACGGACGACAGGGATGTCATTACGAAACTCAACTGGATCGACCCGCGGAACGAGGTGCATTGCGACCACGTACAGCGCGGCGACCAGGATATTGCCTGTTTCTTTACGTTGCCTGCACGTGCAAACCTTACGTTTCATTACCTGGCCAACGTGGTCACCGCCGAGCACGGATTCATGCCGCAGGCCCGGGCCTCCTGCATGTACGACCCGGATGTGCATGGCGCATCCCGCGCTGGCATCATAGTCCTGGGTACTGGCAAGGTTAAATGAAGCGAAAACTGGTCCCTGGCGTTTTTATTGCTGCGGCTGCGTTCATTGCAGGCCTGTACCTTGTCCCATTGCCGTCGCTGAACCGCGAATACTCGTCCCTGGTATTGTTTGCGGACGGCACACCCATGCGGGCCTACCTGACCAGTGACCAGAAGATGCGTTTCTTCATGCCCCTGGGGCGCATGGACCCCTTGCTGGTGCGCACCACCGTGCTGGTGGAGGACCGGTACTTTTTTTACCATTTTGGAGTCAACCCCGTATCCATACTGAGGGCTGCATACCAGGACCTGCGGGCTGGCAGGGTCGTGTCCGGTGCATCCACCATAACCATGCAGATTGCACGCATGCTGTCCCACCGGCCCAGGACACTGGCATCCAAGGTGATCGAGGCGTTTCAGGCCATGCAATTGGAGGCCCGGATGTCAAAGCGTCGGCTCCTGGAGTACTACCTGAACAACGCGCCTTACGGAGGCAACATCGAGGGTGTTTACGCAGCCTCCTGGTTTTATTTCGGCAAACCGCCCATTCACTTGTCAATCGCACAGATCGCCTTTCTGGTGAGCCTGCCAAAGGACCCTGTTGCACGACGTCCGGGCGGAAGGAACGCGGGCACGGGCCGCAACAAAATACTGTATAAAATGTACAAATACGGCCTGATTACGCATAATAATTACCTGATCGCGTTGAAAAAGCCAATCCCATCGCACAAAATCACCCCTGATTCGAATAATTACCACGTTGCCGAAATCCTGCATGCAAGGCATGGACCGGGTGTGGTCCGGGCAGCGATCCAGCCCCGGATCCAAGGGGTCGTGGAAAGGATCGCGGCCATGCACAAACAGGCGATCCTGGATGACGGCGCAAATGACCTGTCCATCGTGGTGATCGAAAACAGGACTTCCAGGGTCAGGGGCCTGCTCGGCTCGATCGGTTTTTTTCACCCGGGATTCGGCCAGTTTCCCGCATTCCTGGCGCCCAGGTCATCGGGGTCCACCCTGAAACCGTTTTTGTTTCTGCTGGCGATACGCAAGGGCCTGATTTTGCCGGGTTCCAGGTTGCTGGACGTGCCCGTGGACATCAGGGGGTATCGTCCCAGGAATTTCTACAATCGATACAAGGGGCTGGTCCGGGCGGACATTGCACTGGCCGAGTCGCGTAACCTGCCGTTTTTGGACCTGTTGAACCGTACAGGCATAGACGAATTCATCAGGTTTTTGCGTAAAATGGGATTGCCAGTGCCTGTTTACAAGGACTACGGACTTGGCGTAATCATTGGCGGCCTAAGTGTGCGACTGTTGGACCTCACAGGCATGTATGCCACGCTGGCGCGCATGGGAATGGCTGCAAAGCCCCTGTTGACTGCGAATGAGACGGCGTGCATGCACCGGGTGTTCGGTACTGCGGAGGCATGGCTTACGATCAAGGCGCTGGGCATGCGCGGCAGGCCGTCGGCTCCGAGGTTGCGAGGGCTTTCACCCTGCCACGTTTACTGGAAGACCGGTACGTCCCAGGGCAGGCGGGATGCGTTCAGCATAGGTTTCACCAGGCGTTTCACAGTGGGCGTGTGGGTCGGCAGGGTGCGTGGCCGTGGCACCAGGGCGATCACCGGCGCACACACGGCCGCGCCGATCATGTTCGACGTGCTCGAGGCGATCGACCCTGTTGACGGGCCGTATGCCAGGCCCAAAGGGCTGCGTACGGTGCAGGTATGTGCGTTTTCAGGATACAAGGTCACGTCCGCGTGTGCTCAAACCGTCAAGGCCTTGGAACCCGTGGACCACCCACTGAACGCCACATGTCCGTTTCACAGGCGCTTCATCGTGGAGCGAAAAACAGGGTTTCGTGCGTGTCCTTCCAGGCATTACAAGCCCGGCGCTCTGTTAAGCAAAAACGGGCTGGTTTTGCCGCCCAGGTTGGCCGAGTTCCTGGATATGCCGGCACGCTCCGCACCTGTTTTCGGCCCCGATTGTCCCGTGGCATCGAATCCGCGTGCAATTACGATTATCAGTCCGGTTACGAACAAAACCTACGTCCTGGACCCTGCGACCCCCGGCTTGGACGTGTTGAGCCTGCAGGCCGAAACCCTGACAAAATCCGCGGTTTTCTGGTTTGTAAACGGGCGTTTCATGGGCACGACCCGTTCGGGTGCAGTGCTGAAACTCAAGCCTGAGCCCGGGTTGCTACGGGTCCTTGCGATTGACGGCTTTGGTAACCAGGCCCGGGTCCGGGTGGAGGTGGAATAGTGGTGACCGTGGCCGTTGGCCGTGACCGAGACCGAGACCGGGGACCGAGGCCGTGGAGCGCAGGCGGCCTCGCCTGCTTGTTTCGCGGGCGTCTCGCCCGCCTTCGGTTGACCGTTGGCCGTGGCAGTGTGCTCCCGGTTACGACGGGAGCCTTCCCGAAGGCCCGCAGGGCCGTCCCGCAGCAGCCGCAGGCTGCGTCCCGAGACCCGAAGCCAGAATTCAGTGACCGTTGACCGTTGGCCGTGACCGAGACCGTTGACCGTGGCCGGGGCCGAGACCGTGGAG
>WGCQ01000217.1 GCA_015493765.1 Deltaproteobacteria bacterium
CCGAGGCCGTTGACCGAGTCCGAGGCCGTGTGGAGCGCAGGCGGCCTCCTGGGATCGCTGGCATCCCGCCCGCCTTTTTCGAGTCAGTTGGCCGTGACCGTGGGCCGAGTCCGAGGCCGTTGACCGAGTCCGAGGCCGTGACCGAGACCGTGGCCGTGTGATCCCGGTGAAAACGAAAGCCGTGTGGAGCGCAGGTGGCCTCCTGGGATCGCTGGCTTCCAGCCGGCCTTTTCCGAGTCAGTTGGCCGAATCCGAGGCCGTGGCCGTTGACCGAGACCGAGACCGTGTGGAGCGCAGGCGGCCTCGCCTGCTTGTTTCGCGGGCGTCTCGCCCGCCGTGTTCGAGGCCGTGGCCGTGGGCCGGGAGGAGAGTGTTGAATTGGTGGAATTTGGTATTGGGTAAACCCGCCCATTTTGGCAATGCAACTTGTCTAAGGCCGCAGGCCGTGACAAAGAGCCGTCAGGCGAATCTTTTCCTCCCGAATTTAGCCCGGTAATTTGGGGTGCCACAGATGCTTGATTTTTCTACATGATCTTGATTTTTTTACATGATTGAGATATACCATCTTGCGAGAACTCTGAGATTTGCAGGTTGACTGATGGGGAATACAGCAATATTGAAAGTGACATCCGGTCCGGAAACCGGGCAAAAACCGGGATTCAAGGAGTTGATGGCTGACCCGAAAGTCAGGGACCGCTTTGAAAAGGTGCGCAAATACTTTTTCCTGCGGGAATCCACCTATGACATGACGAACCGTTGTAACCTGCGGTGCGAAGGCTGTTACTACTACCAGGGGGACAAGCAGTTTGCTGCGGAAAACAGGGACCCTCGGGCGTGGAGGGCCCTGATGCAGGCGGAAAAGGCGCGCGGTATCACGTACGTGGTCCTGGCCGGTGCGGAGCCGTCCCTGGTGCCGGAATTGCTACAGGTTTGTTACGAAGAAATGCCCTTGGGGGCCATTGCAACCAACGGAATCAAGCGAATCCCCGAGTCCGTGGGCTACAAGATTCACATATCCGTGTGGGGAAACGACCGGACCAGCCTGAGGGTGCGCAGGTCCGGCGATTTGCTGTTGCGCCAGTTGGAAGCGTATCACGACGACCCAAGGGCGGTTTTCGTTTACACGTTTACCAGGGAAAATATCCATGAAATATATGAAGTTATGGAAACACTGGCACCCGCAGGCGCAAAACTGACGTTCAACATGTTTTCCGCACCCGAGGGTTACACGGGGAGCCTGCGTCACGACAGTAAATCCCTGGTAGAGACACGCAAAACCATGCTGGATGTGATGCGGCGTTATCCCGAAAACATACTGTTTTCGTATTACAGCGTGACCGCTCATACGCATCGATACGGATTGCATGACCTGTTCGGATGTACGTATCCGCGCAGAAACCCGTCCGAGTTCATAGGACTCGGCAGGTCATTCAGGCAGTACCGGACGGACCTCACCTGGAATCGCAGCGCCGCGTGCTGCGTGCCGGACACGGATTGCAACGACTGCCGACATTACGCCGCTGGTAGTGCGGTGGTTACGGCCCGCATGCACCGCCATGCAACGGATGCGGAGCACTTCAAGGGTTGGCTGGATTATGTGGACACGTATTTGGCGGTTTGGGTCATGGGATACGAAAAAGGACCGAACCTGCTGAACAAACTGGTGTCCCCGCCAGGGCATACACTGGAACCTGCGTAAAAACGGACAAAAGGAGTGAGTGAACATGAATACCGCAAGGTCTTTGCTGAACGACGAATGGTACGAACGATACAAACGGATTTCAAAACTGAATATCCGCAGTTCGATATACGACCTGACAAACCGTTGCAACCTCAGGTGCAAGGGATGTTTTTTCTTTTCATCCAATGAACATCTGGTTCGCGAGGAAAGGGACCTCGATGCATGGCGGGCCTTTGTGGACAGCGAAAAGGCCCGTGGGGTGAACGTGGCGATCATCGTGGGCGGCGAGCCTACCCTGTTTTTGGACCGTTTGCAGGTCTTTTACGAACGCATTCCCACATTTTGCGCTACCAACGGGCTGATAAAGGTGCCCAGGGACCGCTTTCCTGACATGATGGTGGGGATTTCACTGTGGGGGGACAGCGAGGATGAAAAGATACTGCGCGGCAGGGATACGTTTTCGATCTCCTTGAATAATTACGAAGGTGACGAATATACCTATTATTTATATACGATCACGCCAAAACAGATTGGCCGTACGGAAAGGATCGTACGGCGGATCAGGGACGCCGGGCTGAAGGTCCACTTCCAGTTGTTAAGCAATGACGAGGATGTGGATGACTTTTACTGGACGCCTGAAAAACTCAAGGCGATCAGGGCGGAAATGGACGAGATGCTGGACCGCTACCCGGATACCGTGGTTTCCAGTAAGTATTACCACGAGGTCCTGACCACGGGGCGTATGCTGGGCAGGGAATGGGGATGGATGGAGTGCCCATCCGTAACCGAGAGTTTTGACAACCGCAATCCCAAGCCCAAGCGTCTGATCCATTTCATCCACTGGGGCGCGGACCTCAAGACCCAGCATCGCTGCTGTACGTCCGCGACCCGTGATTGTCGCAAGTGTTACGATGGCGCGGCCCACATGAGCTGGGTCATGGTAAACAAGCGGGCGCACATGGTCAGTTCCGAGGCGTTCCAGAACTGGGTGGAGGTTTACGAGATGTTTGCAAAACTGTACAGGTACATACCATGGTAGGCCATGAATAAGGCGGCATTGTACCAGGACGGTCTTACACAGGAAATCAACGTAGTGATCGCCGAAGCCCTGGGCATAGAGCCATCCCGGATAGACCGGGTGGTGGACAACCCCGAGGAATTCGACAGCATCGGGTTGCTGGATGCCATTTCCGCGTTGGAAGAGCACTTTGACATCGAGTTCACCAGGGCCGAAACCGCACGTATCAGCACCAAGGAAGACGTTTACAACCTGGTGTACCAGAAACTCAGCGCCAAACAGGAGCCGCTCGACCTTTCCGTATTCAAGGATGCTGCCATCATCATCCCTGTTTACAACCACGCCGCTACCATAGGCATGGTCATCGAGCAGTCCCTGCAACTCGGTGTCCCGGTGTTCGTGGTGGATGACGGGTCCACGGACCGTTCAGGTGCAATCGCGGCCCGGTACAAGGAAATTACACTGTTAAGGCACGGGACGAACCAGGGCAAGGGTGCTGCCCTGCGCACGGGGTTTCAGGCCGCGCAATCCGTTGCAAGGTGGGCAATTACCATTGACGCGGACGGCCAGTACCTGCCTTCCGAGGCCGCACGCCTGATGAAGGCCGTATCGGAACGGTCACGGCCGATCGTGGTGGCAAACCGCATGTCCATGGCGGGCCCGGACGTGCCATGGACCAGCCGTATGGGACGGGGGTTTTCCAATTTCTGGGTGTGGATGGCGGGTGGCGGCAGGCTGCCGGACACACAGAGCGGGCTTCGCGTGTATCCCCTGCCTGAGGTCCTGGAACTGGGCGCTTTCAGCGATCGTTTTCAATATGAGGTCGAGGTGCTGGCCATGGCGGGTTGGCACAAGATACCGGTAATCAGCGTCCCGGTGCGCGTGAATTACCAGCGCAAGCGGATTTCGCATTTCCGGCCCTGGATGGACTTCTGGAGGAATTCCGTGGTCTTTACCCGGCTGATAACCATGCGCCTCCTGGTGCCGCCCGTCCTCAGGCGGCGCTGGACAACGGTGCGACATGTCCCGGGCACGAGGGCGCGGTGAGCCAACGTACAAAGATACGGTGGCCTGCGGTTTTTGTGGTACTGCTGGGCGTTGCGGGATTACTGTGGCTGGGCCTGGCCAGGGTCCGTATTGACCCGGACATCTTCAATGTCCTTCCCATGGATGACCCGGTGCTGCAAAATGCCGGTTACGTGTTCAAACACCACCCAGGCCTGCAAAAGGTGGCCATAGACATCAGTTTGGCCAACCATACCAGGGACAGGGATGCATTGGTCAATGCCGCCAGGGTACTGGCCAGGCAACTGAAAGGCAGCGGCCTGTTTTTGCGTGTGGGCAACGGGGCATATGCAGCGGCGTTTCCCCGGCTGTTGCAGGATATAACGGACCATTTACCAGTGCTGTTGACAAGGTCGGACCTCGACAAGGCCTTGGGGCGGCACCCCATTGCACGGCGAGTGGATCAGGCGATCAGGGAAATCAGGGACCGTCTGGCAGTTTTGGGTGGAATTGGCCGGGTCAAACTGGATATTGCGGACCCGTTGGGCCTCAGGTCCCTGGTTTTGACAAAAATGTCATACCTGTTGCCTGCTGCCTCGGTAGTTATGTACCGGGGCCAGATATTTACAAGGGATGGGCGTCACCTGCTGCTGGTGGCTGTCCCGAGGGCTACGGATACGAACAGCACATTTGCCCACCGCCTGGATGCTACGATACGCCGGTCCATCGCCGCAATGAGGGAAAAGGTTGCAAAGGGCAGATTGATACGGGCTGTGCCAGTGGGTGGCTACAGGGCTGCAATAGACAACGAGGACACGGCCCGACGTGACAGCACCCGAGCCGTGATATTGTCCGGCATCCTCATCCTGTTGCTGCTGATACTGTTTTTTCCGAGACCCTGGCTGGGCCTGCTGGCCCTGGCCCCCGCAGTGGCCGGCACAGCCGCTGGCCTGGTGCTTTATTCGTTTGTGGAGCCATCGATATCCCTGCTGGCCCTGGCCTTTGGCGGGGCAATCATATCGATCACCGTGGATTACGGGATCGGCTACCTGCTGTTTCTGGACAGCCGTACCGGTGCAACCGGCAAGTCCGCATCCCACAACCTGTGGTCCGTGTCGCTGCTGGCGGCCTTGACCACGGTAGCGGCTTTTTTGGCCCTGTTATGGAGCGACTTTCCGGTACTTGGTCAGTTAGGCCTTTTTGCAGCCCTGGGCGTGGCGTGTTCCTTTTTGTTCGTGCACACCGCCTTTCCGTGGATGTTCGTGTCCCTTGCACCCGGACGGGGTCGCAGGTGGGTGGACATGGAGCAACTCACGGCCGGCCTGGTTAAAAAGGCCGGTTGGGTAGGATTTGGCGTGGCAGTGGCCCTGTTCGTGTTTCTGGGATTTTTTGCGCGTCCCCACCTGCATACTGACCTGAATGCCATAAATTCCCTTAGTCCGCAAACCAGGGCTGCAGAGCGTATGGTAAAAAAGGTCTGGGGTAATGTGATGGGACGGGTATTTGTCCTGGTGCAGGGCAGGGATATAATCAGGTTGCAGGACAGGTCGGATGGCCTGGCAGCCCTGATCGACCGGGAAACGGCTGACGGGATTTTATCCGGTGGCTTCAGCCTGTCGTACCTGTACCCTGGCAAGGCCCGCGCCAGGAAAAACCTGGCTGCCTGGCGTTCGTTCTGGACCGACAGCCGCACTAAAACGCTACGCCGGGCAATCGCCACTGCCAGCGCAAAATACGGGTTTACCGCGGATGCGTTCGCCCCTTTCTTGCGCATGGTCGAACACCCTTCCCTGGGACTGGCTGAACCACCCGAAGCGGTGTATGCCCTGCTGGGGATCGCCAGGAAACACCGTGAAAAAGGCCTGGTGGCAACGGCAACGATCCGTCCGGGGCCACGCTTTGATGACACCAGGTTCTTCCAATCTATCCAGTCATTGGGCGGTGTAAAGGTCCTGGATTCCAGGATGTTCCAGGCGCGCATGGGTAAAATCCTGGGCAAGGCCTTTGTGCGCATGATCGCAATGGTTGGTATCGGTATCGTGGTACTTTTGTTTTTTGCTTTCCTGGGCATATTACTGCCTGCCTTGGTGTTGACACCCATCGTGTTTTCCATGGTGTGTACGGTAGGTACCCTGAACCTGCTGGGTCGCCCCCTGGGCATTCCGGGCTTGCTGCTGGCTGCCGTGGTGATAGGCGTGGGCGTGGATTATGCGATATTTTTCGTGCGTTCATACCAGCGGTATCGCGATGAGGACACGCCCCTGTTCGGACCGATTCGCAATGCAGTGTTGCTGGACAGCCTGTCCACCATGTCCGGGTTTGGCGCACTGGCACTTTCCGGGAACCTGATGCTGCAAAACGTGGGTTTAATCGGTTTTCTGGCCATAACATATGCGGCGGCGGGCACATTTTTCCTGCTGCCACCCCTGCTTAGACGGGTATTCATCAAGGGGCCTGAAAAACACTTCAAAACCGTACCCTCGGACCTGGCCGGCAGCGCCGTGCACCGCAGGCTCACGATGCAACGCTATCGCCTGATGGAGGCCTATCCGCGCCAGTTTGCCAGGTTCAAGATGCTTTTGGACCCCATGTTCCCGCGCCTTGCGGAATTCGTGAGGCCCAATGACCGTGTTTTCGACATAGGCTGCGGTTACGGTGTGCCCGGGGCGTGGCTGTTGACCCTGTATCCGGACATCCGTCTGGCAGGTATCGATCCGGACCAGGAACGGGTCAGGGTGGCAAACCTGGCCTGGGGCAGGCAGGGCCAGGCATGGGTGGGAGCTGCACCACAATTACCTGAGAAGCCGAAAGAAATTGACCTGGCAATGATGCTGGACATGGTCCACCACTTGTCCGATGATGGCCTGCGTACGGTTTTGAATGAACTGAGCCGCAGGCTGGCCCCGGACGGCAGATTGCTGATGCGGGTAATCGTTCCCACCGGCAAAAAGGTCGCTTGGGAACAGGCACTGGAGGTGATACGATTTAAATTACTGGGGATCGGCCGTCCGTTTTACAGGGACATCGATATGTTACGGCGGACCTTTGAAGCGGCCGGGTTTCGGGTGGACCTGATGGAGCCTACAGCCCAAAAGCGTGAAGAGACCTGGATCCTGGCCAGGCTTAATGCAGGGGGATGAGCCGGGCTTTGGGTAAGTTGTTTTACAGCGTGATAAGCGTGTTTGGCCCCGCGGTGACCGCCTTTTTTGCCGCTCTCATCAGTGCAGCATATTTTTTCCTGCTGCCACGCCGTACTGCAATTGGCGTACGTTTTTACAAGGCCCTTTTCCCAAACAGGCGGTTATGGTTTTACCTTTGGTTGACCTGGCGGCAATACCAGGGTTTTGCCAGGACCTTTTCGGAACGGTTGTTACTGAATCGCCGTGGCAAATCGGCGCTAAAGGTGCAGGCATTGGGCAGGGAGTACCTGGAGCAGGCCGCGGCATCCGGGGAGGGCGGGGTCATACTGATGTCCCATGCAGGCAGTTGGGAGGTGGCGGCAAGGACG
>WGCQ01000218.1 GCA_015493765.1 Deltaproteobacteria bacterium
CCGGAACCGGGTCCCCATCCACGTCCAGCACCCCAATTTGCCGCAATTCGCCCACAGGTCCCTCTGTCCCCACCAATTCCGACAAATCCCGGTCAGCCCGACTGAAGCCCCGGCCCGCCACAGCCTCCAGCAGGTCGAAAAACACCCCTTCATCAAACCCATTGCTTAAATTCTTTAATATGGACATCTTATCCAGCATCTTACCCCCACAGAAGGTCTGTTCAGTGCCAGTGTATCAGATTCAGTGAAAGGGTCAATCAGTCGAGATGCCTATGTACTGGATATTGGAAGGGTTATTTACAACTTGACCCATGCCGTGCATTTACTTGAATTGCCATGGATGTTTTCCGACCACGACATAGTACTAAGCCAAATCTTACGCTAACACCTATGTTAACTGGCGTATCTATCCATAATCAACAAAATTATCCTAATTCAACCTTGACAGCATGCTTACAGTGATTATCCTGATATTAGGAGGTGCCTTATGAACGAGATTACAAGAATCTTTAAAGAACTTAGGGATTGGGTTGTATCCATGGAGCAGGCGGGAAGGTACAAAAGGAAATATGCTGGTAACATCCTTCGAGCCCTGGAAATTGCAGAGGAATTTGTAGACCAGCAGGCTATGCCGGAAGGTAAAGACCAAGCCCTGGATTACTTGAAGGCTCACTCAAAGGAAATCGTGTTGAAGTGGGCCGAGACCTTGCCTAATCCGCCATCAAAGAATACGATCAGGGCATACACATCAATGATAAAGGCGGCTATCAATGGCCACACAGGTAATCAGACGAATGCAGCCGGCGTAGGCGGTGAGCAGACTAATAAGTCTGTCACGCATAGGGAAAAACCCGCAGAGGAGTACGTACGCCTGAAGTCCGGCAGGACCTTACGTGTGGTGTTGCCATGGGATATGGACTGGGATGATGTCCAGGCCTATTTGTCAGTACTTGTGAGACACAACCCGGATGTATGGGTACTGCTGGAAGCCTGGGCTGAGAGACGTGAGAAGAATGGAGGTAAGCGATGAGTAACCAAATTTATGAAGTGGGACAGGGTTTATTAGAGAACCTGGCTGCTCGAAAACCCTATACAGCCATGTATGCAGGAGGATTCGCCATCTTCGGCTCAACGATAGGTGCCCTGCTATGGGGACCTAAGGGTGCAGCGGTACTGGGTGGTGCTGGAGGGGCTGTTGGGGCCTATATCGGGGCTATAAAGGATGAGGCTATCAGTCTTGAAAACAAACCCATACTCGAGGTGAAGAGATGAAGTGGGATCCGTCGGACAGCAATGATTATCGTGTTAAAAGATCAGGGAGATGGATTCCAATTGTTCTGATTCCATTTCTCTTTCCCAAAAGGGCTGGAGTCTACGTTTTTGCTGATGCAGGTAAAAACGTAAAATACGTTGGGAAGGCAGGAGCGGGCCGGCTAAGGGATGAGGCTTGGAATGCAGTGAGCCAGCGAAATAAGGCCTACAGAGCAACGCTGGCCAGGTATTTTGTGACAAATTCCGATGCTGCCGCAATATCTCTGGAAAAGAACTGGATTGCTAAGTATCAGCCCCTAAACAACCTAAGAGGAAAATGATCATGTTGGATGTCCGGAGGTCTTATGAATGAACTTAATTGGGGACTAATAGATTCTTCTGAAAAATTTCAGGGCCTGGTGGGTGTGCTAATCATGCACATGGACCCGCAGGCAAGAGGATTTATCGCACAAGGACCGGACAGGGGGATAGACGCCATTTCAGGTAACGGCAAAACGATCTACCAAGCCAAGTATCACCGAATCGAGGGCAAAGCCGCCTTGACACAAATAAAAAAGGACACGTGGCACGAACTGGATAAGATCAAGCGGTATATAAAATCGGAAGACTTGTGGAAGAAGGTTAACAAATGGATACTTGTGACAAATGCGGATATATCCCCTCAACATTTAGAAAAATGGAAAGTTAAATTTGAACCCGAATTTAAAGATCTGGGCATTGAGATCGCTCTGTGGGACAGGGTCGTATTGGAAAGCCTGCTTGTTGACTATCCTGCGATTATCGAAGGCTTTTTTAAAGGGAAAAACAGGACCTTCTTGACTCCTCCGGAATACAAAAAGGTCTTGTGTGAGGAACAAATTTTACCAACCGCCTGGGAAATAAGTCTGAAAGGTCGTGAGAAGGAACTGGAAGTGCTACAGGAATTTCTGGAGCCAGGACAAGATGACAGGATTTTGGCTATCAAAGGGGCCCAGGGCACGGGCAAAACCCGGTTGTTATTCGAGGCCGGCGAGATCGTGTTAGGAACCGACACATGGGAACCGGGTTGGCTGGTCTATTGGGCCAATGTTGAGACCATGCAGCAAAGTGTTACCTGGAATGCCGAGCTGCCCATGGGCAAAAAA
Organism: Deltaproteobacteria bacterium; assembly: GCA_015493765.1. Taxonomy (GTDB): domain Bacteria; phylum Myxococcota_A; class UBA9042; order DTJE01; family S145-11; genus S145-11. The sequence continues at coordinate 2,397 of WGCQ01000218.1, forward strand.
ACGCTATTGTTAGTGGATGAACCTGACCAGCAATTGATCACCAGGCTCCACGAATACTTGCGATCAGCCACCAACCAGGTAAAAGCAATAATCACCGTACCTGATATGTCAGTTGATTTGCCCAAAGGTATTCAGAAGATCGATTTGGTGCCTCTACCAAAGGAAATTAGCCTGGATATGATAAGGGTACTTATCAATAAGGAATTCAGGGATTCCAATATAGATATAGAACCTGCCACATACATGGTGTATTCAGCGTCATACGGATTTCCAGCCTGGGCAGCTTGGGTTATTTACATGATGAAAACAGGGAAAACAGCCGTGGCTGATATGGATAAGGTCTTTGGGAGGTATTTTCGGGAAGTTTGCCACACAACGGGCCGAGCATGCAAACCTGAATTGCTGCAAGACTTGATCCGGTGGATTGCCCTGTTGGGAAAGATAGACATAGAGGACCGTAACACATTGAATTTACTGGCCGGTCAACTAAACACCAGTTCTGACAGGACCCAAGAATGTATCCGGGACCTGGTGGAACGCAGGATTGTGTTTAAACGCCATCGTTACTACAGGGTGGAGCCCCAGATATTTGCAGAGTGGATATTGGTGGATTGGCTGACCATGCCTGTGTCTGGAAATAAAAGACGGCCCACCGAGGCTTTGCAACGGCTTGCAGAATGGATAATGCAAATAGGTGATACAGCTTTTCAAAGATGGACACGTAACATCTTTTTTGCATTATCCCAGGTGTCTGGCTTGTTAGACCGTAGCTCAAGACGCCTGATAGACCCCCTTATGGAGTTCTATCAGGATAAAACTAAACAGATACCCATTTCCGAAGTACCCCTGTTTCTGGAAAGGTTGATTCCCCTGGGATGGATAAGGCCTGAAAATTTCGTTGAAATCATTAATACACTGCAAACTGCTGAGAAACCAGAAGAACAAAGCCTCTGGAAAGAATTAAGGTTTAATCATTCATATGTTGTAAGGCGCCTGGCCTGGCCTTTGTTCAATGTGGCTACGCAGGTAAAAGACCCGGATGATTTTCTTTTAGTTCTGGGAAAACTGGTTGATCTGGTATCTGACGAACACAAACATCTGGAACAGGAGTGGGAAAACATAAAAAACGATGGTAAAAGGGCTGAAACCCTGATTGCCAGGCTGATTACAGATGAATCCGCTGGATTCGATCATGCTCAGGTATTCTTTGAACTCGGCAAACAGAAACTTGAAGACTATATCCAGAGAAACAAGGAGATAACTGACAGCGATGCTGCCGTGCTCACGGCCCTGATTGGATCGCAACTTACATTGGTACGCACGCGCACAAGGGGGCCCTATACCTTTAAAATGCAAATCAGCCGTTTTTTTGTGCGTTGTGGCAGTTCTATTGCAGAAAACAGAAAAGCCCTGAAGCAGTTAGTGTGGGAGGGCCTTGAAAGGAATGACCTTGAACCTTCCCTTGTTGCAGTGCTGTGGGACCTTGCATACACTGCCCACCATGCAGCAATTGAGGCACGAGGCAATGCAACAGAAGATAGCGAATGCTGGAGACACTGGAGACAGGAATTAATGGAGGACTTGGAAAGGGTCAAGCATATCCTGAAAACCAAGCGAATTGATGCGATGGAACGCGCAAAGGCCTATCGCCTTTGGGAATGGCATCTTTGGTATGACAAGGACCAGGATTTGCACCAGGCTGCAGAACAATGCAAGGACCTGGAAGATGAAAACTTTGATCCGGACGTGGTCCAATTGTACAGGTCGAACTACCTGGATGAACAGAAGCCGGAAATCCAGGAACTACTGAACAGGATTGCAGATCGCTGGGTCAAAGGGGATCAGGAAGAGTTCGAGAAAAATATAAAGGCATTTCTATCAGAAGCAGTCCGTTTCAAGGGCCAGGAGGGCGCACTATCGCCTATTGGGGTGATTGCTGGTCGGGTAATCAGCAAGGCACCGGAGCACCCGGGTATTGATTATTTCGTTGATAAACACATAGGGAAAGTACATCAGTTGACCCAGGATAACGCAGCAGATAAGGGTTATGTTTGGACTGCACTTATGCTGGCATTAGTTAAACTACGTTATTTGAGGAAACGGAATAATAAGATGGCCATGAAAGACTATCTGAATAGGCTGTTACACCATCAACCAGGTCCCGAAGCAGCATTGGTCTTTTTGCTGTGGCTCTATGGCAGGGACATGCCCCAAAAGGGAAACCAGTGGATGTCCATTGAACAGGATATCATCCTTGAACATATCAAAGAGCCGATAGCCCTGGATCCAGGCTATGTTGAGGGAATCTATACTGTTTTGGGTTACCTGCTGGCCCAGGATTGGGAGCAAACCGCTCCAATAGTGGAAAAATGGCTTGATCAGTGCCCATTTCAACGACCTGTCAAGGCCGTGACAAACCTGATACAAAGAACCCAGTTCGTTATCCGGCCACAAAGGGGGATAGACCCTGACGGTTTGGGCAGAAAGCATATAGAATGGTTGCTTGACCTGCTGCTGATAGTCCCTGACCTGGACATGGTGTTACCAGGCCTGGACTACCACATCAAGGAGATCTGTGCGGTACTCGATGCAAAGCCGTCCATCGTTTGGTTAAGCAGGTTCATCACCAAAGCAAAAGAGGATGCCATCCTGAACGCCATACACCGCCCCTCGGTATACGTAGAAGCCCTACAGCGAGGCGTGAAGGAACGGCCGGATTGGCAAGAGACCGAAAAAGCCATCGCCCATATCATAGACCTTGCTTTCAAGCCCAAGCTTGGATGGTGGCTTGTGCTCCCCAAATACCTGATGGATATTGACCCTTCAGGTGTGGCCGTCCCTGATATCTTGATAAAGCGAGTAGATAAGCTTGACCAAAATTCCCCGGATTTTTTGAGGGAAATCACGACACTGGCGCATCTTGCCTCTGCTTGGGATGAAATTTCTTCACCATGGCGAAAAATAGCAGAAAAGGTTGTGCAGGTTGCACACAAAAGCAATGATACCACCATACAAAGAAAGGTGTTTGCCGCATTGTACGGCCTTCTGGGTGGGCGTGCCCATGTACACTCAGGACCACCTGACCAGATGGACCCCTATTACGAACAAGACCTCGAACGCGCCAGGCATGCTCTTGAAAAGGAAACAGACCCTTACATGAAATCCTACTGGAGGTGGCGGGTTCGTGATGCAGAGAGTGCTTTGGAGTCGGCAAGGCGCAGGTTCGAGGAGTTAATGGAGGATTTTGAATGAAAGGCGAGGATCTGAGAATAAAACTTACTGACTTGATAAAGGGTATGCGTAAGACTCTGGAAGAAGAAATAAAAAAATTTCCCACTAAATCACAAATATCAGGCTCTACCATTGAAAGATCTTACAAAGAAGACTACAAAGAATACTTAAATCAATTACAAAACCTAATACCAGAAGTTGCTCCCGAAGGCAGTTCAACAACAAAAGTTCAGGAGATACTTGATTTGTTAACCACGCGCGATTCTCTTACGGAAATCTTACGATCATCTCCATCAGAGAAAGAACAAACAATACCTCCATACCATCTAAAAAAGCTACGTTTGCAAAATCTATTAGTAACCACATGGACAATCTACGACCTAATTGCTGATATAGCAATAAGTTTTATGGGTCCAGAAGAGATTGTGATGGTGGTTAATAATAACAATACTTATAATTATGGGCTTAAACAGATTATCGATGGAGACGTAAAAGATAAAAGATTAACATTGAAACATGTTCCGTTCTTAAAGCGGATGAAAGACCTCTATGGTAACCACATTCGCCTTGCATATAAACTTAGGAACATATTTATGCATAACGGTGGCTATGTAGATGGAAAAGAAGGATCATTATCCTTACTAAGGCGAGAAAAAGATAGTTCTCAATTCATAATGGACCAACAAGCTTGGAATATTTTGCTGGAAAAAGAATGTGGTGATGACAAGTGCAAAGAGGAACTAAACGCTATTGCATCCAATAAAAGACCAAAATCTTTGGACTCAAAAAGTGTTCCACATGAAGACGAATCCCCAGGCTCATCCGTTTCTTCTGAATTAGATTTGATAAAAGTCCTGGAATTCTGCCATGATGAAATAGACAAAGCCATCCTTCTCCTCACAAAGATCGCATTCGACTCGGCAAAAACAACCATAGAGGCCCTTACGGAAAGCATGACCAGGGCGGATTTATCATAGTTAACCTCGTAATCTTGACTCACCCTGGCTTAACATCAGTGCTAAAAGTCCTGTTGCATTTTTTGCACTTATACCTGGATTTACCGGATACTGTTTTGCCGTGCCTGGTGAGTTCATTGCTGCCGCAGTAGGGACACTTTGGGGTACTCTGTTTGGTTATCCGGTAGCTGCCGCTTTGTGATGTAATGTCTTTAGAGTGCTGGACAAGGGCTTTAAACTTGTCTGATTTGAGGTAATCTGCAAACCTTGGATTTACAATATGCGCAAACTGATCTGCCAGGTTTTCATATTCCTGTTCCGTGTAATAGTTGGAAAGGGGAAAACTCCACAGGTATCCGTACCGGGCAAAGTAGATGGCAACGTTTTTGAGCCGGAATTCTCCCCCCAAGCCATTTCTGTCCACTATGGAAAGCAGGTAATAGCCGATTAATTGATTCAGGTGATCCCTTGTAACAGATAGTTTTTGCACGGTTTTGATGTCTATCAACGTGTCATCGACAATCAGGTCCGCATCGGCCCCACCCACCAGGACAGAACCGTCACCGAATGTCGGATTCAGCATACAGTATTTTTTTGCCTTGAATTTATCCCAGGGTACAACGGACAAAAGTTCTTTCAATTCCTCTATCTTGTCCTGTTCAATATTATCCATATTAGCATCTATGAAACCGGCCCTTACCGTTACATCCAATTTTGCCAGGAATACAGATGCTCTGACCAAATCATCCGTAACTTTACCATTGCGCATAAACTGATCATGATGTTCCACCGCATCCTGGAACTTGTTTTCCACAAAATCCATGAATTCTGTTCGATCAACCTCTCTCTCCAGCTTGTATCCAATTCTTATTTTGGGTTTTGTGGATTGAGAAAGTGAATTCAGGATAGTATGCTTCCCCAGGGCGGCCACCCAGGACGTCCCGCCCCTGAGCCTATCATTGTTTATCCTTTCCAGGTTAAATCGCATCAGGTAATCGAAAGCAGTTCCGACTTCTCCCCAATAACCTGCATGGGTCCCTTTTGAAGGCACAATGATGCCCGCATCAAGCCCATGATTTGGGAAGTTCTTTTTGAACCAATCCTTTATGTCTTTTCGGTCTTTATCCTTTAAAATGGATGTCAGGCTCATGTCTTGTCCTCTCAAGTGGGCTGAATTTTATCAGAATGGAAATCCATATTCCTAAATCCTAACACTTCTGCTGTATTTTGTGCGTTATGAATCACCATCCCAAATTACTGGCCTGAATACTCATCCGCTACTTGACATAACCATTGACACAAAGCATCATAAAATAACTGCTTTTTTGGTAATTGCCTTCCCCATAATATGGAGGAAACAAATTGAAACGCGATCAAATTATGCAATTCAAGATTCAATTGAAAGGTATAAGGCCGCCGATATGGCGCAGGATACAGGTGCCGGGGGATTACACGTTCTGGGACCTGCACGTGGCAATCCAGGATGCCATGGCCGGGTGGGAAGATTATCACCTGCACGAGTTCAAGATCAAGGTACCGGGCAAGGCCGGGAAAATTTGCATAGGCATACCGGACCCTGATGGTTACGATTTCCACGAGGTGTTGCCCGGATGGGAAATCCCCATAACCCGATACTTCACCGATGAAAAGTCGAAGGTATTGTACATTTACGATTTCGGTGACGGATGGGAGCACACGGTGATATTGGAAAAGTTTTTGCAACCGGAACCGGGCGTCACCTACCCCAGGTGTATTGCAGGCAGGCGAAAGTGTCCGCCCGAGGACTGTGGCGGGCCGTACGGTTATGAATCGTTCCTGAAAGCCATTACAGACCCGAAGCATCCGGAACATAAAGAATTCCTGGAATGGTACGGAGGGGAGTTCGACCCGAATGATTTCAAGCCTGAAGATGTACATTTCTTTGATCCAAAAGAGTGGTTTAAAATAAGAATTGGCGATGATTACATTTAACAGGGGGTAAGATGGATTTGGATCAAAAGTTCGACAAAGCCCAAATTACCGGTCAAATTTGAGGACAAAGGGGGCTGAAAGTGGTCCAGATACAAAAAGTTAAGCCTGTTTGAGCGGAGGTGTGGCAGCGCCACATTGAGCATCAAACAGGTGAAAACGATGCGGTAGATGGGCCGCTTGCAGCGCCCGACTCCCGAATTTAGTCCGGTAATTTGGGCAAAGACAAACTCGAGGAAAAGGGAGTCAGGCCCAAAGTCGGACCCAGTAACCGATATGCATCGCATATCAATAAAAAATCTTGCAATTCAAAAAACGCTATAAATGCATGCAAATACGCCTCTATGATCACCAAATGCTTACCCTAATCCCCTGTACACGTATTTTGTCAGAATTGATGGTTTTGACCCTCGGTTTTGTAACGGTTTGATGAATAACGTGTGCTAAAAACAACCGTACATCGACTATTCCTCTGGGGGTAAAAGCAACTTGATCCGGAACTGGTATATTGGTACTATTGCGCATGGAGGCCCATGAGTAAAGATCTCAAGGATATTCAATACCGTGGTGTAAATATTATAAAGGAAATTCTGAGCCCATTGCTGGGCGATATCGAGACACTCGAGGCTGCCTTGTCGATGGATTTGCAGGATATCAAGGCAGGCCCCTTTACAGAACTTATATTTGGAAACAAAAACTCGAGTTTTTCCGTATGGATAACCTCGATTGACAGGGACACGGCTGCATTTGCACAGACCAAACGATTTAAAATAGGCTATCGCAGCAAGGGTGATGACCAGGTGGCTGTTAATGCCACAAGGATGGTGGCAAAACTGGTCCAGAAAAACGAGCAATCGTTGCAGGAACAGACCTATAGTGTGGTCTTTATGAACAGGCTGACGCCTGGTTCGGAACTGGTCCTGTTCGAAGACATGGCGGAACTCAGGGTAACATTGAAATGTAACGAACGCTGTCCTTTTTGTAATACGATCGTGGATGAACACACCAGGCCTGATAACGTAATTGATGACCGTTCCATGATAAAAGACTTGATCGTGCAGGCCCATAATCAGGGGGCACGTACGGTTGTGTTTACCGGCGGCGAACCCACACTCCTGCGGGACCTCCCAGAATTCATCCGATTCACCCACTCCCAGGGTATGGCTGCATGGATACAAACCAACGGGGTAATACCTCATACACATGAGTACTGGCAAAGATTTCCTGAATTGCCGGATTATGTGTTTGTGTCCTTTCACACAACGAAACCCGAGCGGGTTAAGCTGCTTACCGGGGTCGGCGGAACCTTTTCAAACAAGCTTGAAACACTCAAGTTGTTGAAAAAGTTTGGGATATTATTCGGTATAAATTTCGTGATCACGCGTCTGAATATGGATGAGATACCCTTGATACCGGATTTTCTGGGTGCTCTGTTGGGTGTTCGGGGATATGATATAAACTATTCGTTTGTTGCACCTTCTGGCAGGGCCGCCGGTAACAAGGATTTGATACCCAGGGTTGGCGATGTTCAAGAACTCTTGGCCCAGGCCATTGACCGTTGCCAACAGTTGGGTATTGATGTCAGGATACCTGAAAATTGTGGCTTTCCAAGGTGTGTAATGCCACGATACGAGGCCTTTTTTGCGGCCAGCCACCGTAGCAGGCCCATACAAGCCATGGATATGGACCATGTAAAATTCCCCAGGTGCAGGGACTGTAAATATGACACCACGTGTATTGGCATGTGGCGTACTTACGTGGAGATCTACGGTGATGGCGAGTTCCAACCGGTAAAGGCACGGGCTGAGTAACATCCAGGATGTATTTTATCCTTGTATCGCCGCACCAGGCATCGTCGGCCACCCGATTTGAGCCCGAATTTCGGGATAAAAGGACTCGCGTTACCGCCTTAGTCCCAAATTATTGGTACAATGATGCAGTAGATGGGCCGCTTGCGGCGACCGGCTCCCGAATTTAGTCAGGTATTTTGGGCTTAATCCTGTAACCTTGAACAGGCCTATGCGACCCGTCCTGGGTATCACATAGCGCGTTATATCGATATTTACCTTGCGCACATCGATTGGTTTCAACAGGAGGCGCCTTTCAAACGCGGCACATGCCGGAAGCGGCCCGGACACACCTGGAGCATTCTTATAATGTGAAGGGCCAGTCCAACGGATCAGACAACTGGTATCACGAAAGTAAAATACGGGCATGGAAGAAGGGTCGGGAATCCTGCATGCCCGGCCAAAGCAATTCACCACCTTGCACCCATGGATATCCAGTTCCGGATATCGATATAAACCCAGGTCTTGATCTCGTTTGTTCCAGGTCAGCAACACACAGCGCCCGTGTAACAATTTCTTGTGGGCTACCAGAATCGAGTACTCCGTCTGGAAACACAGGTGTTTCCTGATCCAACCCAGGTTTTCTATCAAAATCACCCCACCTACAAGGATTGCAAGTGCCACCAGTAAAGGTTGTGTACCTGGCTTGATACGCTGTGCCACATCGTACAAACCGATGCCAGCGACCCCGGTCATGAAAGCAATGGCAGGAATGCTGTCCGCGGCATAGATGGCGGTGTATGGCTCACACAACAGATATACCGGTGCGGCAGCCACCATACCTGCGACAAACAAACGCCTGGCTGTCAAACGTAATGACGGGAGGCCTGCAAATAACCCGAAGCCAATAAGTATGCGGATCAATAGTCCGCTAAACGAAAATCGCCACACAGGCATGTACGTATCTTTTAAGGGCAGGATACCCTGAAGCAGACTAAATGCGAATCCCGGGGTCATAAAAGTAAGCCATTTGTTACTTTTTTGTTTGACCAGGGAAACACCTATTTTTGATTTTATTGACAACAGGTCGAGAGGAAGGAACAACAGCAAAAGCAGGAGGGATATCAAAATCCACTGATGGGCCTTGACCTGAGCCAACCACCTTCTATCCATAACAACAAAGGCGGCCAATACGAATACAACACCTTCCGGACGGAGGAACGCGGCAAAGCCAAGCAGGATGATTCCGGCAAAAATACTTTTAGTCCGGGATGTAAGCATCAAAGCCATACCCCAGAACAGGTGAAGCAAAAGCAGGTTGTGATGACAGTCTGTCGGTGCATACCTTACTATATTGGGGGAAAGCGTCAGCAAAAAGGCTGCACTCAGTGCTGCTTTACGTGAATCGGTAAGTTTGCGGATGACCAGGTAGAACGGAGGAATGGTAAAGCCTGATGCTAAGGCGTTAAAGAAAAACCAGCCTTTGTCGGATGCCCCTGCAAGGGATACAAACAGGGACTGGAAAAGTCTGTACCATGAGGATGTGTAGCTATGGAATATCGTGGCGATCTGGCCATGGTATTGCGGTACGTACAAGGTCAAATCATGGATCTGCCACGGCGCCAGGAATATTCTCAGGAGTAGGGCTAATATCACCAACCAGACCACAGGGATGTCATCCCTGTGCCACTCTCCAAAACCGAACATCCCCATGCCAAAGGCAATGTAAAACACGAGCAGCAGCATCCCAAGCAGCCATACCATGGCCTTCCGAGGTGATGTAGAGAATTGATGCCCGATAGTCACCAGCCTGTTGTAGTCTGCCATATACCAGGGTGTCGATAAAACAGGCTGTCCGTATTTGTTCATACGGCTATATACCTGGTTGATGAATCTGTTGACATCACCCTGCAAACGCCTTCGTTCAACAGGTGGGAGGGAGCCCTTTGTAAACCTTAACTGACCTGCATTATTCACATAAATGGCCACAATTCCGCTCGGACAGTCAAACTCGATATCCATGCCTGATGACCCGCATTTCAGGCCCTTGCCCTTGCATGGACCCCACCTGCCACTTGTAAACGCAGACATTTCGTCACAAATGGACCGTTGTCCAGATGTATTCTTTTGTTGAGTTGCTATAAAACCGGTCCACAATAAGACGGACGCAAACAGAAGGACTACAAATACTGCCTTGTAAAAAAATCGAAACACATAATGTATTATTCCAAAACTCAAAAAAATTGGAAGATGTAAACCCAAATTGCCTGTCAAACTTGAGGACAAATGTCGCTGAAAGTACTTGAAATACAAAGAGTTGTGCCTGTTTGATCGCAGGCGTAGGCGGTACGTTGAGCATACATGGGTACACCTAAGCGACCAAAGGGAGCGTGACCGCAGCATTGCAAAGCACACACACGACAAAGTAGATGGGCCGCTTGCAGCGTACTCCCTAAGACCGCAGGCCGTGACAACGAACCGTAAGGCGAAGTTTCACTGCCGAATTTAGTCAGGTAATTTGGGGTCACCTGGTCCGTCTTGACAGTCCTTAATCAAAAAAGATACTCTTGCCGGGCGATTTGTCTGTTTAGGAGCACTGCATGACAATTGATTTGCAAAAAAAACGGGTTTTAATCACTGGCGGTGCAGGGTTCATTGGTGCAAACATGGCCATGGAACTTGTACGTAGGGGATACCGTGTGACCATCCTCGATATCGACGACTACGGCCGGCTGGATGGGCAGGATATTGAATTCGTACAAGGAAATGTGTTGGACAAGGATACGACAGGACGGCTGGTGGCCGGTTCCGACCTGATTTTTCACATGGCGGCAGTGGCAGGGATTACGCAGTACATAAAAAGGCCCAGGGACGTGCTGGATACGAACATCATGGGCAGCAGGAACGTGGTTGATGCATGTGCCATCCACAAAAAGCCGCTGGTTCTGATCAGTACCAGCGAGGTGTATGGCACAAACAGCGTCCCACTGAGTGAAGATGCCAACAAGGTGATTGGCAGGCTCAGGAATGCCAGGTGGTGTTATTCCGTATCCAAGATGGCGGCCGAGGAATATGCACATGCCTCACAAGGCCTGTTGTTTACCATTATTCGTTACTTCAACGTGTATGGCCCGTCCCTGGATTCACCTGGAAAAGGTCGTGTGATTGCCAGGTTCTTGGGTAGCATACGGGACAACAAGCCCATAACATTAGTGGGTGGCGGTCAGGTTGTCAGGTCATTTTGTTATGTGGATGACGCGGTCGAGGCCACGTTGCGCCTGGGCCTGGGACTTGTGCCTGGCGCGCCTTTTGCCCGAAGGGCGGTAAACGTGGGCAGGTACGAACCTGTAACGATCCGTGAACTGGCGGAAATGGTGGCGCGACTTAGCGGTCATCAAGCCGGTTTTATCGATGTACCGGGTGAAGTCTTTTACGGACCCGGTTTCGAAGAAATACCGTACAGGATACCTGATGTATCGTTTTTGAAGGAGGTTACGGGTTTCGAGGCAAGGACCACCCTGGAGGCAGGCCTCAGGCGCACCCTGTCCGCATGGGGATTGTTGCGTGGGGACGCACCTCGTCAGCAGCAAGCAACCCTGCCCTTTGTAAAGCCCCAGGTGGAACCGGACGACGGACTCATCCAGGACATCACCCTGGTCCTGAATTCCGGTCGCCTCAGCAATGACGGTCCACACGTGCGCGCTTTGGAAACAGAGGCTGCCAACTTTCTGGGTACCGGGGATGCGGTCGCCGTATCCAGCGGTTCCGCGGCCTTGCGTCTGGCCGTAAAGGCCGTATCCCAGGGTAAGGCCGGGGTCGCAATCCTGCCGTCTTATACGTACATTGCCACACTGGCGGCAGTCATGGATGCGGGGTTGCAACCGGTGTTTTGCGACATAGACCCCCATACGTTTACCATGGCGCCACAGGCGTTGAAAGAGGTCATCGAACATTACAGCAATGTCAAACTGGTGTTACCGGTTACCGTGTTCGGTGTGTGGCCCGATATGCCGGCCATAATGGACCTGGCCAACAAGGCCGGGAGCCTGGTAATACTGGACAATTCCCATGGATTCGGCACGCAATCCGGAGGCCAAAGGGTGCCGCCAGGTCCGGTGGCAATCACGTTCAGCCTGCATGCCACCAAGATTGTGCCTGCTGGTGAGGGTGGACTCGTGGTGTCTTCGGACCCCGGGCTCCTTGCCGAAATACGCAGGTTACGGAATCATGGATTGGCCGATGCCATCCTAAATTCCATACCCTCTGAAAACGCAAAGATGGCGGAATTGCCAGCCGTGGTGGCCAGACACGCACTGAAAGGATTGCCGGACGTCCTCAACCGTCGCAGGGCCTATGCCGCAAGGGCAGGCCGGTTTGTCAGTACGTACGCGGACGGGCTGTTAGCCATGCAGTCCGTTCCCGCTGGTATGGAAACGAATTTCCAGAACCTGGCAATCCGATTTACCAAGGATTTTCCCGGTGGAACCACTCAGGCCATTGGGGCACTAAGGTCAACAGGCGTGGAGGCCCGACGCTATTTCTGGCCGCCGCTGCATCACCTGCAAACATGGAAGGGACGCTTCGTGCTGCCGAATACGGACCTGATTGCAGACACCACACTGTGCCTGCCCATATACTCGAGGATGTCGGACCGCGAGTTGGATGCGTTGGGTCAGGGTATCAAGGCACTGGCTGACAGGTACGAAAAATGAAGCCTGCCCAGAGGATGCAGCAATGGACCTGAGCGTGGTGATTCCCATGTACAACGAGTCCGCGGTGGCCGGGGAATTGATCCGCCGGATCCATCATGTCCTGGCCTCGGAGGACCTGGATTACGAAATCCTGGTGGTTGACGATTGCAGTACGGATCAGACCCATCGAATACTGTCGGACCTGACGAACAGGTACGAAAACCTCCGCGTGATTCAAACACCTCGACAATCAGGTCAATTTGCCGCGACAAAGGCTGGCCTGGCCCAGGTCAAAGGGGGATACGTGATCACCATGGATGGTGATTTGCAGGACCCTCCGGAGGTACTACACGCACTACTGGAAAAGACCCGAACTTCCGGCGCACGCGTGGTATTCGCGATAAAGGGCCTGCGACACGACCCTTGGTGGTTCATTGTCGGCCAGTCGGCCTATCACTGGCTCCAGGCGCACCTGTCAGCAACGCCATTGCCCCGAGGGGCCGGCAGTTTTGCCTTGTTCACGCGTGAGATCGCCCTTGCAGTGTCCAGGTGTCCTGTGGATTTCGTCAACATATCCAGCATCCTGGCCGCCCTTGTAGTAAATTACGATACGATTTTGTATGAGAAATCCGGGCGTTATGATGCAAAATCCAGGGTTGGATTGTCCGGCTTATCCCGTGAGGCAATCGGGTCATTATTTATTTCCGGTGCGTTGCATCGTCTGCTTATGGGGTTTGGCGCCGTGTTAGTGGTGTTGACCCCACTCTGTACGACCTGTGGATTTATAGGTGTACTTACAGCCGCGGCGGGCGGCGTATTGGCGTGGAGACGCAGCCGTTTATTGGCCCTCATGGCCTGACCTTGATGGACTTTGGGTCACCTGTCCGTTGCGACGGATTCTTCGCCCTCGCCAATCCTCGGTCCCGGTCACGGTCACGGTCACGGCCACGGCCCACGGCCTCGGCCACGGTCACCCGGGCTAATTCCGAAAGGACCATTTTTCTGCAACCTTTGTCCTCAAATTTGGCAGGTAATTTGGGATTGGAGGCTTTTCTTGCTATTTATTATTTTTTTATGTTAAAAATAAAAGGGATTTACATCCTTCCGAGGTATCTATGGGTATGCTGATAATCACCAAAGGCCAGAACAAGAATGCGGCCTATAAACTGGGGCACCGGGTCCTTACCATAGGACGGGGTACGGCAAACCTGATTCAAATCCTCGACCCTGGTGTATCCCGGCGACATGCCAGCATCTGGTGGGACGGCCAGAGTTACATGATCAGGGACCTTGAGAGCAGTAACGGCGTATTCGTAAATAATAACAAGGTAAATGAGGCACGCCTGCACATAGGCGACACGATCAGGATTGGAAATGTGGTATTTAAACTGGCCGAGGACATGGCCAATGTTGAGGACCAGGTTCTCAAGGCACGTAACGCGGACCGGACCGTTGTATCCCGGACGACCATGATGATCAATTATGACCCGAATTCACCGCCCACCGGTAATTCCAGTGTGGTAGATATCGACAAGGCCGCCCGCAGCCGGGATGCCGCATTGTTACGTGATACTAACAGGTTCTCTGCCATGGCCTTGCGTGAGAGTGACAGGCAAATTGACCTGATGACAGAAACCTTGAACTATGCCCTGCGTACAGTGGATGCCGACAGGTGCATGGCATTCATGCTGACCGGCCCTCGCAGTCTGAAACTGGTGGCTGCGGTATTTTCCCGGGAAGTACCATCAAACCAACACAAAATACAACCGGTAAAACACGTTCTCACCCAGGCACTTAAGACCCTTGCACCCGTGCGTGGCAGGTCAGAGGGTGCCATATTTGCCGCTGCAGCAGTGCCACTCAAGGTTGGCAAGCGTACCATCGGCATCCTGTACGCAGACTGCATGGCACTCAATCCCCGCATATTCATCGACCAGGATATCGATATCCTGAACCTCGTTGCACCTGCAGTGGTTTCCGCCATCCAAGGCAAGACATGAAAACAGGGCTTGTGCTCATTTCCCAAGCACAAACCTGGCCCATAGCACGGTTCGAACACAATTACGGGTAATTTGGGCAGGCTTGTCCTTGGGGCTGGGACCGCAGCGGCTCAAATGAGAAAATTCTTGAAAAACACCAAGGAGGCCCAAACGAAAAGACGTCAACACGTCCTGGACCCAGGCCGAGGGTGTTGATTTGATGAATTTGGCATTGGATCGTAGGAGTGGGTCCGTGACCCGCCCTTGTGGACAACTCAATGTGACGTATTGAAAAATCAGGACATTATTGCCGGCGAGACGCCGGCGGACCAGGCGGGCAAAGACGTCCGCGCTCCACTTAAGCCAACTTTGTAATACCCTCGAGGACGCCTGCGATCCATAAATTCCCCCACCACCGGAAGCTCACCGCCACGGTCACGGTCAACGACCACGCCAAGGCCGGCAGTATGCCGACCCCACTCGGCCCACGGCCTCGGTCACGGCCACGGCCTCGGTCAACGGCCACGGTCACGGCCCTCGGCCTCGGTCAACGGCCTCGGCCACGGTCACCCTGGCTGATTCCGGAAGACCCAATTTAGTCAGGTAATTTGGGACGAAGTATTGCCCTTGACAGGTCACCCTGGATACATAATTTGTGCTGGGAATAGTTTTTGCCTTGTCGTGTTATCTTTTGGGACAGGCTGTTGGAGGTACCATGATACGGGTTGAACACCTTGTTAAGGATTACGGACATGTCAAGGCCCTGAACGACGTCTCATTTGAGGTCGAAAAGGGCGAGATCGTCGGCTTCCTGGGGCCGAACGGCGCGGGCAAGACCACCTGCGTCAAGACGATCACGGGCTACATCAGCGCCACGTCAGGCCGGGTCCTGGTGGACGGGCTGGACGTGGCAACGCACAGCGTGGAGGTAAAACGCAAGATCGGGTACCTGCCTGAAAACGCACCGCTGTACCTGGACATGACGCCCAGGGAGTTCCTGGAATTCGCGGGTGAGGTGCGCAATATCCGCGGGGACGCCTTGATAAAGCGCGTCAAGGAGGTCGCGGAACAGGTGGGGCTGGCAGAACGGCTGGACTGGGAGATCGGGACCCTGTCCAAGGGGTACCGCCAGAGGGTCGGGCTGGCCCAGGCCATGCTGCACGACCCGCCCATCCTGATCCTGGACGAGCCCACCACCGGGCTGGACCCGAACCAGATCGTGGAGATCCGCCAGTTGATCAAATCCCTGGGTCAAAACAGGACCGTGATCCTTTCCACCCACAACCTGCACGAGGTGGTCCAAACCTGCAACCGGGTGATCATCATCCACAGGGGCAGGATCGTGGCCGACGGCACGCCCAAGGAGATCCAGGCCAAGCACGGCGGTTCCAAAACCGTGGTCCTGTCGGTCATCGAAAGCGGCAAATCCGGCCAGGAGATCAAGGCGCTGTTGTCCGGGGTCGAGGGCGTACGGTCCGTCGAGGGCCCCACCGGCGGCGTTGACTCGAGTTTGACCTTCAAGGTCGTGGCCGAGGACCCGACCGAGGTGCGGCCCAGGCTGTTCAAGGCCATATCCGAGGCCGGCATGGTCCTGACCGAATTGCGCGACGAAAGCCTGGACCTGGAGGCGATATTTCAGCGACTTACCATGGATTAGGAGGCGGACATGGGCAAAATTTGGACGATTGCAAAAAAGGAATTGCACGCATACTTCAGTTCCCCCATCGCGTACATCGCAATATCGATTTACCTGATACTGGTGGGTGTTACGTTTTTCTTCAAGATACCGTTTTTGTTCCCCAAGGAAAACTTTTTCGAGGCGCGTGAGGCCACGCTGCGTCCGTTGTTCCAGTGGTCCGTTGTGCTGATGGCCGTGCTGCTGCCCGCCATCTCCATGCGCCTGTTCGCAGAGGAAAAAAAGGACGGCACCCTGGAATTGCTGATGACCATGCCGGTCAGTGATTTCCAGGTGGTCATGGGCAAATTCGTGGGTGCGCTTGCGTTTTTGGCCGTGGCATTGGGGCTCACCGTGGGCTACGTGATCCTGGTGTTTGCCCTGGGAAAACCGGACATCGGGCCCCTGCTGGGCGGGTACTTCGGCGTGTTCCTGATGGGCGGCGGATTCCTGGCGATTGGGCTGATGGCCAGTGCGTGGACAAAGAGCCAGATCGTGGCATTCGTGGTGGCCCTGGTCATATCGGGATTCCTGCTGTTTGCGGACAGGATCCCCGAATTGTTCGGGCTGGGCGGGGTGCAGTTGTTCAACCTGCTCAGTTTCAACTACCACTTTGAAAGCATTGCCAGGGGCGTGATCGACAGCCGGGACATCGTTTACTTCCTCAGCGTGATGGCGCTGGCCCTGGAAATTACCCGTTACACACTCGAAAGCAGGAAATGGAGGTGAAGATGGCTGCGGAAAAGAATACAGCGGGCAAACGCTCGGTCATGCAGAGCAACCTGGTCATCACAGCGTCCGTCATAGGCATCGTGGTCCTGGCCAATGTTCTGGGTTTCTGGGTTTACGGCACGTGGGACCTGACGGACACGGGCCGATACACCCTGTCAAAGGTCAGCAAGGACGCGGTAAGGGCCTTGCCGGACCTGACCGTAAACGTGTACATATCGCCTGACCTGCCGCCCACCATCAACCTGGGCATGGGCCGCGTGCTGGACCTGCGGGGGCTGCGCCAGGAATTCCTGGACAAACTGCGGCAGTACCAGTCCGAATCCAACGGCAACATGACCCTGAACATCATCACCAAAGATGTGGTGAAAAAGGCGAAAAAGGCCAAACTGCGGCTGTTCGCCGGCCAGAAGGCCCAGGTCAGCAACGGTATGCTGGAGTTCAAGAAATACGTGCTGGGCGCCACGTTCCAGTACAAGAACCAGATGGAGGTGTATCCGCTGGCCCTGGAGCCGGCCTTTTACGAGTACGAGATCACCAAGCGGCTGCTGAGGCTGCACGACAAGTACAAGCAAAGCCTGGTAATGAAGGACGTGCTGTCGGCCGGTGAAAAGGTGCACAAGGCGATCAGCCAGTGCAAGGACAAACTGGATTCCTACAAGTCCAAGAAGAAAAACCAGGGACTGGCATCGCTGTTGTCCGGCGGCAAGGACGTGGATGCAATCCGGCTGAACCTGGCCAAGATCCGCAAGACCTGCAACGGGATACAGGAAGCCTTGGCAAAGGCGGCCGCATTGCGGGGCAAGCAGGAAAACCTGGATGATGTGCTCAGTTCCGGGGCAAAGGTGACAAAGGTCCTGAACAGCCTGTACAAGTCGCTGGAGGGCGGTCCCAAGGCCGGGGGACAGGCAGGTTTGATCCTGAGGCAGTTGGATGCTACGTTCCGTGACGCGGACGAGGACTACGAGGCATTGAAAAACTCGCCCGGACGCCGGACCATCGGGTTTATCTGCGGTCAGCAGGAGTTTTGCCCGTTCCCCGAGGACCATCCCATGATCAACCCGCAACTGGCCATGATGCTGGGCAGCAAAAACCCCATGATGAGCCAGTTCATCACCCAGGCCAGCCAGTTGGAGCGGCGGATCAACATGATCAACGAGCAGTTGAACAAGGTGTTGTTCCGGCGCAAGGGCTTCAACATAAAAAAGATCGGTCCGAACACCAGGATCGGCCCGGACGTGAAGGCACTGGTCGTGTTTGGCCCGGAAAAGAAACTGGACGACAAGACCATGTACAAAATCGACCAGTTCCTGCTGCACGGCCACAGCGTGGTATTTTTCACGAACAACTGGGATGCGGCGGTTTACAACATGCAGATCCCAAAGTCTGACTTTACAGGCCGAAAAGTCAGTTTTGACGACACGCACCTGTCATCCAGGCCGACCAACCTGAAGGACCTGCTGTCCGCGTACGGGGTCCGTTTGAACCAGGACCTGGTCGTGGGGCGCAAGCACTTCGGTAACATCACGGTTTACCAGGTGATCCGCCAGGGCGGCTACGCGTTCCAGACCCAGCGGGCGTTCCCGTATCCGCTGCTGCCCACGTTTTTCAATTTCGATACCACCAACCCGATCGTGCGCGGCATGGCTGACCTTACCATGCCATTTGTCAGCACCGTGGAGCCCACGGATGACTTGAAGGCGAACAAGTCCGTCACGATCACGCCGCTGGTGGTCATGGGCAACGAGGATGCCGCGGTGAAGGGCGATGACGTACCCCTGTCACCGCCCATGCTGCTGCGCAAACTGCCCGTGTTCCAGCCGGGTACGCCGAAACCGGTGGCCTTGCTGGTAAAGGGGCAGTTCACGTCGTATTTTGCCGACCACCCGATGCCCAAGGGCGTGAACAAGGCCGATTTCGTGAAGACGGGCCAAGGCCGCCTGCTGGTGGTGGGCTCGAACATGGGGCTGGAAAACCTGAGTCCCCGGAAGGTACTGGAAAACTTCAAGATGAGCGAGTTGTCAGGGAACAACATGGGCGCGCTGTTCAAGCTGCCCAGGTATGCGATGCATTTCCAGAACTGGCAGTTGAGGCTGTCCCAGATCGCTGACACGGTGCAAAAGGACCTGGTGTTCGTGGACAATATCCTGGAATGGGCGGTCCAAAAGACGTCCCTGGCGGAGATCAGGGCGAAAGGCATGACAAAGCGGCCTATCAGCGAGGTTTCTGGCAGTGCGCGCATCGAGATCGCGTTGCTGCTGATACTGGGGCTGCCGTTGTTGTTCATCCTGTTTGGGTTCTTCAGGTTTGCGGTTCGCAGGAAGAGGATTGGAGGTCTGAAATGACAAAGAGTGCATGGATCGCAGCAGGTATATTCGTGGTATTGCTGGTGCTGGTGTTGGTGTTGGCTCTGAAGCCCAAGGGCAAGGCCGGGCCCACGCTGAAGATCGACGGATGGCACCAGGGCACCGCGGACGTGGACAAGCCCGAGCAGGACGGCCCGGTGAATAAAATCGTGATCGCCTACAAGGGCAACACCATAACCGCGACCCGGGATGCCAAGAACAAGAAACTGTGGCACCTGGATAAGCCCAAGGGGGCGCGGGCGGATAACTACAAACTGCGCAGCGTGCTGAATTTATTCAAGGACCCGATCGAGAGCAGTTTTTCCAGTAAACTGGCAAAACAGGACATGCAGGCATTCGGGTTTGACAAGGATGACGTGATACACGTGACCCTGTACAAAAACGGGGCGAAATTCGTGGACCTGGACATCGGGGCCGTGCAAAAGAACCAGTCGTCGGACATGGAAAGCGGTTCGGACACCTGGGTCAGGCTGGCGGGTGCGAAAAGGGCGTTTCGCATCATAGGCAAGGACCTGCGCATGCCATTCGGCAAGGACCTCAGCCGTTTCCGCAGTCACAGCGTGTTTGCGTTCGATGCCAAGGACATCGCCAAGGTGGAGATTACGAACCCAAAGGCCAGGGACGAGAGGGACCGCCACATCGTGTTGAAGGCCGAGGTAAAACAGCCCGAAAAGAAGAAGGACAAGAAAAAGGCGAAAGAGGCGGCCAAGGGAAAGAAGACCTGGCATATCCAGATACCCGCGGGCTACAAGGCCGGCGACATCAGCGGCTATTTGTCCAGGTTAGCCAACCTGTACGCCCAGGAATTCATTGCCAAGCCTTCGGACAAGCAAAAGATCGACAAGGCAAAGGCATATCGCATTCGTATCACCCTGGATAACGGTCAGACCAGGACCATGTGGATATCCGGGCAGATCGTGAAGACGGACGAGATGTCGGATTACGTCAAGATATCGGAATATGCGTCCAAGGGGCTGCGCAAGGGCCTGTCCGCATTCAGGGACAAACACGTGTGGAACGCCCCCCGGGAGACGATCCGCAGGGTGGAGGTGGTCACGGAAGGGTCGCGTTTCGTGATGCAGCGCAAGGGTAACACCTGGGAGGTCCTGCAGCCCCAGAAGTACACGCTGGACGAAACGAAACGGGACGATTTCTTAGGGGACCTGGAGGACCTGACCGCCAACGATTTTGTTGCGCCCAGGCCCATTGGCAAGCCCTACGTCCGCTGCATGCTGACGCTGAATGACGGACGCAAACTGGACCTGGTCATAGGACCCAAAAACAAGGACGGCACGCACTATGCCCAGGTAACGGGCATCAAAGACACCCTGGTGATGTCCGATTACAGGACGAACAAACTCCATGACACGGCCAAACGTTTGAAAAAGGTCGTCAAGCCGAAGGCCACCAAGACCCGCAAAAAGAAATAAACCGGATTTCCGCCCCCCAAATTACCTGTCAAATTTGAGTACAAAGGGCACTGAAATGGGTTCGGAAGCAAGGAGTCAAGCCTGTTTGAGCACAGGCGTAGCCTAATCTACGTCGAGCACCAAACTGGTACAACGACGCAGTAGATGGGCCGCTTACTGTGCCTTGCCTAAGGCCGCAGGCCTTGACAACGAGCCGTAAGGCGAAGTTTTACTGCCGAATTTAGACAGGTAATTGGGGGACACCGAGGCTGATGGCCATGGGGATGAGGAAACGGCCTGTACCGATTTTTCGAATATCATGGGGGCCAGGCCGAAGAACGTGGTGATGGAGGTCAGCATAACGGGCCGAAAGCGCCTGACACCGGCATCTTTTGACACAAACATTGTTACACAACCACTTCTCCACTCCTTGCAAAACCCCCTGCAATCCCATAGAATTATGCTGTGAGCAAGATGATTCCCAAAAACCCGCACGACGAATTCTTCAAGGCCGTGTTCGGCAAGCCTGAGAACACGGCTGAATTCCTGCGCAAGTTCCTGCCTGCCGAGGTGACCGCGGTACTGGACCTCAATTCCCTGAAACCGGTAAAGGACAGCCTGGTGGGCAAGGAACTGAAATCGTACTATTCGGATCTGCTGTTCACGGTTGAATCGCAAAAAGGGATCGGGTACGTGTACATCCTGTTCGAGCACAAGAGTTACAAGGACCGCCTGCTGCCCCTGCAACTGTTGCGTTACCCAAATTGCCGGACAAATTTGAGCACAAAGGGTGCTGAAAGTGGTTCAGATGCAAGGAGTCAAGCCTGTTTGGGCGGAGGCATAGCAGAGCTATGTTGAGCACCAAACAGGTGAAGACGACGC
>WGCQ01000219.1 GCA_015493765.1 Deltaproteobacteria bacterium
GACCTGTTCCACCACCAAAGGTCTGTGGGGTTAAACCCCGCGCGCGCTGTTTGACCACCGCGGTCGCCCTGTCAAACGTCCCAATCGGGACGATGTCACATTTGCAATGGATGTGCCAAAACTCATGCTTGATGCAATAATGCAGTAACATCAATAGATTACACCATTATGCATACTTAATCATCTAAACCAGCAGTCCGGGGATCCGGACCATTGGTCCGGAAGAGTCCGAAAAACCGGACTGTTGTATCACGATTTCGGTCCCGGATTCAGTAGTCAGTTGGCAGGGACACCCTGGTTGATTCGGAAATCCTGGTGTTCCAATTGGCCATTTTCCCGCAATCTCCACCGTGTTTCGAACCCTTCACCGCACCACGCGGCCATTTAATCGTTCAGGTTGAACGTCATGGTGGGTGTGATGTTTAGTGTTTTGGCGAATTCTACCGCGTCAGGACCAGTGAAGGATTTCAGGATATAAATGTGGTAGGTCACGGGCTGTGACCCGTTGATGGTTTCGTCCCTGAACCACAGTTTGTGCTGGGCACTGTCTACGTGCACGGCCAGGTGGATGCTGCGGGTATCCTCCACCAGGAATGTGTCCTTGTCCAGGGCAATTAACCCGTTTGCCAGTCCCACGGTAAACGGGTCCGTTGCAATCTGGTCAAACGGTATGGTTTCCAGGGTGTCGTCCAGCATTGCTGGTGTGTACATCAATTTGTCGCTGTTCAGTGCAAAGGTGATCTGCATGGTATTTTTTGACTGGTCTGTTTTGGTCAGCGACACGTCCAACCGATAAACCCCCTGGCCCTTTGACGGCACCTCGAACCAGGACTGCTTCACGTTGAATCCATCCGCTTCAACACTCACGTCCCATTGCGGGTCCACGGGCTTGTCCTCCTGCACCGGTGTCTCCGGAATTTTGTCCGTAACTGCACCTGTGGCGAGATTGACCAGTATCTGCTTGCCCTGGAACACCTTACCCGCCAGTGCCTTGATTGCATTGTAACTATCCTTTTTTACGCTTGCTATCCGCGTCAATGCATATTCCACCTCGCCTTTCCATGGGTTCCACCCGGTGGCATCGCTGACCTCGGCCAGTACCTGGGTCCTGGCCAGTGCGTGCGCTATTCCGGCGAATTTTTTTACATCCACGCCCTTGGTCTTGGCAAAGGCGATCAAGGCCTCTAATGCCTTGATATCCAATGCCGATTCCTCCAGGCCGGTCATCACACCGTTGTCGTTTTCCCCGTCGCCGAACATGCCTCTGCGTCCCATCCACGCAAACAGGTTGTCCGAGCGCGACGGGTGCCACGTCCCGTCCAGAATGAACGGCAGTTTGACCGCCTTCACGTCGTAATCGTGCAGGTAATGCACGTAATCGCCCACCGTGGTCATAAAATAACCCTTGTCCAGCAGGTCCTGAAACATGCCGACCAGTTTCTTTTTGGCCGTATCCGTAAACTTGAATCCCTTGCCCAGGTAGGGATTCAGCCCGTTCGTGACCAGTACCTCCCCGTCATCCACCGCGTACCACTTGACCTCGATCCCGCTGTCCGCATCGGTCATGGAATCCGTGGTGACCACGTCCCGTCCCCTCAACCGGTACAATAATGCGTTTACCCGGTCCTTTACGCTGTAACCGTACATCCCCTTCAGCACGCCCACGCTCTGGCCGGCCTGGCCCATCATCACCTGCATGCCCTCGGAAAATTGCCCCTCCTGGCAGAACACGGCAGGTGCCACAGGCAGGCATGCCGCATCAAACGCCTCCCGGTTCAGTTCGATGCTCCTTTGCATGGACCACTTGTTGTGCGCCACGAACAGCTGGTCCGAGTAATGGAATGACATCACCTCGATCTGGCCGTCCCGGACCAGTTTCCACAGTTTTTTTAATGTTGCCGGGTGGCGCTGCCGTATAACGTCCAGCATGTAGCCCTGCATTTCAACGTCCGCTGCAAAGTGCGGGTGGTCCAGCAAGATGTCCAGCAACGGGTCCAGGCTTTGCGTGATGATCGCATCCTCCACCTGCTCGGCGTTCATGTCGAACATGGGATTGTCCTTAAAGCCCTTGAGCCCGCCAGCAACGTACTGGATATTGAAATGAAATATTCCGACCGCGAATTTTTTGGGCTTTGGTGCCGGCGGATGTAAGTGTCCCTGCGAAATCATGCTACAGGGCTGTACAACCACGTCCCCTGAATCGCCTGTCGCATCGCGTGGCGAATTATCTGCAATGGTATCCTTTACGGTATCCACGGCCGTGTCATTCGTTGCATCCACCGCCACATCAGGTGAGGAAGGGGCGTCCGCGGTCTTTTTGTCAGGAACGATGTCCTGTGTATGGGTATCACCTGTCCGTACGTCGTGTCCGGCGGTGTTGTCCGGGGCGGTTCCGCTGCCTGAGGCGCATCCGATACCTACCAATACAAACAAAACAATTGACGTCCATTTGATTCGCATACATTCCTCCGTGATTTGACGGGCGAATTTTGTTAGAATTATAAGGGATGAGGCATACCTTTACAACAACGCGATGGCATTTTGCGTGGCACGCACTGCTTGCGGCAATGCTCGCGGCCCTGTATTCTTGCGGGTCCGCAGGCACACAGCCCTTGCAGGGGGATGCCATGGATGCCTCTCGGCCGCAGCCGTCCCCCACGCCTGCCCTGCCTGCGGTCACCAATCCCCGTACACCCATACGGGTTCCTGAACATCAAAACACCAGGCCTGTCAAGGTGTTGCGCATCACGGCTGTCCAGCCTGACCACGGCCCAACCGCAGGCAGGGTCACGGTCAGCATCCTGGGCACAAATTTTACACCGGACGCCAGGTTCTTTTTCGGTGACAACGAATGCACGTACCCGTTTTTCATATCGTCGGGTGTATTCAACTGTACCATACCGCCGCACCCTCCTGGCCCGGTGGACGTGAGTGTCCAGGTCCCGGGGCAGGGCAGGGCGGTGTTGCACAATGCATTTCGTTACGAAAGCCCTGTTACCCTGTCAGCATGCAGCCCCAGCCAGGGCCGCACCCAGGGCGGTGAACCCATTACGCTCACGGGCAGCGGTTTTAAGGACTCGTGCCTGTTTATGCTGGGCCACCGTATTATCGCGGATGTCCGGGTCCTGGATGACGCACATGCCTATGGGCTCACACCTCCTGGGCTGCCAGGGGTTGCGGATTTGCACGTCATATGCGACCGCGGCAGTGCCGACCTGTCCGATGCCTTTACATACTATGACCCGGGCACGCTGCCCGCGTCCCGAACATTCCGGATACTGGGGGTTGATCCGGCCAATGGACCGGCCCAAGGCGGCACCAGGGTAACGATCTTCGGCAGGAACCTGGTGCCTGGCATGCACATTGATTTTGGCGGCATACCAGCACCATCGGCCCGGGTGATGAGTCCCACGGTCATCGAGGCCGTGACCCCGCCAGGCAGCCCTGGTCCCGTGGATGTTACGGCCACCTGGGACAAGCGCGAATCCAGGCTCCGGGGCGCCTTCACCTATCTGTACGGCCGCATGCGCATCCTGTCGGTAACCCCGGATTCGGCGTCCATCGCAGGCAACGGCCTGATCCACATCACCGGGACGGATTTTACCCCTGATTTGCGGGTATTTTTTGGGTCCCACGAGGCCATGGAAACACAGTTCCTTGATGCCAACAGGATCATTGCCCGTGCGCCTGCGGTGGACAACCCGGAGAGCGTGGTGTTGTCCCTGATTGGTCCTGACAAAATTGTCATGTACGGCCGGCCCATCCGCCTGTTCAATCCCATGCGCATCCCGGGAGGCGCCTATGGCCCGCCGATCCGCGAGACGATCAACCTTGCAGTCGTATCCCAGGGCCGCATCCCTGCCAGTAATGCGGTGGTGATCGTCAACAACATGGTGATGCACACGAACAAGCAGGGACTGGTGACGCTCAGTCAACCCGGCGTCAAGGGGCCGGTGACCGTGACCGCCACCAAGGATGGCTATTCGGCCGCTACCTACGTGGGTATTGATGCCACGAATATCACCCTGGCAATCAGCAAAAAACCTGACCCGAACGGAACACCGCCACAGCCCGGCAAACCGGTTTATTGCACGTTCAAGGGCCGCATCCGTGACTTTAACAAGTACGGGCTGAACCAGCCGGGCGACACCACTCACAGGCTGGTGGTTTGTTCGACCTCTTATACCGGTTTGTACGGGGTCAACCCGGACCCGGGCAAGGGGGCTATCCCTGACGACCAGGGAAATTTCCAGGTCACCACCCGCATGGGCAGGCTGGCACTGGTGTGTACCCTGTCGGTCAACAGGGGCGCCGGGTTCGTGGCCGAGCGCATGGGCATGGTTCGGGACCTGGTGTGCAGCAAAAACAAGCCCGAGCAGGATGGTATCGTGGTCAGCCTGGACATCCCGTTGCATCGCAGCGTGTTCCTGCGATTCCCCGAGCCGCCAGAGCATCCGATGGGCACAAAAGGCCCGATTACCAGGTTTAGTTTTCACCTGGGCGACGACGGTTACGTGGATTTCAACAGCAATACCAAGCCCCTGTTTGCAAACATCCTGGAAATGCCTGGCCAGCCCGATTGCATGCAGTGCCTGGAAGGCCAGGGCTATGCCTTTGATTTGTACGTGCATGCAGCCACTCCCAACGGCATGCCATACAGCCGCATCATGCTGAAGGACCTTGTGCCCACGGACACTACCCAGGCCCTGGTTGTCGGGCCTGGAGGTGCAAAGGTCGTTGATTTGAACCTGCCGTGGCGCGTGACCGCTGCTGCGGGGCACGGGGATTTCATGGTGGCTGCGGGGTCAGCGGGCATGGTGGCCATGGGCACGCCGGATGCCCTGGACCTGGGTCCTGCCAGGGTGGATGACCTGATAACCGCCCTGTTTGTTGCCGGGAAATGCGATTTCTTCATGGGCTTGAAAAACGGGCGTGTCTTGCACTGCGACTGTAGTGCCTGCCAGGACATGGCAAGGTTGCCCCGGGGCTCGGTGGACGGCATGGCTGTGGCTGACGGTCAGTTTTACGTGCTGTCCATGGGCAGGCTGATGACCCTGGTGAATGGCGTGTACCAGCAGGTGGGACAGGGCGCGGATTTTACGTGCCTGGCCGCGTGCAACGGTCGATTGGCCGCAGGTGACATGCAGGGCAGGGTCATGCAGGATAAAGGTGGCGGCTTGGAGGAGGTGGCCGGCCTGGATGGGCCTGTGTTGGGGTTGTGCTCTCAAGGGGATGGTGGCCTTGTCGCTGTTACTAAAAGTCAGTTGTGGACCAGCGACGTGGGGCGTGCTTTAAAGATTCCCGGGACGAAACATGCATTGGGTGTGGTGTGTCCGGACGGAGGACCCGTGGTGTTCGGCGGGCAGGGGCTGGCCATGCGGTTTAACGGTGCCAGGTTTAATGACCTGTCCGTGCAGGGGCTGCACACGACTTTTACCACTGGTTGCGTGGCAGGGGACAAGGTCTTTTTATCGGGTGTGACTTACATGCAGACACAGGATTTCTTGGATTTTCCCCAGATCCAGGCCCCGAAGGAGGGCTCTACCGGGTGGGACGGGCAAACCATTGCCTGGATGCCCATGCACGACCCCAGGCCGTCATTTTGCCAGGTGCTGTTGTCCCAGCCAGGGGTCTGGTCCTTCTGGGTCATACTGGGGCCGGGCAATGTGTCGGTCATCCACCTGCCAGACCTGCGTAATATGGCTGGTTACGACCTGGTTCCAGGTGGTGCCAAGGTTTTAAACGTCACCTGTGGCAGGAAACCGGGTTTTGATTTCCATAATTTTTCCAGGTATGACACAGGGTTGTATAACCTGCCAGCCTATTCCGCAAACATGGCACATTTCCAATAACTTTTTTCTGGTTCTTCCGGAATTGGCCTGGGTAATGGATCGGGATTTGAGTTTGATATGCGATGCATATCGGCTGATTAGGTCCCATGCAAAATCGTTGTCCTGCGGCTTTGCTCAATGGGGATTTTAGTTTTCCACCGCTTAATCACATATGATTAGTGAGGGGTCAGGACCCGCACATTCGGGGTCATTTGTGATCTGGTCCATTGCTTGCTTGGAACACTTTCCCTCAATGCAAGACTTGTACGGTTCGGGAAGTTTTGCCTTGATTTTTTCGCATACGGATGGGTCGGTGGGATTGGATTCACCCGCAACCTTGCAACCAAACATGTCGATCCAGCCACAACGGAAGCAATCGCCCCCCGACAGGCAGCACTTTGATCCATCGGATTTACAAAACCATGTCACCATGGTGTCGGCTCCGTCCTTGCAGTAGTTTGCAGGCGGGTCCCAGCATTGCAATCCCGATTTATGGTCTCCGAACTGCTTGTAATCCTCACAGGGGGGAGTCCAGGGTTCGGTACTCTTGTCGGGAATGCAATGATAGACCACTTTCTCGTTGTCCTTGATTATTTTGCACAGATAAGGCTCATTCGTGCCCTTTTTCACACACTTGCCCGGGTTATAGGACGATGGGTCCTCACATATGTACTCGCTCCCATCATCTCCCTGAACCAGGCGCATAAGTTTCGTTTGAACCTTGGCATCACCTGCCGCATCGATCCCAGGATTATCGGATGTACCTCCGCATCCTGACAACACGGAGATCAACAGGCCCAATCCCAATAAAAGCAACCAATTTGATTTTCCTTTCACTACATAACCTCCTTAAAAACAATCATAAGGTGTAAATGTTTCTGATTCTCCAGATTTTCCTCACATAACAATTACATTCACCACAAAACCATAGAACAAATATGGAGGAGCACGATACGAATGGTCCCCCCCCGCAGATAATAAAATTTTTAAGGAAAACCCTTTGATTTGAAGGTATTAATACCATCCGTAAACCTCCATTGACATTCTAAGAAAATCTTGATGGTAAATCAATAACCCGAATTACCCAAATTACCTGTCAAATTTGAGGACAAAGTACGCCGAAAGTGGTTCAGTACGAGGAGTTAAGGCCATTTGATCGCAGGTGTGGTAGAGCCACATTGAGCATATATGGGTGCAAACGGCAAAATAGATGGGCCGCCTGCGCTCCACGGCCACGGTCAACGGCCACGGTCACTGCCTCGGCCATGGCCACTGAATTCTGGCTTCGGGTTTCGGGTATCGGGACGGCCCTGCGGGCCTTTCGGGAAGGCCCCGTTACGACCGGAAACCCCGGCCACGGCCACGGTCAACGGCCCCGGTCAACGGTCTCGGCCTCGGTCAACGGCCACGGTCAACGGTCTCGGCCTCGGTCAACGGCCACGGCCACTGCTATTGTGTTTCGGTCCGACCGTGTTTGTGCAAATATTGGTTGATGGCTCGTTTGTGTGCCTGGAATGTTTTTGTGAATACGTGGGTCCCATCCCCTTTGGCAACGAAAAATAACAGGTCATGGGCATCAGGGCCGTTGTAGGGATGCGACGTTGCGTACATGGCCTTGCGGCCAGGGTTGCAGATTGGCCCTGTTGGCAGGCCGCTGTGGGTGTAGGTGTTGTACGGATTCATCCTGTCCCTTCTTAGTGCAGGACAGGCGCGCAGGTGCAGGCCATAAGGCATATACACCATGGTGGGGTCCGATTGCAAAGGCATGCCTTTATGTAAACGATTCAGGAACACACGTGCAATGCGGGCCATGTCACTGGGTTTGCTGCCTTCTTTCTGTACAATGGATGCGAGTGTTACGAAATTGTAGGTATCCATGGCTGGTGGCTTTAAATGATCGATATTGCTCAATCCTTTCCTGGCAGCATTCAGCAATACCTCCATAGGGTCAAGTCCGCTGTCAAAACGGTAGAGCCCTGTGCCCAGGAATCCTTCGAATGGAGAAATTACTCCTTTATGCGGGGGAATGTGGGCGCGGGCAGCCAGCATGGGATCCGTAAGCAGGTCCCACATGGTGTACTCCGGGATTTCGTAGGCCAGGGCGATCCTGTTTGCTGCATCCCATGCCGTCATACCGGGTTCCACATCCACGGCCAGTATCCTGATATGCGTGATCCCCTTGAGGCAGTGCGCCAGGTCACGATTGCAATCCAGCATGCCGGGTTTGGGTGTCCCGATTACCCGCTGCAAGGTCCCAGTTTTCGCCGCGGCCTTTAGGCTAATCCCGGTGCGGTAACCACAGTGATCGAGTTCGTGCAATACCGATGACCATCCCTGTCCCTTTAACACCAGAACGTGACATTGTGATGTGGAACTCGCTGCCATGGCCAGGTCCAGGACCAGCCATGCCAGCAAGGCTGCAATGATCCCCAGAATGAACTTAACGACCCGCATCCTCCTCCAGGTGACTCAGGTATGAACGCAGGATCACAGCCGCAGCAGCGGCGTCGATAACCGCCTTTTGTTTACGTGTATTTTTGCCGGCCGCATGTAATAACTCCGATGCCTCAACCGTGGACAGGCGTTCGTCCCATAGCGTCCACTTGATATCCGGCATGGCCTTGCGTAGTCTTTCGATTAATGCCTGCGATTGTCTTGATTTTTCCGTTTCCTCGCCATCCAGGCCAATCGGATTACCCACAACCACTATCTCGGGTGTGTATTGCATTACCACATCCACGATTTTCGGTACCGGGTCCTCGCCCGGCTTCAATTTAATAACCACCAGGGGGCTGGCAAGGATTCGCAGCGGGTCGGTTATTGCAATACCAATCCTCCTGCTCCCAGGGTCCACGGCCATAATACGACTCAATGTATCCTCCGAAAATGTCACCACCATGATACCCCAATCCATTTACAAATAACAGCCAGGTGTTTGGGTTGACACGTGTCTCTGCGATGATTATTCACGGGACAGGAATTGGCCGACCCGTTTCGGTGTTAAAGAATGTGTGGGGTGGGTGATGATTTCGGAACCCTTGGACTAATTACGGAGGTGGTCATGAAACGTAATCTTTTCATTCTGTCTTTTGCAGTATTTATGTTTGCCTTGCCCGTGGCAGCGAAAAACTCGCATATCTGGACTGACGGGACTGTCCAGCCGAACAAGGTCCGTATGCCTGATTTTTCCGACCTCGCCAAACAGAAACAATCCACGGTCGTGAACATATATTCCACATCCAAGATACGGATGGGGGGCATGCCCATGTTCGGTGACCCCTGGTTTCGTTTTTTCTTTGGTGGCAGGATGCCCAGGGAACGGGTAATGGAACGCAAAAGCCTGGGATCCGGCATAATTATCAATGCCAAGGGCTATATCCTGACAAACCATCATGTCATAGCCGGTGCCGATGAGGTTATGGTGAAAACCGCATCCGGCAGGAAATACAAGGCCAAAGTCATAGGCAGTGACAAGCGCATGGACCTGGCACTGCTGAAAATCAAACCCAAGGAAAACCTGAACGTGGCGCCGTTAGGTGATTCCAGTACCTTGAAGGTCGGACAGTGGGTCGTGGCCATTGGAAATCCGTTTGGATTGTCCTACACGGTTACCGCAGGCATCGTCAGTGCAAAAAATCGGGTAATTGGTGAAGGGCCTTACGATGACTTTATCCAGACCGATGCATCGATCAACCCTGGCAATTCCGGTGGCCCCTTGTTCGATACCGCGGGAAACGTGGTAGGAATCAACACGGCGATCCGCCGTGCGGCCCAGGGAATCGGGTTTGCCGTGCCTGTGAACATGGCAAAGCAGTTCATCCGCGAGATATTGACCCATGGCAGGATGTTGAGGGGATGGCTGGGCGTTGGTATCCAGGCATTGAATGATGAACTGTCAAGGGCATTGGGTTTGAAGGGTGTGCATGGCGTGCTGGTATCGCAGGTCTTTCGTGACAGCCCCGCATCCAAGGCAGGATTTAAACACGGTGATGTCATCACTGAGTACAACGGACATCCGGTCAGGGAACCCGTTGATTTGACCAGGCTGGTGGGCCTGACCGAACCTGGCACGAAAGTCGAAATAAAAGTCATCAGGGACAACAAAACCCTGACCTTGACGCCTGTCATATCAACCAGGACCGGTGAAGAGGTCGTTGCGACCGGCACCAGCGGAAAGGTCAGTGGTAAGGGGCTTGGCCTGGAGGTCAGCAATTGTCCGCGTTCTGTGTCGCGCCGCCTGGGCATCAAGGGCGGTGTGGTCATAAAATCCGTAAAGCCAGGTAGTCCTGCGGATCGCCAGGGTCTGAGGCCTGGTGATGTGATCGTGGAAGTAAACAGGAAATCTGTGCGAAATGTTCAGGATTTTCAGCGACTTGTGCGGCATACCAGGAAAGGTCAGGACGTGCTGTTGCTGGTGGCCAGGCATGGAAACCTTTATTATGCCGTGATTTCGACTGATTGAGAATCCAAAATCATACCGGGACACTGAGTGGCCGCTTGCTGCACCCGACTCCCAAATCTGATCGAGGGACCCGGGGCTGGTCGAGGCCGGCGAGGAATCAGGCCGTCAGGGCCACAGTCGGACCCAGTAGCCGATATGCATCTCATATCAACAAAAAATCTTGCAATTCAAAAAACGCTATAAATGCATGTGAATGCGTCGCTATGATCACCGGGTGTTGGCCCCCTGTACCTGCGTTTTGCCAGAATTGATGATTTTGACCCCTGGTTTTGTAACGGTTTGATAAATAACGTGTTCCAAAATTAACCTCACGTTGAAGTGCCTCGGGTGAAGGGTTGCCACTGTGCATTATGAACTGCTAAACTGTACAGGCCATTAATGGAGGCATGGTTGAAAAAACGTATATTATTGATTCACCCGCCGCTAAAACTCACGCGATACCTGTTCAATGCACCTGCACTCAGCGGCCTTGGCACCCTGTACACGGCCACATACCTGCGCCAGTTCTATGACGTGGACGTGGTGGATGCGTTTTTGCTGCCCGGAGGTGTGCCAGCCCCGGGGGTCGCGGGTCGTCGGGCGGACGTGGTGGTGGGTGCGCCGTATTCCGACATCCTGGACCGGGTCCGGGGCCTGGAAAAGACCTATGATTTCGTATTGATTACGAAAACCAGGTGGTGGGAGGCCCAAAGGGGCAAGGATTTCGTGGAATTCGTCGGGCAGTTGCGCGGCCTCATGCCGCACGCCCGGATCGGCCTGGCGGACCTGTTCATCGGGGATTTGTACATGCCGCCGTACGACCCCCTTGAATACCTGGACCTGTATCCGCAACTGGACTTCGTGCTGCACGGCGCAGGCGAGGCCGCGGTGCGCCCCTTGCTGGACACGCCGCTGCATGAATGGAACAAGGTACCGGGCCTGGCGTTTCGAGCACCCAAAGGCCCTGTGTTCAACGGCTACAACTATGACAACGGCATTGAAGACCTCGATGACCTGCCATTTCTGGCCTACGACATCGCGGGTTTCGACACGTGGACACGCTTTTACATGCAGGCGGAACAGGCCGACCTGGTGCAGGAAAGCCACGACAACCTGCCGTTTTTGGCATTCATGGCCACACGCGGGTGCAGCCACAAGTGCCGTTTTTGCGCAATGCCCAATTACCACATCCGCTACCGGATGCACTCCGTGGAATACATCGAGTCCATGCTGCTGTGGTTTTACAACCAGGCCCACGTGACCCGCTTTGTGCTGAATGACCCGGCAATAAACATAAACAGGCGTTTTTTCAATCGCTTCATCAAGATGCTTGCCGCGCACGGCTTTACCTTCATCGCACCGAACGGCGTCAGGGCGGACCGCCTGGACCCGCAAACCCTCGTGCTGATGAAGGTCACCACGCCCTTGCTGATCACCAGCCTGGAGACCCCGAACTACGATTTCTCCAGGGCACACATCAAAAAGGGGCTGCTGCCGGAAAAGGTCACCAGCCTGGCCGAGGAGTGCAATGCATTGAACCTGCCGCTGAGGGTGCACTACATGGTGGGCATGCCCGGCGAGACAGCAGCGGACATCAACAGGACCCTGGCCTTTGCTCTGTACCTGTGGGACAGGTACGGCGCCATGCCCTTGATGCAGGTCAGCACGCCGATCCCGGGGACCGACATGTTCGACGAGGCCGTGCAAAACAAATACCTCACGGAGCCGGCCTCAAAGGTGGTCAGGATACTGCCCGACCTGTTTCAAACGCGCAGCGTCATGGACACGCCGCAACTGTCCGCGGCGCAGGTCACCATGATGTACGGCTTGTTTCGCAAGTACGTGCTGCAGGAGCACCCCCGCGAGACCCTGGTTCCGCCCACGTACCAGTGCAATTACCACTGCAATTACTGCATGTTCGGCGATCTGTCCGTCCGTCCGAAAACGGTTCGGGACATCCAGATCCTGGCCACCCGGGCCGTGCAGCAAGGCATTGACACCATGACCTTCGAAGGGGGCGAGCCCACGATACACCCCGAGTTCATCGACATGGTGGCCGCGGCGCGCAAGGCCGGGATCCGCGAGGTCATGATGGAAACGAACTGCCTGATGTGCTATTACCCGGGGTACGCAAAACGCCTGGCCGCCTCGGGTGTCACGCGCATGGCAGTGACGATCATGGGACACAACGCCGAACTGCACGACAGGATCACCCAAATAAAGGGTTCTTTTCACATGGCGCTTAGGGGCCTGCGCAACCTGCTGGCCGCGGGCTTCAGGGACGTGATGCTGAACATCCCCCTGACCCGGGAACTGGTCGATGCCCACGGCATCCTGCCCATGGTCCAGATGGGCCTGGAGTTGGGCGTGCGGGACTTCATGCTGCAATACCTGAGTCCCTTTGGCCGCTTTCACGGTGACATCAAGCAACTGCCTGCGTACCAGGATGTCCTGCCCCAGGTGTTCGAGGCCTTTGACGCGGCGGAGGGCCGTGCCAACATTATCCGGCTGTCCAATATCCCGGTGTGCATGATGGGCAAGTACAAGGAACATTGGCACCCGGACGTGAACAATATCGGCACGCTCCAGGCGGACGACTCGGGCAACACCGTGCACATCCCGCACGCCCTGGCCCAGGGCAAGGTCAAGGACGACCTGTGCGAGCGCTGCCCCTACGGCTTTCTGTGCACCGGATTTTTGCCTGATTCGCCGAGGGCACGGATCAAACACATGAAGGACCTGGACCCGGACTGGGCGGATTTTTGATGGTCTTTTGGGTCCCGCCTGGGTGAAGGCTGACACCAAAGGCCAAAAGCGCTGAAAAATCCCTATCCCCGCCCCCACTGCAACTGCAAAAGGGTGGGTTTGGAACCGGCCCCTATACCTGCCTCTGGATTCTGACGTCGGGCGTCGGGCATCGGGCAGCAGCCTGCGGCTGCAGCGGGACGGCCCGTGGGCCTTGCGGGAAGACGTACGTTGTAACCGGAAACCACGGCCACGGACTCGGCCAACGGTCACTGTCACGGTCAACGGTCACGGACTCGGCCACTGGAGCTGTCTCATCCACGCCAAACGGCCGCGCCCCCGAGCCGTATGCTTGTTGCCTGCCTGCGCCTCCTGTTGTTCGTGAACAACAAGTGTCCTGACCCTTGCTCGGCCATTTGTCAAGGGTAAACAAGCTGCTTCGCAGCCCTTGACAAAGGCCTTGCTCGGGTCCTGTCGGACACATGTTCACTCGCATTACAGGAGGCGCACATGCACGGCAATACAAACAAACCAAAAGGCGTCAGGGGGCTTGCGGC
>WGCQ01000220.1 GCA_015493765.1 Deltaproteobacteria bacterium
TATTTCCTGAAACACGGATGGTTCAACCTGAATCACCGCAACGACCCTGCGGATGTGGTGGGATATCCGGACAAAGTGGAACCGGTCAAGCTGGAAAACGGCAGGACAGGTACACGGGTGGAAGGGTTCCTGATCAAGGGTTACGAGCCTGCGGAGAGGGTATGGGAACTGCTGAAGTCCCTGGACGGCAGGCCCAGGAGTCTGGGGTTCAGCATCGAGGGAGAGGTGCTGGAACGTGAAGGTGCGGAAGGCAAGGTCATCAAAAGGGCATTGATCAGAAACGTGGCAATCACACCCAACCCCGTGAATCCCCAGGCCAGGATTGACATAGCGGCAAAGGCACTGGTCAAGGCTTTGACCGCCGGGCATCCGGAACCGGAAAAGGCGGAAAACGGGGCCGCGCTGACCCGACAGGACCTGGACAACGAGGTCACAAGCATAGGGATAGACGATGCCGTGCTTCTGGTGTTGAAACGCAAACCGAAATGGACGTATGAGCGGGCATTGGCCCTGGTCAAAAAGATATTTGCAAAAACAGGAGGTACAAATGGGTGAGGAAAAAAAGGACAAGGTGGACAAGGAGACCTTTGAGAAGGAACTCGGCAAGGAACTTGACCACGAAACCACCGTGGACGTGACCGGTGTGCTGGGGTACCTGGAAGGGCTGCCCGAGCAAATGGGAAAGGTCGCCGAAACCCTGAAGGCGGTCAAAGAGGGGCTGGAAGGGGTCGAAAAGGCGATATCCGACCTGAAAGACGTCCAGAAGGGCATCCGGACCACCCTGGACGAGACAAAGAAATCCATGGACCGGGTGGCAGAGGTGAAACAGGAGGTCGAGGATGTCAAAAAATCCGTTGGCAAACCGGTGGACAGGAAATCCGTACAGGGGGCCGAACCGATCGAAAAGTCCGGGGACGGGCTGTCCAGGTACGAAATCCGGGAACGTATCATCAAGTCCCTGAACAAGGAACAGGACCCGCAGCGATACGCGACCCTGGGACAAATGGTTGCCCTGGTGGAGGCAGGCGGCATGCCGGCACGGGAAGAACTGAAGGAATTCGGAATCATTTAACGGAGGTAAACAATGATTAACGAGGGTTTCGGAGCAGTAAACGCAGTTGATTTCAGGAAACTGCGCGAGGAGCTGAGCCTGAACAAGGCACTGGAGGCCGGGCACGCGGTACCCGGCTACGAGGGAGGGGGCAGCGGTGCGGCATTGATCCCGCAGGACCTGGAAGGGACCATGGCGGCAATGCGGGTACCCACGGAAAAACAGATCAAGGTATGGTGGAGGCTGTTCAAGGACAAGGCGTTCAGTACCGTGGTGGAATACACTCGGTTGACCTCCCTGGGGGATGACACGGACGGATTCATTTCGGAGATGGACCTGCCCGCGGTCACCAATTCCGAGTACGAAAGGGATTATGAAAAGGTGAAATACCTGGCCGTGCTGAGGCTGGTAAGCGATGTCATGGCGAGCGTAAAGACCATTGTGTCCCCCAATGCACTGGCAGAGGCCAGCCAGAGGGCCTTGCAGAAATTGCTGGTCCAGACGGAACGCGCCCTGTTTTTCGGGGATACCCGGGTCAACCGGTACGCATGGAAAGGCATGATCCAGGCGGCCGAAGAAGCGGGGAATGCGGTGGACCTGCGCGGCAAGCCCCTGACCCCGGATGCGTTGGAGGACGCACTGGGCAGCCTGGTGGATGCGCCGAATTATGCGTCTCCGGATGCGGTGTACATGCCGTTTTTCGCACAAACGGACATGGGAAAAATCGGGGGTTCGAACCTGAGGTACGTGCCTGGCATGGGTCCGTCCCAGAATCAGGTGTTGCTGGGTGTGCGTCCCACTGCTATCCTGTCGCCCAACGGTGACGAGGTGAGCCTGGAGCCGCATGCGTTCCTGAAACCCGAGGGTGCACCCCCCGAAAGCGCGGTCGGTGAAGACCAGGTCGCGGCACCCTCCATTGCCGATGCGAGCGCCGCAAATGACGACGATTCGTTGTTCGGTACGAACGATGCCGGCACCTACACATACAAGGCCGTGGCAGTGGGGCTTAAGGGCCGGAGCGCAGCGGGGGCCCAGGCCAGCGTGAGTGTGGCGGCAGGCCAGAAGGTCAGTCTCACCATCCACGATGAAAATGCCAGCAAGGTCGAGTACTACAAGGTTTACAGGTCCGAAGCGGACAGCAGCGATGTCGCCTACATCGGTGCAATCGCCCAGGCACGGGATGCAAACGGCAATGCCACTGACACCGTATTCACGGACCGCAACGAGAGTTTGCCGGGGACCGGTGTGGCTGTGATTGCCCAGCACGACCCCCTGAGCATGAAGTTCAAGCAGTTGCTGCCCGTGTTCAGGCGTCCCATCCCGTACCAGGGGCTGGGTCAGTTGTTCGCGTTCCTGCTGTTCGGCACGCCGCTCTACGAAAACCCTGCGCATTTGATGGTGATCAAAAACATAGGGAGGGCAGAATGAAGGTAAGGCATAAAAAACTCAGAAACGTCGCTCCCCTGTATGTGCAGGGTGAGAAAGGCAAGATTGACGCAGACGGGTTCGTGAAGGGACTGAAAACAAAGACCCTGGAATGGCTGGTAAAGCATGTGCCGGGGTATGAGGTGGTGAAAGAGGCTGACCCCACAAAAAAAGAGCCCAATTCCAAGGGTAATGGAGGCGCAAAATGAGTCTCGCAGGGGAAAAACTCAAGGCCGCCAACAGGGAAGTGTACGACCTTATGAAGAAGGTCTCACTGCAACTGGACAGGGGATTAAACGAGGAAAATTCCGATACGACGGCTGTGGATAGGGTGCGTGCCATGGGGAGTTTTTCCGGCACCATAAAGTCCTTTAAATTGATTATGGAGTCGGATATCTCAGGCACTGGAATCACGGTGGACCTGGTTCAATCGGATGCAGCCGGAAATACACATTCCATACTGGTTTCCCCTCTCAGCCTGGATGGGCATGTGGAGGGGGACATGATTACCGGGTCTCTCAATACCACTGCAGTGGATGGAATACTGGCTGTGGTCATTCACCTGCCTGCAAACAACTCCGCAAAGTTTTTTGCTGAAGTTACAGGGGAGGTCATAGGTGACTGACCGCGGTATGCAGAGTGTTTCCACGGGCCTGGCGGTTGCCAGGACCTTCGAGCCGGGCGCAAATGCATGGGTAACGGGACAGGTTCCCCTGCCCGTACGTTACAAATGGGGCAAGTCCGTAACCGCGGATGATTCGGACCCGAATACCAACACCCCGTCAACGGAGGACCTGGTGCCTGCCGGTGCAACGGGTGGCAAGGTGGCTGTTTATGCCGACCGGGCCGTTACCGTCACGGTGTGGGCCGCAGTGGATGCGGACTGGGTCAAAACGGGTTCAAAGGCTATCGATGCATTCGAAGAGGCCGTTTTTGACACGGGTTACAGGAAACTGTTTATACAGGTGACGGGCGTGAGCGGCCAGACAACAGTGCGTGTGGCAGTCATAGGATGAGCGAACCCCTGACCAAAGAATGGCTGATTAATGTGTACCTGTTCGGTCTGGACCTGACGGATGACAACGGCAATCCGTTTCCGGATGACCTGTACGATATGGCGCTGAATTCGGCCAGGGAATGGTTGCAGACCCAGGCGGGTGTGGTGGTCGGCCGTAAGGCTTTTACGGAGCGTCACGATTTCGACCCGCACCGCAATGATGCCTGGATCACCCTGAAGGTGGACAAACGACCGCTGAGGCATGTGAACAGTTTGAAATTCAGGTTCGGCGGACAGACAGTAATCGACGTTCCCGGGGATTGGATCGTCGAGGTATTGCCGGTGGCCGGACAGATCAACGTGGTGCCGGGTCAGGGCGGGCCAAAGATGTATCCGGCGATGCTGTGGCCTTATTTCGGCACTTCCAGGCCCGATATGACACCCGGATGGTACGAGGTGAATTACGATGCAGGCAGGGATATCAATGAAATGCCTGCCGACGAGCTGCATTTGATGGGCATGTACGCCGCGATGTTTGCGTTGAACCCAGCGGGTGACCTTCTGGGTGGTGCGGGCATTGCGTCCAGGTCCGTAAACCTGGACGGTGTCGGACAGTCGATCAGCACCACATCCAGTGCCACGAATGCGGGATACGGCGCCAGAATCATACAGTACGAGAAAGACATCCGTTCGCTGTTGCCCAGGGTCAGGCGCAGGTATTACGGTGCCGGTCTGGAGGTGGTATGAAATTCCCCGTTTCCTGGCCAAAAAAATGCCAGCGTTCGGATTTCGACCCTGTGGGGATACAATGTGTCCTGATGACAAAAGGTCAGCGTGCCCGGTGGGAAAAGGCCCAGGCATGTGTGTGCACGGCCGTAAACAACGGTGTACCTGACGGAAGTTGTCCTGTTTGCGGTGGCACCGGCCGCGTGTATACGGACGGGGAAGAGGTCAGACTGCTCGTGGAGAGTGTGGAGATTGAACCCAGGCTGTACGAACGGTTCGGGCAGTGGGTACTGGGCACGGTCAAACTGACCCTGAGACCCGAACACCTGCCCGGATACCTGGATCGATTCACGCTACTGGATGCGGTAATGGTGGTCAGGGAAACGGCTGTTCGTCAAGGTCCGGTCCAAAGTCTGAAATATCCCGTGGCTGTCAGGAATATGACACTTGTACTGGACGGACAGGAACAACCGGTCGATGTCGGTGTGCTGTATATGGCCAGGTCTGACGGGACCAGGCTTGAACCTGCCACGGATTTTACCGTTACAGAAGACGGAGCGATTGACTGGACCCCAGGAGACCAGGCTGGCACCGCTCCGGACGAGGAAGAGGGATTCGTGGTGACGTATTATGCCCATCCCAGGTATGTGACCACCGAATACCCGCACGCATCCAGAGTCACATACACGAAGATGAAAGGGACAACCGAGAGGGTGCAATACTTGCCCGTGCAGGTCCTGGCCAGGCTGGAATACCAGGAGGCGAATGCGTGAGGTCCGCATAGAGGCGCTACCGGGGGTGTTTGAGGCACTGGGATATACACCCGAGGCAGTGCAGACCCGCATAGGGATGCTTGGGGATGCGATACGTACTGCCTGGGTGACGGCTGCGCACAGGCGGCTGTTTACGTCCGAACGTGACTACATCAAGGCCATTACAAAGCCGGAGGTTGTGGCAGGCAGGCTGTTTGTCACGCTGGTAGGGGCGTTTCCCAACATGGTAGAGCACGGGGCAAGTTCCTGGGACCTCAGGGATACGATTCTGCAGTCATCAAAGGCCGGGACAAGCAAGGACGGGTACAGGTACCTGGCAGTCCCGTTCCGACACATGATGCCTGGGGCCACGGGACGAAATGCCCCTCCGGTGGGTTCGGCATACGCAAAGATCGACAGGGGGCTGGGTAAAACAGTTGCCAATGCCGTTTCATCCGCAATGAGAAGACTGGAGTCCTCCGTAAACAGCGGGGCCGGTTCCATGACCGTATGGGGCGGGAGACTTCAGGCAGGGCTTGCGCCAAAACTCAAACCCCACCACGTGGTGGACATCTACGCAGGCATGGTGAGGATGGCAAAGACGTATCAGGCAGCCACACATTATCAGTACAGGACCTGGCGCACAATAAGCGATAACCCTGCCACGAAACGAGCCGGGTCGTGGATACATCCGGGTATCAGGGCAAGGCACCTGGCAAATGATGTGAGCAGACAGATCCCGGATATGACGGAGGCAATTTTTGGCAATTGATGCGGACATACTGGTAACAGGTGCCATAAAAACGGGTATTGAGTACCTCAGGGACAATGAGGACGCTTTCCGGGGGCTGTTTGAGGATTATCCCGTTAAGACCGTGGACGGGATGTGGCTGCGTTGGCAGGCCATAAACCCTCTTGTTGTCGAGGGATACGCAAAGGCACAGGTACGCTTTCCCCTTATAGCCGTAATACTGCTGGGAGAGAAGGAAGAGCAAGGCTTTGAGGGCCAGATGACGGATGGGTACGGGGTCCTGCTTGCCCAGGAGGTCGGTGTGTTCGAGTATGCAATGCAACCCATGGACCTGAGGATGCTGCATGTGGCTGTACAGGCCTCGATTCTGGGGGCAAGGGAGACTTTTATACAGTCCGAGATTGCAGCCATGGAATATGTGGATGGCGGGGACGTTG
The DNA here is from genome assembly GCA_015493765.1 of Deltaproteobacteria bacterium. Lineage (GTDB taxonomy): Bacteria > Myxococcota_A > UBA9042 > DTJE01 > S145-11 > S145-11. The sequence continues at coordinate 6,140 of WGCQ01000220.1, forward strand.
AGCCTGTTCCGGAGCTGATGCCCCCGGGGGCGCTTGTGAGGCGCCAGGTGTGGAAGTTTACGGGAATCCGAAGGAGTTATCAGGTGATCGAGGAATCCAGCCTGAAGAATATCTTTGTCTGGATGAATGACATCCGGGTGGGTGACATACATGGGAAGGTAACACCAGAAGGAGGATAAAATGCCTACCGGTAGAAACATAGGGGGTGCTTACACACGCAGACCCGGCGTGTATTCCGTGATTGATGCGAGCAGTCTGGACACAGTGGGACCCGGTGCACGTGGTGTGGTGGCAATTCTGGGTGAGTGGAGCCGTGGCGGTGAGCCAAAGAAGGTCCAGGTAGTGACATCTGCAAGTCAATTGCGACGCCTGATGCCCAACAATGATGGGGCGATTCTGTCCAAATTGCTGTTTTCGCCCTCTGCGGATGACCGGATAAAAGGCGGGGCGTCAAAGGCCCTGCTTGTAAGGGTCAATGGGTCTGAACGAGCATCCGCCACCTTGAAAGATGCAGATGGAGGGGATTCCCTCAAGGTGCTTGCAGCGGACTGGGGGGCTTACGGCAATGCCATCACCGTCAAACTTGAGGAAGATGCAAGCGCAGGCATAAAGACCCTCACCGTGAAGGTCGGGGAGGATACAGAGGCAATAAGCATTGCAAAGGAAGGTACAACTTATGTGCCTGCCCTGAAGGTCACAAACAACGGGGATGCAGCGATGGATGTGAGCGTGGATGCAAACGGACTGCACGTTGGGACCACCGTATTCGGACCTGAAACGAAACTCACCGATCTCAGCATGGATGGGGTGGCGTTTGAGGTGCAGACCCCGAAGGAGATGACAGTTGCAGACCTGGATGCACTTGACAGCACCTCTTTGGCAGCCGGGGCATCGTCCACACTCACAGCCGAGGCTGCAAAATGGGAAGAGATGGGCAGTACGCTGGGTCTTGTGGTGATTGAGCGTGCCAGCACCCCGGCAAAGGCCCCGGCTGCAACAGACGAGACGAACCTAAGTGGCGGTACGAATGCCACTGCGGCACTGCCTGACTGGCAGGATGGGCTGGACCTGCTGAAGACGGAGTTTGTGAACATTGTGGTACCGCTGTGTACATCAGAGACCCTTGATACGGTCAAGGCAGTGGCCGACAAACTCAAGGAACACTGCGAGTACATGGCAGGTCAGGGCAAGGACGAACGCAACGGATATGTGGGAATGACATCCGGTCCGTCTTTCAACGATGTAATCGGGGCAGCCCGGTACCTGAACACCAGACACGTGAGCCTGCTGGCACAGCAGATTCAGCTCTATGACGAAAACGGCAATCCCGTATGGCTGCATCCTGCATACACGGGCTTGCTTGCAGCGGGAATGCAGGCCGGGAGGCCGGTTGGGGTGCCCCTGACCTGGAAGTACGTGGATGTACTGGCTGTGGATGACGGCAGCGACTGGACGGCAAACGACAGGGTCGAGGACATGATCGCATCCGGAGTGATGCTGCTGACCAGGGATCACCTGGGCTGGAAGTGGGAGCGTTCCGTGACCACGTATGTGCGCACTGACAATCCGATATTCAGCGAGGTCAGCGCAAACGAAAGTGCGAACGAAAGCGTGAAGGACCTGAGGCGCTATCTGGAACTGCTTATTGGAGACCCGATGTTTGCGGGTACTGCACAGACCGTAAAAGGTCTGGCTATGCAAAGGCTGGACCAGCAGGTCAGGGAAAATCTGATCAAGGCCTGGCAGAATCTGGAAATTGAGGATGTGGGTGACGGATTGAATATCGGGTATGAGGTTGCGGTGGTGGAACCGCTCAACTTCATTGTAATGACGGCCCATGTGGTACGAATTCCCGGGGTTGCAAAGTAACAGGAGGTCGTGATGGCAGAGATCTTCAGCGGTCTGAGGGCCATTTTATCCGTCAACGGAAAACGGATTGGTTGGTGTACGAATGTTTCGGGCAGTGAAGAAATCACCTATGACGAGGTCAATGTCATCGGTGACATGGAAACCCACTTTGTGCCGACGGGCAAACGGGTCACCCTGTCCGCGTCGTTTGTGAGGATTGTAAATGAGGACCTGGTTTCCGTGGGGCTGAGGCCACCTGCAACACTCGAGGACACAATAACCTGGCCTGCAATGACCATGCAGGTACTGGATGTGCACGGCAACGTGGTGTACCAGGCGGAAGAGGTAAAATTCCGTAGCCTCTCGTTTCGTGTTGACCCCCGCGCTGTGGTGGGTGTGGATGTGGAGTTTGTGGCACGCAGGATTAAGTCCACAACCGAGGTGGCCTGATGGAGCGTTTGAGTGACGTCAAAAAGGCTGCAAAAGAGGATGTGAAGCCCGAAAGGCCTGAAATTGAGCCGGAAGAGTATGCATTCATAGTACGTTACAGGACCAGGGATGGGCAGGTGCTTGAGGGTGAGTTCGTGAGTCATGTCCTGACTGTCCAGGAAATGATAGAGGTTGGCAGGGCAAAGGCCGTGCTTTCAGGTGGCCGTCCCTGGGAGGCGATTGACCCTGATACCCGTACTTTGATCGAAGCCACAGCCACGTGCTCAGTGGCGTTGAAAAAGCAACCCGGGTGGTTTGATACCCTGGCCATGAAGGACCCTCAGATTCTGCTTGCCGTGTATGGCGAGATCCTGGCCCACGAGCAGCGCTTTTTTCGCACAGGCCTTCGAGAGGGCAAAGAGGACCAGAATGCAGGGATGGTGGAGATTGTTCCACTGGTACTCGAAGACCCACGGGAAGGATTGGAGCAAGACAAATCCGGCCCGAATTCTGGAGGACTGGTTCGCAGGTCTGGATAAGGAAACCTTTGCCCGCATCAGGCTTGAAATAGAAGAGCCATCAGGGCTTGATGACCCCGTAATAGCCGAACTGGAGAGAGAAATTGCCCACTCAAGTGGTAAAGACAGTCATTGAGGTCGAGGCACGTACAGGCGGCCTGGACAGGATGCTGGCGAAACTGCGGGATGTGCAGGAAGCAGCAAAAGAGGTCACACGGTTTCCCGCAAGGTATGAGGAGGCCCAGAAAAAAACCGCTGCTGCACAATCTTCCGTCAGAATGCCGTCAATCCACAATCTGGTCCAATCCTGGGTACAAAAGGTGGGGAAAAATCGTCCGGAAATAGCCGGCATTCTGGGATACGGATATGCCAAGGCCGAAGGTGCCTTCAACCAGGTGGTATCGCAGTACCTGCAATCCTCTGTAATGGAGGCACAGGCACTTTCAAGCGGCAACCTCAGCGGCACTCTTGGTGGATTGCTGCAGGCCAGGACACAGAGGCAGGCTGCCATTATACATGGTGGGGCATCGGTCGGAGGCAGCCTTGTTGGTGCGGTTCTTGGCGGGGTAATAGGGGGTCCGGTTGGTGCTACTTTGGGTGCAGGAATTGGTGGGGCCATTGGAACCTTTGGGGGCCAGATTGGTACTGCCGGTCTGCTCAAACTCACCACAATGCAAAGCGCCACATTGAGCCACCTGGAGCGGCTTATGGGACGTGCCGAGCGAATGCAGAGGTTGCAGTTTGCTGCCGTGAGATACGGTGCCGGACGGATAGTTGGTCTTGAAGAGGCGAAGCAGTTTTCCGGGTTGGGTTACACTCCCACAGAGGCCCAGCAGGCACAGGTGTCCATACAGGCCGCATCGGGTATGCAGCAAAGGTCCGTTGACCTGAGGACAGCGCTGCTACTTGCAAGGGCCTTTCCTTCACTACGGCCAGAAGTCATGGGAGGGTTCCTGCGGCAGTTTGGTGCCGGGATGGGCGGGGTATATGCTGGCGGTACCACCAGGGTCCTGACGGATGCGGTGCGTACAGGTGTGAGTCTGGGAATCGGAGTTGGAAGACTGCCTGAATACCTCCAGGAAATTGCAGGATATACTGGCAGGCTGGCCAGCATGGGTATCCACGTGGATGTTGGGGACCTTCTGAGGGTCCAAAGGAGACTCGGGGCGGCTGGAGAGCCCTTTGCAGGCACAAGGGGTTTGTATGTCAGTGGCAGGTTGCGGGATGTGTGGCTGCAATCAGCAAACATGCTTAATCCTGTGCCTTCCGGTGCTGTACAGGGCCTGATTGTGCAGGCAGCACTCCAGAGGGCGGGCGGGGATTGGTGGAAAGCCAGAAAATGGCTGACAGAGGCCAAACCTTCCGAGCGTCTGGAGGTCACAAAGGCCACACTATTGAGGTACCTGGGACCTGAATATGCAAGATTCGCACTGGCAGGTATGGGGCTTGGCCCCCGGCAGGCAGAGACACTGGTTAAGGAAATACCTGCTGCTCCTGCCAGGGCCTCGCAGCAGACCTGGCTGGCAGGAGTCCGGAGTTCCGTCCAGAACCTGATGCAGGGCATGACATCCTGGATGAGCAGGACCCAGTCGGAAACAGCAAAGGACCTGTGGGCAGCGACACATGACTTCCGCCAGGCAGGTCAGGACCTGGTGAAGATTACCCGCAGGCTGCTCAACCTGGTCAGCCAGCACGAGGCCGGTGCCATGGGTAAAGCGGAGGAGAGGCTGCAAGAACTCGCACCTCAGCCATCCAGACTGCCGGCACATACACAGGCAGTGAGATATTCCACTGACCAGGCTACATTGGATGTGTTTGACGTTGACTAATGCTGTTGGATTTTAAAATATACCGGCAAAACGGGGAAGGGAAAGACCTGACAGACCACCTGGTATCCCTGAGCATATCCAAAGGACTCTATGCACCTGCCGGTGTGTGGGAGGCAGTGGTCCTCGGGAAGGGACCGGAAGATATCTCACCGGGTGACTGGGCAGAAATAAAGGCGGGAACCCGCAAACTGCTTGAAGGGATGGTGGACTCTGTCTCCTGGAGTATGCATGTGGATCCCCGTAGCGGGACGATTACCAGGGGCTGGAGGCTGCGTGGCAGGGATTGGGCCGCCCTGATGAGTGACGGGGTCATCAAGGTGATGCCTCTGTGGCAGAGTGCCGGGTCTATTGTGCGGGGAGTTTCAGGCACCACATCCGGCAGTGCAGTGGACAGCCAGATGAGCACAGACCTGCCAACGAGGGGCAAGCGCAGCACCACCCCGAAGATTGCAGTGCTCACCAGAATCGGGCCAGACGAGGACAGTGCCCTGAGGGGCCTGAAGCAGCGCAACATATCCGTGCACTATCTGGTCTTTGATGACCACGTTGTGCAGTTGTTTGATACGGATACCATCCCGCAGCTCATCAGTGAGGATGCGGATAAGTTTTTAATCGGCATAGGCATAGCCGGCTTTTCAGGCGGAGTAAAGAAAAGACTCAACAGACTGCTGGAAGATCTGGGAATAAAAGCCCAGCCTCTGCCCAGGTACAAAAAAGCAAAGGGAGACGAAGCCCTGGCCAATATGCTGTATCCCACGCTAAAGGATGCCTGGCTGAGTCTGAAGACGGCTTTTGAGATGCAGTTTGCGGGCTACAGACTGCACCTGGCAGAAACATATCGAAGTTTGCAGGACCAGAAAAAGGCCCTGGCCAGGGGTACGAGCACGGTCAGGGTGGACGAGGGACACTGCAGTATGCACAACTTCAGGCCTGCCCTGGCCTTTGATGTGTGGATGCAGGGTCCCGGAGGCAGGGTGTCCACACGGACGCAAGATGATAAGTGGGACTGGCTGGCGAGCAAGGGCCAGGAACTGGGACTCAGGCCCGGTCGTAAATACATAAAGATCGGGACCTGGCCGGATGGGTCTGACCACATGGATACCCCTCACTTTGATGCGGGATTTATGGTGGACGATTTAAGTAAGGAACTTCTCACATCAGGAGGGTTTTCCTCCTGGGATCAGGTTGCAGAGGCTTTTCAAATGTCAGGGGACCTGAAGTGGGGCGGAAAACTGCCCCTTGAGGGGTTCAGCAGATTGTATGTCCTCACACAGGGCGAGGGATATGTGGCCTATTCCGACGCAATGGCCTTGTGGGGAGGCCAGAGCGTGGAGCCTGACCCGGGGGCATACGCAGAGGTCAAAGGCCTTGGTAAACAGGAACAACAGACCGAAAGTACAGGGTCAGGAGCGTCCTGGGTGCCAGGAGTCCTGGCAGGCAAAGACTACACCCGGCTATTGAGGATTGCCGGGGTTGCATCAGGCATGCCCGCATCCCGGGTCCTCCCTGATGTCGTGTATCTGCTGCTCGGCAGGGATAATCCTGCCTTCAGGTGGGGCTATCATCCCGGCCGCAGGCAGTATCTGGCCGAATTCCTGAAAATGGATATAAAAATCAACGAAAAACCCTGGGGGCTGGGCACGATTGCAGGGCCGGGGGTAATCACTGTGGACAGGGTCATCAGGACCCTGGCAGGACCGCTCAATGAGGTGATCTACACATACGACGATGACAACAATCCCCTGGTTCTGGTCAGACCCAGGCCCTATGCCGACCTTGATAACCTGCCGCAGTTCGTGCCTGAATATATCCGGTCCATGGAACTGGTGCGCTCCGGAGCCGAGCGGTGGAACTACTTTGCTGCCACATCAAGCTGGCTGGGTTATGTACCGGTGCCCTTTGCGGACCCTGGCGGCAGGTTTCCCCTGGTGGATGTGGATAGTGCCGCGAGGTTCGGATTACGCCCTCTGGAGGTGCAGCTTCCCTTTGTGGGGGCGGTGAATGAAGCAAAAGGTTGGACAAGACAATTGTGGGACCAGGAGGTGATGAACCCTGAGCAGTACTCGGGTACGGTGGTGGTGACCGGAGGGGCACCGGACAACTGGACCGGATGGGCCATTGTGATGGATACGGAATTCGGCCAGATCGTAGGCTACATCACCTCTGTGGATCACAGAATGGCGGTGGATACAACCAGGGGTACGGTGAGAACACAGACCACTATCGGGTTCGTACGGGCAAGACCGACGGAGAAGAAAAAACCGGCTGCACCACGACCCTATTACGAGCAAAAGGAGAGACCATGAGGCCAGTGGTACAACACCCGGATGGCGCAGTGGCAACCCCGGGATTAACCAATCCCGCTGACCATAAAAGGGGCATGAGAGCAGTAGGGGTGCTCATAACCGGTATTGTCCTGCATACGTATCCTGATGATGAGAATGCACCCGTGCGTGGTGTGACCTGTGATGTGCTTACAGAGGTGGGAACAACCCTCAAACAGGTCCCTGTACTTCAGCACGGGGGCACAGAGGATGCGGCTCTGTGGTATCCGAAAGCGTCGAGTAATCCTGACCCTGCCAGGGCAATGCAGAACCCGGACGGCGAACGGGTTATTGTGGCCTACACCATGGGAGGGATGCCTGTGATCATCGGGGCCATGCAAAGCCATGGTCCCGCATTGCCAAAGGCTGAGTACGAAGACCAGAAGCCCGATGGGACATCACACCCCGCGGTGGCTGTACCGTACAGCAGGATGCTGGTGCACAGAGGGACAAAGATCGTAATTGACTCCGATGGTAATGTGGCGGTGGACTTTTCCGATTCCGGGGCAAAACTGTACGTCCGGGCGGATGGCGGCGCGAGATTTAATTTCGGGGATGGGTATCTTGATCTGTCAGATGGACGGTTGGTGATTCATGCATCCAGGATGGAAGTGAAAGAGCCCGGAGGTGGTATGGTTGTAACCACAAACCATTTCTGTCCGTTTCTGGGCGGTCCGCATACGCAGGGTTCACCCAAAATAAAGGTGGTGTGATGCTGGGAACCACTGACGAAGTTGACCGGATTGTCAGTACGGTAAAACAGAAAATCGAAGACAAGGCAAAGGCCGACGGCTTTAACCTGTCATTGAATGACTCGCAGATGGAGGTCATCAGGAACATGGCCGAGGCAATCCTGGAGGTAATCAGGGAGCATACAATACACGTCACCACGACTGTTACAGGTACGTGCACCTGCGGGAGCACTACCGGGACAGTTACTGGCAGTGGTGACGGGACAGCGGAGTTTACATGAGGTCTGAATATCTGCTCAACACAAAGGATACGGACCTGCTCATTCCCTGGGTGGAGGATGTGTCTGTTGAGTGGGAAAATGCCGTGGATGTATCCTTCACCTACCGCGATGTGGTGGTGCAACGCTCAGGTGTCAGGACAGCACAGATCCGGCTTGCGGGGAGTGCCGGGCCTCTGTCCGTATATATGAAAGGCCGTAAGGCCCTGGCAGACCCATGGGTGATGCTGGGCAAGGTGAAGGATGCGCTTGAGGAGTGGGGAGAGAGTAGTGACCGAAGCCTTGCTCTTTACTCGTTGGCCGAAGACTGGGCCTTCGATGTGGTCCCGCTTGGCTATTCGTTCCGCAGGGGCACCAACTCCAGGCTCAGCGTGGATTATGACCTGCGATTTCGGGTGCTGCGTGGACTGGAGCCACGAAGCCTGGCCGCACAGGCGCAAAAATTATCAAAACCCGGGAAGCCCTGTAATTTTGACTGCAAGATGAAGAAACTCAGGTCCAATGCGGACAGGATAAAGAAAAAAATAAAGCGGATTAAGGCCCATATAGAGGCAATAAAGCAAAAAATCCACCAGGTGGAGGCTATGGTTGATGCGTACATCAGCATTGCCCAGGATGTGGCGGATATGGTGCTGGACAGTGTAAGGACGCTGAGGGACCTTTTGCACATGCCCGAACGGTTATTCAGGAGGATGCAGACCGTATGGGGCACCCTTCATGAGGCCTACCTGGAGGCAAAACAGACCACCGTGGGATACTACAGGCGGCTGATGGGGGAAGGAAGGCCGGATGATGCAGCAGAGATCAGAACGCTCACCCAAAGCCTGACAGAGGTTCAGGATGCCTCGGACGAGGCAGTAGCATTGCTGAGGCAGACCCGGGGACAACCCGGTGTGATTCGGGTTGAGGCCATAAGACCGGGGGAGGACATCGTTGGTTTTGCGATGCGCACCACCGGGGACCCTGAAGCATGGAAACAGGTCGTTTCCCTGAATGGGCTCATACCGCCTTTTGTGAGTGATGCAGGACTGCCGGGGACCGTAAGGCCAGGGGATATACTGAAGGCGCCGGGGGACGTAAAGGCAAGCGATGCACGCCCATTGGACAGGGCAATGCTGGCAATGATCTACGGAAGGGACCTGCGGCTTGCAAAGGGGGATCTGGTATGGCAGGGGGATGACCTGGGCGTAGTGACCGGGGTGAATAATGTGGTCCAGTCCATCAGTATCAGATTGTCCACACCCAAGGGGAGTAACCTGCTATACCCATGGCTGGGACTGCCAGCCCGTGTAGGGGATGGTCTGGACCTGGCCACATACGGAAGATTCTCAAGGGAGTTTGCAGCCCAGATCCTGTCTGATGACAGGGTCGATAAGATAGAAGACCTCAATATCCGGGACACGGGGGATGGAGTAAGGGCAACGGCCGGAGTGGTACTCAAGGACGGAACAAGACTGGAGGCAACAGCATGAGGGACGCCCGGCAGATAAAGGACGAGATTGTTGCAAGGCTGCTTGCGGCAACGGACATTACGGACATCAGGCCCGGGAGTGTGGCCGACCAGATCGTGGGGGCGATTGCCGCGGTGCTTGAGCAGGCCTATCTGGATATCGAGACCCTGAAGGACCTGTACTACTTTGATCGGCTGCACGCAGAGGAACTGGATGCAAGGGCTGCGGATATCCTGCCGGATGGTATGGAAAGACAAGAGGCAAGCAGAAGCCAGTCCCCTGCAGTGGTGGTGGTACGTAAAGAGGCCGGGAATGCCCTGGATATTCAGGATGGTATGGTACTGATAGAGTACCAGGGGCATCAATATCAAAACACAACCACAGTCCACTTTGATGCCGGAGAAACAAAATCAGGACCTGTCGGTTTCATTGCCCTTGAGCCCGGGAGTAACGGTAATCTGCCAGCAGGTACGACCTTCAAAGTGGTGTCCCCCGAGGGGATGCGGGAAGCATACTGCAACATGCCCTTTACGGGAGGCACGGACAGAGAGTCTGACGAGGCATTTCGGGCCAGAATCCGCGAGTATGCCAGGGGGCTGCACACGGCGACGGTCTATGCCCTGCAAAACGCAATCCGGAACCAGGAGTTTGCCTCTGGCAGGGTGAGGTTTGCAAGACTGGTTGAGTCATCCGGCGGGGTTACGATCTGGATCGATGATGGAAGCGGGAATCTGGATATGACCCGCAGCGCCACGGACGAAGAAAAAACGATCTGCGAACCCTGCGGAACAACAAATTTTCTGTGGCTGCCTGTGTGGCCAATCAAAGAGGACGGAGGATTCACCGTATATGCAGACAGCACGGCCTATGCAATAGAAAACCTGGGATGGGAACCCCAGTGGGGCAGGATAGAATTGCCCGGTAACGAAACAATTTCAAAGGCCTATGTGGATGGCAGCCTGAGCATCTATCTGGGGCTCGTGGCAGAGGTCCAGAAAGCGGTTGAGGCTGTCAGACCGGCAGGCATACCGGTAAGGGTCCTGCCCGCACAACGGAGGGGGGTGAGCATAAAGGTTCACGTGCTGTACGAGCAGGGTACGGATGTACCGGGTACTGCAACAAAAATCGAGCAGGCCATAACGGACTACGTGAACAACCTGGACATCGGAGAGCCGCTTTACCTTTCCTCCCTGATAGCCGTGGCCCGAATGGACGGTGTGGAGACCGTGCGCAGTGTACTGGTAAACGATAATCAGCAGGACATCAGACCTGCGATGAACGAAGTCGTACGAATCGACAGTGTGGAGGTGATATGAAAAAGGTAAACTGGCAGTCGTATGAGCGCATAGACAGCAATGACCTCAAGGCCTTGGCAGACCTTACTGATGAGGCGTTGGGGAATGCCCTGAATGCGGTATTCGGGAGCATTACAGGGGTGCTTGTCAGCCAGGATCCGCCAACCGCGACACAGGCAGGGGATGGAACATATTCGGTGACCCTGCCGAAAGGCCTGGTGTTCTACTCGGGGGGCACCTTGATTAAACTTGCCAGGGTCTACCAGGTGACAGGCATTGTCCTGGACTCCAACCACACCGATGCCTACATCACCCTGGAGATCAATCAGGCCGAGCCCCCCGACGAGTTGCACGCAAAGGAAAACCGGATATTCTGGGACGTACAGCAGGGCAAGGAGGTGGTTAATCAGGTCCAGACCCAGGTATGGCCTCTGCCTGCCTTTGGCTGGTCCTACCCCATGAAAGTGCCTGTGGGGGTGTATCCCAATATGACTTTTGTCGACTTTCCACCCGCAAATAGCGTGCTGTACCTCAACTATTCTTCCGGTACTGTAACCACCCAGTGGGTACAGGTCCTGCCCCAGCCTTCTCAGTGCGGTGTGGACACGGTTAATGCGCTGCTCGGGAAGATCACTACGGCTCTGGGGAATGCAATTCAGAGTGAATGGGACCAGTACAACAATGATAACCTGTTGACGGCTGTGTCCTGGAGGTTGAGGGGGGTTATCGTACTTGAACCGGACGATGCCACAAGTTACGGTTTTGGAGGCCAGATAGTGGATGCAGAATGGATTGCTGCCTACTATGATTCGGCCAATGATGCGTATTACGCACCCGGATGGTCACTGACCTGGCGGGATGCCGGCGTGCCGCAACTACAGGATCCTTCTGCCGATCCGGCAAACTCATCGTTGTGGACCCCACGGCAACCGCTGGTACTTCCCGTGTTTTCCGATGAACTTGAAAATCCGGATCAACACCTGGGTGGACCGGATGGTGACCAGTATAGAATAGGAAATGCAAGCAATTTCAATACAGTAAAGAGTGTCCCCAGGATTACCTGGCTGTGGGGAAGCGCAAGCAATGGATACTACAAAGACCTGAAGGTCTGGGCATGGAAGGAAGGGCAAACGTGCCAGAATCTTCCCTGTTTTCCGGACAAAGTGGTTTTATTCATCTTTTAAGGAGGTGAGATGGTCCAGGCAAATGCCGGAAATGACGTAACTTATGACAGCCCACCGGGGAGCCTGCAGCTTGACGGGACGGCATCAAGCAGCCCTGGCCGACAGATTGTGTCATACAAATGGTACATTGTGGACCAGCCTGAAGGGGCAAATGCTGCATTCGATGACGACACATCCAGCAAGCCGACCCTGAGCGGTATTGACAGGCCCGGGACATACAGGGTGTTTCTGGTTGTAACGGACGACCTGGGGGACAAAAGCGAGGAAAACCCCTATGAAGCGCCTGAAGCGGCCTTTGCAAATATCATGGTAAAGACCGCATACAAAGGCCTGGTCATGCCTGCTGCCGGGCAGCGTAACTGGGACAGTTATGTGAATCAGGCTATCAACCAGTTGGACGAGACAGCCAATTATGCCGAGACACACAAAATAGAGGACCACCCCAACTGTCAGGCCACAACCACCGAGCTCAATGAACTCACAGGCCACGCAGGAGCGTTCAACGCAGATGCCATGCACCGGCACACGCACAGGTGGGTGATGGGTGCCAGGGGGCACAAGGCCGATACAGGGGCGCTTGAAGGGGGACTTGCCAGTGGCGTGTATGCGGCCGCGCGGGTGGCTGGCACGCTGACCATCAAGCGGGTCGGATACACCATGCTGGATGGTGGCAAACCGGATGATGACAACACAGCACAGTGGCAGTTCGGACTGTATAAGATTGGGACCACAGAGTTTGAAAGTGCTGCGTGGGCCCAGGCAAACGTAATTGCCACCTTTACACCACAGCCTCCATCCACACCTCATAGTCCCCTGCAGGGCACTACCGATGCCCTGGATGTGTCTGTTGGGCCTGATGAAATTCTGATTCTGAAGATTGACCAGGTACCCACGGGAACGAACGCCGAAACAGGAGACGGCCTTGATATCACTATTGAGGCGGAGGCAACCGGATAATGTACGGCAATCCTGAGCACGTGGGCTTTGGTGACCCATCAAGCCTGACAGGGATTGAGGGCACGCCCGAAGGTTTCGGCAGTCCTCAGCTTACCATGCTGGTCAGGAGCGGCCTGCTCGAGACGGAGGAGACCGGTGGCCAGGTAGTAATCGAGTCTTCAGCGGACTGGCCGGATGGACCTGTCCGGGTGTTTGCCCAGCCCACTGACACACAGGCTGTTATTGTGCAAAGGGACGAGGCGTTTCAAAATCGCTTGCTCGTTTATTTGCCCCCTTTGGCACCCGGCCGATATACACTGAAAATCGTTACAAAAAAAGGCTCGGCCGTGCTGTCGAATATCCTGTTTGTTCTGCCTGACCGGGAACATCCCCAGGTACTCATGTTGAGGGGATTCTTCCCTGCCCCGGTATATCTCCGCATGAATTGATGAACCACTTTCATCACCCTTTATCTTCGAATTAATCCGGCAATTCGGGTACTCTGTATTACCCTGACATGACACGTTTTTTCCCCAACTTTTTCCCCAACTACTGCGCACCAACCAATACAAAAGGATGCTAAAACCCACTAATTACGTTGCAGGGTGTTTAAGCAAAAAGTGCACGAATATCAAGGGTTTTGATTCTATAAGCGTTTGAATTTTCTTGATATTTTGGTGCCCCCGGCAGGATTCGAACCTGCGGCAGACAGGGATTAGGAATCCCCCGCTCTATCCATCTGAGCTACGGGGGCCTCAGACAGGGCTTTTTTATAATAAACGCGTTATTTAGTCAAGTCCAAAATTTGATTACAAATTACCTGGCTAAATTCGGGAGTCCGGTAATTTGGGTTGTCATTCACCACGATATAGTCACCAGCGAAATGGGTGTAAAACCAAAAATTATGCACCACCTTAAAACCAGATAAAGTGCACCACTTTGAAGTGGTGTGGTAAGTGGTAAAAAAAGGGGCTCTTCCGGAATTAGCCTGGGTAATGGATCGGGATTTGAGTTTGATATGCTATGCATATCGGCTGATTGGGTCCCACTGTGGTCCTGACTCCCTGATTGCTCGCCGGCCTCGGCCTGCCCCGGGTCCCTCGATCAGATTTGGGAGTCGGTTGTTGTTAGCGACTCCCGAATTCAGTCAGGTAATCTGGGCGAAGACCCAATTATTTCCAGGTAAGGTATAATGTCTGTACTATACCCTATGCTATCATACTAACATGAACATTGGTTGTTACAGGAAATCGAATATTCAAACAAATGGGAACCGGGAAGATCTGTTCTATCTCTCATTTGGCAAGTCCTGCCAGAATTCGTATGTCTATCTAATGCCACGATCATTTTTTAATCATTATCTCCGGGAAATTTGTGATGTATTCATAGCATTTAGAGATATTTCATCTAAGAGATATTACATCTATATACTATACTTTTGTAAATCGTTGTCGGGGGGTATATGCATTTTAATAAACCAAACACACACAGCAAACCGGTACCGGTCGTATCATACAAACGTTGCAAGGCCAAAACAAATCCTGATGGCTCACCCGGTATGACCGTTACCGAGCATTGCAGGATCGTGGGTGCGGTGGCAGAACAGATCCTGGAACAATTGCCTGGTTGGGTGAAGGGGCTCTTTCCCCAGGGGTCCGTGGCATTGGCCGCTGCACATGATGTGGGTAAAATTTCACCCGGATTCCAGAAAAAATATTTCAATACATGGCTGCGTACCGTAAGCCCTGCTCTGGCAAAGATGGATGATGCTAATTTCGAGCAAAATCATGCGGTTATCAGTGAGGCTGCCCTGATATACTGGTACGCAAAACACGGTCTGGTAAAATGCAACGATTGGGCCCAGGTTGCGGGTTGGCATCACGGCAAGCGTCAAAAACCCGATGTATCAACCATTGGACCTGTTCAGACGCCGCAGATATACGGTGGACAGGCATGGGAAAATGAACGCCAGGCCTTGTTGGAGGATCTGTTTCATACCTTTGGTGAGCCGCCGAATGTTACGCCTGATCTAATTAAAATCCTCGTTGCTTCAGGCCTGGTAACTGCTGCGGATTGGATTGGGTCCAATGAAATCTTGTTTCCCGACGGTACGGATACTGAAAATAGGGACCATTTGATGCGTGTTGCGAACAACGCCCTATCAGCAATAGGATGGACCCAGCCAAAGGTAAAAAAGGGCATGTCTTTCAAGGAAGTGTTCGGTTTTACACCCAACAGCATCCAAAAAGAGATGACAAACCTGGTAAAAGGACCTGGCCTGTATATTATCGAGGCCCCCATGGGCATGGGCAAAACCGAGGCGGCCCTGTACGCGGGGTACAGGCTGATGGAAACCGGGCAGGCCAGGGGCCTGTATTTCGCGCTGCCCACCAGGTTGACCAGTAACCGTATCCATGACAGGGTGAACCGGTTCCTGAAAAACATCACGGATAAAAATGCCATGCTGATCCACTCGACCTCCTGGTTGGAGGGATTGAATGATGCGCATAAAGGCGAAATGCAGGTCGGGCACTCCTGGTTTAACCCCAGGAAACGGGCCTTGTTGTATCCGTTTGGGGTTGGGACCATTGACCAGGCCCTGTTGTCCGTTTTACGGGTGAAGCATTTTTTCCTGCGCCTGTTCGGCCTGGCCGGCAAGGTCGTGATCCTGGACGAGGTGCATTCCTACGATATGTACACGGGTACGCTGCTTGACCTGCTGGTGAAACAGTTACTGGGCCTGGGAGCAACCGTGATCATCCTGTCCGCAACGCTGACTGCTGAACGCAAAAAGGATTTTACAGGTGTTACGGCATCAAAACTTGATTTTCCACTACTCAGTGTGGCGTCCGATTCAAAGCCCTTGATAGAATCTTCGGCCCAACCGCCTGCCACAAAGAAAGTTTTATTGAGCCTTACGGATCAGGATGACACTACCGTGGCAAAACAGGCGGTTGCAAAGGCCGCACAGGGTTGCTGCGTGGTGTGGATACAGGACACGGTTCAGGCAGCGCAGGACGCCTATAACCTGGTAAAGGCCGAAATGTCAGAGGACCAGTTTGAGGTCGGCCTGTTGCATTCCAGATTCCCGTTGTACCGCAGGAATGCCATAGAAAACAAGTGGTTACAATTACTGGGCAAGAATGGAAAACGATCTGAAAGAGGTGCCATTTTGATTTCCACCCAGGTGGTTGAACAAAGCGTGGACATTGATGCGGATTTCATGATCACGGAAATAGCACCCATGGACATGATTCTTCAACGCATGGGCCGGCTGTGGAGGCATGAACGAAAACTCCGGCCCGTGGATTACCCAGAGGTGTGGGTGTTGACCAGGGGTGCCGAACATGCGGACAACGCCAGGGAATTCAAAAATCGGCTGAAATCCATTGGCAAGGTATATGCACCCTACGTGATCTGGCGAACCTTGGAGGTACTGGGCCAACAAACGGATATAGGATTACCCAATGATATTCGCGCCTTGCTGGCAAGCACTTATGAACAATCCCCAGGAACCGAACCTGACTGGGTAGAACAATTACGGCAGGAACTGGATAAAAACAAAGAGGACCTGCAACGCATGGCATTGTCCATGACCGCCCAGGCTTTGCCGGCCCTTGATGACGACGAACGGGCAGCCACCAGGTACAGCACCATCCAATACAATCAGGTCCTATTGGTAAGGTCATTTGATACCACTGGTGACAGGGTGGACATTACACTGGCCAGCAGGGACAAGGTCAGCGTGGAACGCGACCAGAGGGACCTTGGGGTCATAAAAAAACTTTACGAAAACCTGGTTTCCGTGCCAGCATATTATTTGCCTGACCAGTGTAAGCCCATCGATCAAAAAGATGTGTTAAAAGACTGTTTTTACATGGATGTGTACGTATTAGAGATACACTCGGATGCCCGCTTGACCTGTCCGGGTTTTGGTGATACACCATTAATGTACACCGATGAACGGGGGGTGGAAAGGGACAATGAATACACCCAAAACACAGGAGATTACGATGAATTTGATTGGTGATCCGTGGATACCTGTTGTCATGTGGGACGGGAAAGCCGTGATGAAGGGGCTGGCAGCCCTTTTTAAGGACGCGGAATCGATCCATGACCTTGTGATGAATCCCCTGCAGAGAATCGCGATCATGCGCCTGCTGATAGGGATCACCCAGGCCGCGCTGGATGGTCCCCAGGATGAAGACGATTGGGCCCAATCCAGGGACAGGATCCAATCTGCCGTGCAAAATTATTTGCAAAAACAATGGGATGCGTTCGAGTTGTTCGGACCAAGGCCCTTTTTGCAGGTGCCCACAACGCAAATCAATGGTATTCAATATAATGCAACCATTGACAAACTGGATTTTACCCTGGCTTCGGGTAATAACCCGACCTTGTTTGATCACCAGGCAAACGAAGACGGGAGGCAACATTCCCCGGCCTGGCTGGCCCTGAACCTGATTACATACCAGTGTTTTGACCCTGGAGGGCTGACATCCCAGGTCGAATGGAACGGCATGATGACACAAAGATCAGCCAACCAGGCCCCTTGCGCTGAAGGCTCGATGATCCACCTGTTCATACAGCGGGACAACCTGCTGGACACGATCCACATGAACCTTCTGACCAGGGAACTGGTTGCAGCAACAAAACTGGAGTGGGGCAAACCGGTCTGGGAGATCACATCGGATTATGATGCACTGAAAAACACGTACCTTGGCCGGCTGACGCCTTTGTCCAGGCTGATAGCACTGAAACCTGATTCAACCAGGATAATGATTGCAGAGGCAATCAGATTTCCCGGCCTGCCGACAAGGGACCCGTTTGGAACAGTAATAGCCAACAAAAAAGAGGAGTTAACTTATATTGGCATCCGGGCCGGCCGGCACCCATGGCGAGACCTGCATGCTGTGTTGTCCCTGGGTGGTCAGGGAAAGACCGGAGGTCCCCTGGTCCTGGAACACGTGAACAATCAGGGCAGTACGATGTTTGAGTTATGGACGGGTGGATTATTCAAATCTAAGGCCAAGTTGTTGGGCACCCCACAATGGATATTCAGAATACATACTACTTGGCTTGGCAAAAGTATGTTAAATTTGTATGAAAGCGGTGTCAAATTGGCCGATACCTGTGAAATAATGCTGAAAAAGGCTGTAAAGGCTTATGCATCTAAACTCACGGCTGAAGCAGGTCCTTTTTCCAAACCCGCTACATCGTACTACTGGTATGCCCTGGATGCCAGGCACGAGGAACTGGAACATGCCGTGGATCAGGGGTCCCTGGATGAGTGGGAAAAAGCGGTCAGGAGCGTGATGCACCTGGCCTATGAATACGCCTGTCCCCACATTGACGCCAGGCAAATCCAGGCATTTGCTTGGGGCAGGAAGCATTTGCACTGTAAACTCAGTCAAAATTCCCAAAATGAGGAGGAGGAAGAATGAAACCAGACCCAAAATATCTTCTCAAACAACTGAAAGGTCTGCAGGACGACCGTGGCGCAATGGCTGCCCTGCGCAAGGGCTTCAGCAAGGCCACGGAGGTCAGGGCCTGGCCCTATGTGGCCAGGTGGTGTAACCTGGAAAACGATAAAGATCGCACCATTGTCCAGTTCATTGCCGCTGCCTATGCCCACCATCCCCAAAATGTTCCACACATGGATATGGGCACTGTGATGCGAAAGATCGCAACCGGCAGCGGTATGAAACAAAAGGATGCCCTGAATACATTTGAGGGGCGGTTCAGGCGCCTGCTGACGTGTCAGGGTTACGAGGACCTGTGTAAACTTTTACCCGGCGTAATTATCACGGCATCAAAAAAAGACATTGGTATTGATTACGTCCAATTGTTCAATGACCTGTGGTATTGGAACGACAATACCAGGCTGCATTGGGCAGGTTCATACTGGAACGTCAAACAGGAGGACCAGTAATGTTTTTGTCAAGGGTGGTGATCTCAAGCAGGGACGCGGCAATGCACAAATTGAGTGATCCAGGGGCGTGGCACCGACAATTGTGGGCCTGTTTCCCGGGGCGACCGGATGCAAAACGCGATTTTTTGTTCCGCGTGGAACACCGTGAAGGGGGGCTCCAGGTCCTGTTGCTGTCAAACATACGACCGACCATCCCCACCTGGGGTCAATGGCAGACAAAGGCCGTGGCTGAAACCTTCCTGGACCATGATTTTTACATCTTTCAGTTGCTGGCCAATCCAACGATCAAACGAGTGGTCAGGGATGAACAGGGCAACCGACGTAAAAACGGCCGCAGGACAGGCATTTATTCCATGGAGGAACTGAAAGCCTGGATCGAACGCAAGGCGTCGGATAGCGGGTTCAAACTGGTGCAACTACAATTCGAACCACCGGTTGATCACGTGTTTTTGCGTGGGCCCAAAAAGGTCAAGTACACGGGCGTTGAGTTCAAAGGTATATTAAAGGTCATTGACCACCGGGCGTTCCAGGACGCCTTTGTGCACGGAATAGGTCCGGCAAAGGCGTTTGGATTCGGCATGCTGGTGGTCAAGCCTGTAGATTTTTCAGCAAACAACAAGGAGGAGTTATGAAACTTATTGAACTGCACATCATCCAGTCATTCCCGGTGACCGCACTCAACCGTGATGACGTGGGTGCACCAAAATCGGCATTGTTCGGTGGCGTACCCAGGGCCAGGGTCAGCAGCCAGAGCTGGAAACGGGCGATCCGTGAACTGGCAAAACAGAACAATTCAGCGTTATTCCGGGGCAACAGGACGCTGTTCCTGATCGAGGAGTTGAGAAAAGCCTTGGAGAATCAGGGGTTTTCGATGCAGGACGCCGTGGATTGGGCCAAGGAAATTGCGGAACATATCGGGAATATAGACAACGATGTGAAAACCAAGGTGGCTTTGTTTTTCAGTCCCGGCGAACTGGAAATCATTGCCAAAAGGGCCAAAGAGACATTTGACCGCAATGAAAATGTAAAAAAAGTGATCAAAAAATTGGTAAAAGGTCTGCATGCCAAGGACATCGCGGATATCGCCATATTCGGCCGCATGGTGGCAAATGATCACACTTTGACTGTTGAGGCAGCAGGCATGTTCAGCCATGCCTTGTCCACCCACAAGGTTCAAAACGAAATTGATTTCTTTTCCGCTGTGGATGACCTGAAACCAGTGGATGCCGAGGATGCCGGTGCCGGGCACATAGGTGTGCTGGAATTCAATTCCGCGTGTTATTACCGTTATATCGGGTTGAACGTGGACATGTTGAGGGATGAAAACCACTTGGGGCATATGGATCCCAATGAATTCAATGCCGTGTTGGATGCCTTCATACGGGCCGCGATCATGGCAGTACCCAATGCACGGAAAAACACGATGTTCGGTTTTACACCGCCTGAATACGTACTGGGCCTGGTCAGGACAGGGCAGCCCGTGTCCCTGGTGAATGCGTTTGAAAAACCGGTGCGGTCAGGCAAAGGCTACGTGGTGGACTCGATCAAGGCCTTGAATGAAAAATATGACCTCATATTTGAAAAATTCAGTCTGGGGACACCGGAGTTGAAAATAAACATACCTGACAAGGACCTGGATACGTTTTGTTCAGAGGTGATCAGCCATGTCTGATAAATACCTGGTATTGTACCTGGATGCCCCCATGCAGGCGTGGGGTGCAGACAGCAGGTTCGACAGGCGTAACACGTGGAATTTTCCCACAAAAAGCGGTGTGATTGGCATGCTGGCCGCGGCCATGGGTATAGACCGAAAGGACCAGGCAGGGCTGCGGGAGATCGCAAACCTGGCCATGAGAGTGGTCGCCCTGTCCCGTGCCACGGCTATTACGGATTACCAAACCATTGGCGGCGGGTATGACAGCAAGGTAGCACCGGATTCAATCCCACGTCGTGCCACGGGAAAAAGCGGCAAAGATGCAGTTGTAAGTCCACGCGAATACCTTGTAAATGGCAAATTCGGTGTCTTTATCAAAGGGCCTGCGGATATCATGAAAAAATGCGCGGATGCCTTGGACAACCCTGTGTGGGGCATCTGGCTGGGCCGCAAGGCCTGCGTACCTGCGGAAAAGGTCTGCCTGGGGGTATTCGATAATTTTTCGTCCGCGTTTGAACAGTTACGCAGGGTTTATAAAATGCTTTATTCCAGGGATCTGCCGGATACGCTACGGGTGGTGGATGAGGTAGGCCTGCTGGAAGGCACGGAAACGCTTTTTGACATACCCAGGGATTTTCATGAACGGATTTTTGATACCAGGCGCGTGGATGTGGCTAATGTAGATTATAAATCTTTGGTAGAAAATGCCGATTTTTGAAAGACCCCCGCTTGAGACATTGACCCCGGCCAAGGACCGGTGGACGCCCCTTTACCTGGAACACGGTAGGCTGGAGGTGGATGACTCCAGTATAAAATGGATAGGCGCGGACAGGACGATTCTACGAATCCCCGTGGCCACAGTGAGCGTGTTGATGCTGGGGCCTGGTACGACGGTGACCCATGCTGCGGTCAAGGCATGCAGTGACAGCAACACGCCGATTGCCTGGGTCGGCGCGGACGGGCTGCGTTTCTATGCGTTCGGGGTGACTCCCACGCATGACAACAAGCGCGCCAGGCACCAGGCTGCAATGCACGCATCGCCGAAAAAACGGGCGGAGGTGGCCAGGCGCATGTTTGCCAAGCGTTTCCCGGAAGCCGTGGTGCGTAGCAAAAGCATCAAGGAACTTATGGGCATGGAGGGTAAACGGGTAAAGGCATTATACGCTGATCTGGGCCACAAATACGGGGTTACCTGGCGGGGCCGCAATTACAACCCGAACAATTGGGTGCTGGCCAACAATATAAACCGTGCCATATCTGCCGCTAATGCTGCATTGTATGCGTTGACCACCGCGGTGGTCACGTCCATGGGATATGTGCCCAGTCTGGGCTTTATCCATTCAGGTGGGCAGATACCGTTCGTGTATGATGTGGCAGATATCTACAAACCGGAAACAACACTGGAGGCTGCTTTTCAAACAATAAGCATAAATCCCGACGCAAATGAACAGGATACCCTGGAACTGTTAAAAATCATCATAGAACAAACACATCTGATGCGCAGAATGCCCAAGGATATTCCGGAGTTATTATCATGACTGTGATTATTGCGAACAACACGCCGCCCGCTATAAGAGGCATGTTGAAACGCTGGTTCATTGAACCCAGGCCTAATGTATTCGTGGGCACGGTAAACCGGAAAACACGTGACAAGACATTAGAGTACATCAGGCGTAACGCCCCGGAACTCGGATTGTTGATTATCGCATCCGATGACAGTTCCCAGGGTTTTTCCATCAAAACCTATGGAGAAACCAACCGGAAGGAAGTAAAGATATCCGGTCTTTTATTGATTGCGGAAAAATGGGAAGAGGATGGGATTGGATAGCACTAAAGTTTATTCGGTACTGAAACGAACCTTTTGTCACCTTCCAGGAGTGAGTAAAAGTGCTGAACAACGCCTGTGGTCAAGGGGTATTATCGACTGGGATTGCTTTGAACGCCATGGCAGCACCATGTTTTCTCCTAAAAAATTCATCAGGGTAAGAAATCAGTTATTGGAATCCAGAAAGGCCCTGAACAAAGGTAATATTCGCTATTTCATGGATCTTTTACCTCTTGAGGAACGTATCCGTGTATATCCTGATTTCAGGGACGCAGTTGTTTTTTTAGACATTGAAACAACGGGTTTGTCGCGCAAAAGCCAGATAACAACAATTGCCTTGTACGACGGCAACCAGGCCAGGACTTTTGTCAGGGACAAAAATCTGGATGACTTTGTGAAAGCGATTTTGGAGTACGATCTGATAGTTACCTATAACGGAACACGGTTCGACATTCCGTTTATCAGGAAAGAATTTGGCATAAAACTGGATATAGCACACCTTGACCTGCTTCCTGTACTGCACAAATTGGGTTATTTCGGCGGTCTGAAAAAGATCGAAAAGATATTGGGCATAGTCAGGCAAGCCAAAGATATGAATGGTAAAGTAGCCATAGATCTATGGGATAAATACCAGAAACAAAAGGACATTCTTAGTCTGAAGAATCTATTGGATTACAATATGGAAGACGCAAAAAATCTCGAAAAAATAATCAATTACATTTCCAATCGCTTTCTGAGAAATATTCCAGGTTATCGACGTATCGCGTTAAATTGATAAGTGTTCTTTGATAAATAAATCTGTTCTTAGCAAACGAACAAATCGTTGGAGGTACTACATGTAGCGGTTGACTTATCCTATAGGTACTATATACTGCTCTTGTCCCCACACACGTGGGGATGTCCCGTCT
This sequence comes from Deltaproteobacteria bacterium, assembly GCA_015493765.1. Taxonomy (GTDB): domain Bacteria; phylum Myxococcota_A; class UBA9042; order DTJE01; family S145-11; genus S145-11. The sequence goes on from WGCQ01000220.1 coordinate 29,243, forward strand.
ATGCTTACCATGAGTAAAATTATCATAGTCTTGTCCCCACACACGTGGGGATGTCCCGGAATTATATAAAATCTGTCCATTTCAGGATTTCTTGTCCCCACACACGTGGGGATGTCCCGACAAAAGCCTTTATTTTAGAGAATGTAGAAGGCTTGTCCCCACACACGTGGGGATGTCCCGCCAATTGTTGGTGGTGTTTCCATGGCGTCAACCTTGTCCCCACACACGTGGGGATGTCCCTTCAAGATTTTATTAAATTAGTACATAATATGACTTGTCCCCACACACGTGGGGATGTCCCGATTCTGCGCCTGTTAGGAGAGGCACTTCAGTTCTTGTCCCCACACACGTGGGGATGTCCCGGCATATAATTTAGGTAAAATCGAAACAAACTCCTTGTCCCCACACACGTGGGGATGTCCCGGCCGAGCCATGAAAAATTATTGCGTCTATGCACTTGTCCCCACACACGTGGGGATGTCCCGGCCGCGTTGGTTCATGTGCACGAATTGCGTGACTTGTCCCCACACACGTGGGGATGTCCCGGAAAATAAAAGAATAAACCCATTAATAACTAACTTGTCCCCACACACGTGGGGATGTCCCGACCCCGGAGGATATAGCCAAATTCATGGCCAACTTGTCCCCACACACGTGGGGATGTCCCGGCGGTTAGGTCATGTGCTTGACCGCCTTGAATCTTGTCCCCACACACGTGGGGATGTCCCGGCGGTATAATATGAGTATTCCAACAATTTTCACTTGTCCCCACACACGTGGGGATGTCCCGTATCAGTTAAGGAAAAAACCTTATCTGATAATCTTGTCCCCACACACGTGGGGATGTCCCGATTAGATGAAGTGAAGGGCTTGGATGGAAATGCTTGTCCCCACACACGTGGGGATGTCCCGTCGTCCGATATATCTGGGAATTCACCACAGACCTTGTCCCCACACACGTGGGGATGTCCCGCGAATAGAGCATGGAAAATGCGTGATAGTAACCTTGTCCCCACACACGTGGGGATGTCCCGTATACGGACCAACAGGTCCAGGAGATGCGGGCCTTGTCCCCACACACGTGGGGATGTCCCGAGAATTTTTAATATTGAAATTTAATGGGTTGGCTTGTCCCCACACACGTGGGGATGTCCCGTTACGATCTATATCCAGGACGTGTGACCGGCCCTTGTCCCCACACACGTGGGGATGTCCCGTAATAGAAAATGAAGTAAGTCCGGTTGAAACACTTGTCCCCACACACGTGGGGATGTCCCGAATTATATCCGTATTCATTTACGAAAGTGGACCTTGTCCCCACACACGTGGGGATGTCCCGCAAGAGAGATGAAACGGCTAACCGGCTATGGGCTTGTCCCCACACACGTGGGGATGTCCCGATTTGTAACCCCTAACAGGTAAACCCACGTTTCTTGTCCCCACACACGTGGGGATGTCCCGTTTTATCGGTCAATGTCCCTGTCCTGCTGATACTTGTCCCCACACACGTGGGGATGTCCCGGAAAATGTCTCAGCAGGAAATTCCGTTTCTAACTTGTCCCCACACACGTGGGGATGTCCCGTATATCAAGCCCCACCTTACCAAGAACATGAGCTTGTCCCCACACACGTGGGGATGTCCCGTTTCAATCTTTTCTGCAGGATATAGGTATGGACTTGTCCCCACACACGTGGGGATGTCCCGGGGAGGTCGATATGTTGTTACCACGGAAAATCCTTGTCCCCACACACGTGGGGATGTCCCGCATCCAGCGCAGGCATCCAAAACAAATACTACCTTGTCCCCACACACGTGGGGATGTCCCGAGCAGAGCATTTACGAAGGTGGAGATCTTGATCTTGTCCCCACACACGTGGGGATGTCCCGTCATATGACAAAAGCGGCGGTTGGTTCTGGTTCTTGTCCCCACACACGTGGGGATGTCCCGTAAAACCGGTTGAAACAGAGGTCGAGACAGAACTTGTCCCCACACACGTGGGGATGTCCCGCCCCTGAAAAACATGCCATGCGCTTTGCCCTGCTTGTCCCCACACACGTGGGGATGTCCCGGATCCAATGCGCCTGCCAAGGCTTAAGGCTGTCTTGTCCCCACACACGTGGGGATGTCCCGATTGTTGCAGTCCTTTGCAACATCGGACCGGCCTTGTCCCCACACACGTGGGGATGTCCCGCATCCACAGTATAGGGATCGCCCTGCCCTACACTTGTCCCCACACACGTGGGGATGTCCCGCGTGAAATTCTCGAACATCTTAAAATGACGTTCTTGTCCCCACACACGTGGGGATGTCCCGAGATCAAACGACACGCTGGGATACGGGTCGTCCTTGTCCCCACACACGTGGGGATGTCCCGGACTTTGCTGATGGGTTTGCGTACCGATACCCCTTGTCCCCACACACGTGGGGATGTCCCGTATTGTGTAGTATAACGACTTTTTCAACATACTCTGAAAGCCAGCAATCCCAGGATGGAGTTTGGAACAGCCTCATTAAGACTGCTCAATCCTTTTTGCATATGACCTGTCCACCCAGGATAATGTTGGAGGAAGATTAGATTTTACTTGGTATGAGCGGTCCCGGCCCCGCCTCGGATTCTTTCCCACTTGCTCTTCAGCGAAACAATCCTGTTAAACACAAACATATCAGGGGTACTATCTTCCGGGTCCAGGAAATAAAAACCTTTGCGCTCGAATTGAAACCGGGCACCCGGTTTACCCACATCCTTTATTGCCGGTTCTATCACAGCATTCCGTACGACCTCAAGAGAACTCGGATTGAGGTAATCCATGAAATTACCCCCTTCACCGGCAGGATTGGGGACTGTGAATAACCTGTCGTATAATTTCAATATCGCCGGTACACCCTGGTTCGCCGATACCCAGTGGATCGTGCCTTTGACCTTTCTGCCCACTGGCTTTTTCCCAAGGGAGTCAGGGTCGTACGTGCAATGCAGTTCAATGACCTCACCGGTTCGGGGGTCCTTGACCACATCCACGCACTTGATGATATAGGAAAACCTCAAGCGAACTTCCCTGCCCGGTGCCAGGCGGAAGAATTTCTTTGGCGGGTCCTCCATAAAGTCGTCCTGTTCAATGAATATCTCACGGGTGAAAGGTGTCTGGCGATACCCCATTTTTTCAGGGTCATTAGGGTAATACGGGGCTTTCATGTATTCCACCCGGGATTCCTCGTAGTTGTCGATCACAACCTTCAACGGTTTGTGTACACACATCAACCTCGGGACCTTGGGGTCCAGGTCATCCCGGATTGCATTTTCCAGCATAGCCATATCAACTATACTGTTTGCCTTGGCCAGGCCTACGTCCTCACTGAACTGCCTGATTGATTCCGGTGTATATCCACGTTTTCTCAACCCCTTGATCGTTGGCATCCTGGGGTCCCCCCAGCCTGTAACCACGCCTTCATCAATCAATTGCCTCAACATCCGCTTGCTGAGCACGGTATAGGAAATGTTAAGACGTGCAAATTCGATCTGTTGGGGGTGAGACGGGACATCCAATTGGTCCAGAAACCAGTCATAAAGTGGCCTGTGGTCCTCGAATTCCAAGGTACACAGGGAATGCGTAACACCCTCTATGGCGTCAGACAGGCAATGTGCAAAGTCGTACATTGGATAAATGCACCATTTGTCCCCTGTCCTTGGATGCGGTTGTTTGCGGATACGGTACACCACGGGGTCACGCATGTTCAGATTGGGTGAGGCCATATCGATTTTGGCACGCAACACCCTGGTCCCTTCCGCGAATTCACCAGCCCTCATACGCCTGAACAGGTCCAGGCTTTCCCGGATCGGCCTGTTGCGGTATGGACTTTCCCGTCCCGGCTGCGTAGGTGTCCCTCGGTATTCCCGGATTTCATCCGGGCCAAGTTCACACACATAGGCCTTACCCTTCATAATGAGTTCCTCAGCGTACTGGTAAAGACGCTCGAAATAGTCAGACGCATGGTATTCGTATTTGCCCCAGTCAAATCCCAGCCACCTCACGTCCTCTTTAATGGCCTCTATGAATTCCACATCCTCCTTGATGGGGTTGGTATCATCAAAACGCAGGTGGCACCTGCCGTTGTAATCGGCTGCAAAACCAAAATTCAGGCAAATGGACTTGGCATGGCCTATGTGCAGATAGCCATTCGGCTCGGGTGGAAAACGCGTCACCACCTGTCCGTTGTTTTTTCCTTGTGCGATGTCCCTTTCAATAATCGTACGAATAAAATTTCCGCGCTTGCGTGTGGGTTGTGTTTCGGGCATTACATTCACCTGTAGATTTCAAAGTAGGTTCAGGGCAAATAAGCGGCTGGGGTGGAGGGATTCGAACCCCCGGTTCACGGAACCAGAATCCGCTGCCTTACCAACTTGGCCACACCCCAATCACGACGGATTGGCCGTCTAAAGTTGGGCATATTTTAGGGCAAGTATTCGGACATGTCAAGGCCTGTGTCCTCAAATTTGACAGGTAATTTGGGCCTCAAAAGCGACCGGTAATGGGAACAAAGGCCGATTCTCCAAGTGCCCAACATTATTGATGGACTCGTAATAAATCAAAATCGGTAAATCCATACCTAATAAAATCAAAGGGTTATAAAGAACAAAATGGCCAAAATCGGACTTTTTACGAGTCCATCATTATTTGCAAAAAAGTGAAGATTCCTGGAGAATTATCCAGGAGGCCGATATGCGACTAAGTGCTTGGATTTTAGCTGCCTTTTTGCCATTATGGCCAATTATGGCCTATGGGGACGGCATAGTTGTACCAGATATTGCTCAGGTTGGTTCCACAAATGAAAACACTGTGCAGATCGGCAGCCAGCGAGCAGTCCTGTGGCGTGATGGAAAGGATATGGTGCTGGAAATAGAACCTGATTTCCAATGGAAGTCCGGTGGCGCGGCCTGGGTGATTCCACTGCCGGCAAAACCCGAGGTTTTCATCGGTGATACCAGGTTTATAGACGACCTGGACTGGCTGACAAAACCCAGGTTTGTAGAGGCCACAAGCAAAGAGTCCTGTGGAGCCCAGTCGGCTGGGAGCAATGGCAACGCAACGCCCCGGGACGTGGCAGGTACGGTCCAGGTATGGGAAAGCGGGACCCTGGGCAACCTGGACTACGTGGTTCTGTCCGGGCAAAAAGGGGCCGATATCCTGATGTGGCTGGACAAAAATGGCTTTTTTGTACCTGACCGTGTAAAGGCGGGGTTCAAGGCGCTGAATACAAAGCAAACATGGTTCTTCGCCGCCAAACTGGCCAAACACCCGCGCAAAGGGCAGACAATCGGTGCTATAGGGTTCCGATTTCATGATTACAAAACCCCATTTTACCCGGTGGCCTTGACTGCGTCCGGCCTGCGGGACGGACAGCACCTGGACGTATTTCTGGTGGTGCTTTGTCCCCTGGACCACGTTTGGGATTCAGGTAAGGGCAGCCAGACGGACATTGTACCCGGGATAAATGGGGCAGTAGCGGCTGAGGACATCTTTTCCGAAGAAAGTATCACCCGGAAGGATGCAGATGCATCGGGAGGGTCCTGGGTCAAGGCCTTGGCGTCCGGTTATGAAACTACAATTAATAATTACCTGGACAAACCGGGTGCCAATATACGTTCGGTACTGGAGTTTGCGATGTTCTGGGACATGCCGGTGGGCAAATTGCCAGGTCCGGTCCTGGCCCCTGGTTTCGGCCCGCAATACTGGATGTGGTCAATAATGCCCGATACCAAACAAGGCGTTGAATTGGTAAGTCGGAATATCACAGACCCCGAGACAATAAAAATTTTGAAGACTCAATTATACATTCAGCGTTATCACATCCGTGTACATGCAGGGGCGGCAAAGGATATTGCCTGGGGTGACAAAAAAGTAATGTCGGAAATCACTGGTATTTACACACATTGGAAAATTGAGCATGCAGAGTGCGGTTGTACCATTGGTTACAGGCCCGGTCAGGCCTCCACCGTCATTTTAATGCTATGTTTTGTGCTTGTCCTGCTTGCAGCAAGGAAAAGGCTTTCTATACTGAAGGATACGCCATTGAAACGCGATGGGAAAAATTGATTATCCCATTCAAATATACAGCGTATCCCCCCAACTGACCATCCAAACCCCTGGGTCCATCATTTCGTGTAATTGTACCCCGGGTATCAGTGGCTTCATTGTCAGGCGAATTTTGCGGGGCAGCAGCATGGCTGGGGCCTTCAAAAAGCCCTTTGCCATCAACGAATCGGCCCACGTACAGGCAGGACCGGCAACCAACGAGACCGCGTCAGCCCCCATGCTAAGTGCAAAGTACGTAATACCGGATACAAGCCGGTCGAATGCATCGCTATCCTGGTGCGGCACCACCAGTTCCATCACGAATACTATGGTCAAACCCCACTTCATCTTGGTCCGCAGTATGGCATAGCCCTCCAATCCGGCAGGTCCCTGTACGGCCATCACTCGATACCCGCCACCTGGCCTGGCCGAGTAACGCCATGACAAAAATGTCGTATTCCTGGGCACGGCTATAGCGCGCTGATGCATCACCCGTAACCACAAGTCCTCGTATGCCTGGTCAAACGCTATGGCTGGCATGGTTGGCAGGGGTGAAGCACCGTTACCAAAAACACGGGCAGCAGCGGAATCCAGTGATTCCATGTACTTTGCCGCCGGCACCTTCAATGTACCCAACCGTATGGGATGCAAAGGCATGATGTACACGGGCAGGAGCCCTATTTCCTGGCGGCCGAGTCGCTGCAAGGCAGGGAATACCTGCTCCTGGTATGAAAATCCGTATATGATGTCGGCCCCTGACTGTAAGGTCTGTTTTTCCAGGACCTGCATCATGTCCATGAACATGCCGGAACGCCTGTATTTCGAATCCACCATTGCATAAAACGAATGCAGGGCTGTGGAGGAACGGCCAAAATACACCATGGGTTTAAGCAAGCCCGACACATGGCCCACGATCTTGCCGTGCTGTTCGGCCACCACAATAACGGATGGATAGACCTGGTTCAGGTAAAGCCATTTCCAGCGGCTGTATTCGACCTCCCGGCCGAAGGTCCTCGCATACAAGGCGATAATACCCTGGGCATCGCCTGTTTTGTAAGGCCTTATACTGTATTCATTTTGCATTTAACGACTCTTTGCACATCTTGAGGAACGCCGGGGCCGGCTGGGTCAGCAACGTCACCTCCTTGGAGGGATGCGACGGTGGTGTCCGGCCCTCTGCATTTACCTGGATCCCCCCCATCAACAGCACGCGGTCGTCATCCAAGGACAAGGCTACTGCACCCAGTTTGGACGAGGTATCCCAAAATGATGTGTCCGTCTGAAGGCCGGCGTTTGTAATATTCAGGTCCAGCACCCTGATTGTTTTAGGCATACACACTGCCACCATCTTGTCGTCGGGGCCGTAACAATCCTGGGTCGCATTGGAGGATGAAAACGCCCGAAAGCCATATGCCAGCAGGGGCTTACCCGAAAGATTAGCCGTGGTGGCCATGCTGACCATTGTCCATGGGTCCTGTTTGTACTGCGTGTCAGGTGTTACATCCAGGTCTGTTACAGATACCTCGTATCCCTTATCGAAGGAACCATCGAGCGAGATCAGTTCCGCGCCCTTGCGGACGCCGGATATTGCAGCAGGCCTGGACTGGTCACTGCCCGCTGGTGTTACCCGGTTGCCCCCTACAATCAACACCTTGCCCTTGGAAACGAGCCACGCGGCATGGAAGGCTGTCCATGGCATCTTTCTACTGGATGTCACATTAATTTTCAACGCCATGGTGGAACGTCCCTTGGGATCAACCAGTTCTATCGGCATGTCCTGCGCATTTTGTGAATAGCCACCGATTATCAGGACCTCCCCACTGTCCAGCAAGGTTGCCGAATGCCCGTAACGCGGGACATTCAAACCGATGTCCCTGACATGTACTACGCTGCCCGACTTTTCCTGTAATACGGCACATGAACCGACCGCAGAGCCATCACCCTTCATCCCCCCGCACACCATGAACAAGCCTGCGCCCAGGTCCGTAACACTTGAGTACGGATAGACGCCCTCGGGCAGTCTCAGGGTCCCGACCCCCTTGGCACTCAACAACAGGCCGGTCTTACGCAGACTTTCACCCTTTTCCACTTTTAACATGACAGGTGGCTGTGTTCCGGGATATTTGGCTGGCCCCACTTCCCCGGACTGTACACCACCGACCATTACAACCCCGTCCCGTGTGCTGATGCAATGCCCTGCGGCCCAGGGAACAGGCAATGACATCACCTTGCCATGGGCATCCACAGGCCTTACGAACAGCCCGAGGTCAGCCCTGTACTCCCATACCGCGGTACCGGCCGCCAACTGCCCCACCGCAGCCGTGGTATTGCCCGATATACTGTTGAAACCTCCCAGTACCCAGAACCTGTTGTCGTACCTTGCCGCGCATGCAAATGCAGTCTGGGCGGTGTCGGAAAAACCGTCGCCTTTGAATTCCGGCACCAGGGGGCTGATGTTTGCACCACCCACACAGTTCATGGCCCCGAGTTTGGGCAAAAAGGCCCTGACCCTGGTCTTGCGGTTTTCAGCAACCACGACCGGACCTATGTGAGCACCGTACAGCGGACTGGAATTTTTACCGCAAGCAACCAGGTCCATGGCGTATTTTCCAGGCTTCAGTTCAGGTACCAGCAAGCCCTGGCGCTCGAGTGACGCGGGGTCGATTGCCATGCGTTTGACAATGCTGCCCTTTGCATCCGACAGGTGCAGCACGATCCTGGCCACCCCGGCAGGCACGCCCTGCTCCATGAATGACCCGGCCCTGGTACAGGCATTGCCACTCAGGCCGAAAACCACCGATGCGGAGCCCGACTGTTGCTGCCGAACCTGTCCGCATCCGACCAGCACAAGTGCTGTGAACAACGCCATTGCGGCCATTTTTATCGACGATTTCAAACCACCTCCATTTCCGACATAGCCCATCCGCAGGCAGACACCTGGTATCTTACTGGAACGTGTAAAGGTATGCATCCTGGTTCTGGGCCAACGACCCGGTCAGGCCACCCAGGATCAAGGCACGATTGGTATTCAGCATTACCGCCATATTGCCCATCATGGCACTGGGCATAATGGCGCCGACAGGCCCGGTGTCGATCTTCAAACTGCCGCTCTGCGTCGGGATTTCAACCACAACCTCGGCGGAATCAGTGACCTTGGGCGACTGTCCCTTTGGAAACACGACCCCTCCTGCGATCAGCACCGTGTTCAGGCCATGCAGGTACTGTAGCGTGGCTGCACCCGCAGCCCTGGGCATGGCCAGGGTAAGGAACTGGGTCGGCGTCACATTGGCCGAGAAATTTCCCAGGGTCTCGCTGAACACGTCAACCCGGTTTGTCGCAGCGGAATAATCCTTTTTCGTAAAACCGCCAATCAAATAGAACATGCGACGGCTGGGTTCATACACTGTTGAATGCCACGTGCGTCCTCCACCCGGTATCTTGATTGGTCCGGGGGACGGCTGACCTCCGAGTCCAGGATTCAAACAGGCGCCGGTTTTGTCCTCCGGCACATTATTCAGGTTGCAGTCCAGGTCGATCACATCGACCGTATCCAATACCTGGCTTGCATTTTCACCGCCCACCAGCAGCAATACCCGTTTTTGTACCGCCGCATTGTTGCTGCCGTAATGCTCCAGCAGCACAGCGGTGTGATTCCATCGCTGGGAAGACAGGTGTGTTCCGTACGCGATATCGCCCTTGGCCGCAACATTGTATATCTCCCAGTTGGCCAGGCCGTGGTTTTTCATGTCGGTCACACCACCGGCAAACAACACGTTTGGTGCGTCGCCTGCCATGGTGCCCACCAGGGTGGCCGTGTGCATGGCCCTTGCGCCAAACCACATCCCGGTTGCCTTGCCGGTTTTCTCGTCGATCAGCGGGTTAAACTGGTTCGTTTCGGGGTTAAAGAACTCGCAGTACTTGGTCGGTGCCACGATCCCGCCCACGCTGGTGAATCCACCGCAAATAAACACCCTGCCATCCGGCAACAGCGTCATGGTGTGGTACGCCCTTGGCATGGTCATGCCCGTCGGAGTGGGCGTAAAGATGTTCAGGTTAGGGTCGTAGATCACTGCCGTATTTACCACGTGCTGGATATTTTCCGGTTTCAACGCGTCCGCATAGGTGGATGCCGAGGGCTTCATTATTGCGCCGCCTGTTATCAGTACGCGTCCATCCTTTAATACCACGGACCGGGCGCCCATCAATGCATTTACACCGGGTTTCGTTGGCTGTACCCCCTGTGTCTTGTAACTTGCGGCAGTCGGGCTGAAGTCGTCCACCAACGTTGTATATACGAAAATTTGCAGGCTGTCGTCACCGGGATGAACAGAGAAAGGAATGGAATATCCCTTTGCAA
>WGCQ01000221.1 GCA_015493765.1 Deltaproteobacteria bacterium
CGACAAACTGGCATGCACTACTGATTTTTGTTCGGGTGCAGGCAAGTGTATAAACATGCTGGACAGTGCAAGCTGCCTGATCAATGGCACATGCTATAAAAATAATGACCCGGATCCGGGTAACGCCTGCCGCTTCTGCGACCCGCATAATGACCAGCACGCCTGGAGCACGCGGACGGATGGGTTTGACCTGGGTAACGGCCAGGTATGCTATCACGGCAGCGCATGCACGCAAAAAACCTGTACGGACCTGGGCAAGCAGTGCGGCAGTGGCTACGACGACGGATGCGGCGGAACCCTGGACTGCGGAACATGCCCAGCCGACCAGTACTGCGAGGATGGCACATGCAAGAAATGGTGTGGAAATGGCGTTTGCGAGTCAATGCATGGTGAAAACTGCGGCACCTGCCCTGCGGACTGCCAGTGCGCAAACGGCCAGACCTGTTACAATAACGCGTGCTGCACGCCCAAGACCTGCAAACAGCAGGGCTTTGAATGTGGACAACAGGACGACGGATGCGGCGGAACCCTGGACTGCGGCGGATGCGACGACAAACTGGCATGCACAACAGACATCTGCTCCGGCGAGGGCAAATGCATACACACACTGGGCAGTGCAAGCTGCCTGATCAATGGCACATGCTATAAAAATAATGACCCGGACCCGGACAACGCCTGCCGTTTCTGCGACCCGCATAATGACCAGCACGCGTGGAGCACGCGGACGGACGGGTTTGACCTGGGTAACGGCCAGGTATGCTATCACGGCAGCGCATGCACGCCAAAAACCTGTACGGACCTGGGCAAGCAGTGCGGCAGTGGCTACGACGACGGATGCGGCGGAACCCTGGACTGCGGAACATGCCCGGCCGGCCAGTACTGCGACAATGGTTCCTGCATGCCCAGGTGTGGAAACGGACTGTGTGAGCCCGATCATGGTGAAAACTGCGGCACCTGCCCTGCGGACTGCGGATGCGGTGTAAATGGTTTTTGTTTTGAGAAACAATGCTATACAAAGACACGTCCTGTTGCGCCAACAAACCAGACCACCTGCTATGACGTTCGCGACGACAAACCCATCCCCTGTCCAGGGACGGCGGGAACCCCACAGTGTGCTACGACGCCGTTGTGCGGCCAGGATGCACAATACCCGGATAATCCGAGAAAATTCCAGGTTCAGGCTATCAACCACGATAATGTTGTCAGCGACTCCTTGACCGGTCTGATGTGGCTGCAGGATGCCCACCATAAGGAACCAACAATGAATGATGCGTCAGACTACTGCAAGGAGAGGGGTGATGCCGGGTTTACGGACTGGCGGCTGCCCGGAGTAACCGAACTGGCCGATATAGTAAACTACGGAAGTGCCGGGCCGGCCATCGATAACACCGCATTTCCAAATACAGACCCCGAGAGATTCTGGACATCCACTAAATTTGCTGGGGGACACTTCTATGTCTGGAGCATAGATTTTGACGCAGGTAAGATATCGCACGACAATGGCGTCCTTGCTGACGAGATAGTTCGTTGCGTAAGGTTGGGATCCGCGTCAACGGCCAGTCAATTTATCCAAAGGGAATATGTAACCGGACAGGGCGTTGTCATGGACCTATCCACCGGTCTGATGTGGACAGAAACCAGCGAATCAGGCCGGACTTGGCAAGAGGCACTGGCATACTGTGAAGGCCTGGACTATGGAGGATTTAACGACTGGAGGCTGCCAAACGTCAACGAACTCCGCAGCCTGGTGAATTACAACATGTCTGGTCCTGCATCGGATTTTCCAGGTATACATTCGGATCGTTTCTGGTCGTCTTCATCCCGCGTTGACAGGGGCCATCGGGCATGGTTAGTGGATTTCGACGACGGAGGGACAGGCGATGATGGGAAAAAGTATACCCATCATGTTCGGTGCGTACGCCTGGGACCGTAGCCGAAGGGCTATACGCTGACTTCGTTGATCTTGCCCGCGCCCAGATCAGGCCTGGGATTCAACCATAAATCCACGGCGTACGGAATGCCTGCCGGCCGAAACGGCAAAAATACCCGCCGGCCAATCGCGGCGCTGTGATATGCCGCGTATATCAATTCCAGGACTGCAAACCCGTCGTCACCGGACTCCTTGGGCCGTGTGCCCTGCCTGATGCACTCCAGGAAATGCTGATCCTCCTGTGGATAACCGTTTTGCCAATCCCATTCATATGCCGGATATACCCAGCCCCGATTTGGCTCCCACATGTCCTCGAACCCGGTTTGTGAATATGCCCTCAGGCCCATTCCCTTCAGTAAATCCGCATACACCACGCCTTCCGTGCCGTAGATTTCCAGCCTGGAGTCCATACCGCCCCTCAGTGCCCAGGATGCCTCGGCCTGGGCAACGGACCCGTCCTCAAAGCCCATCATAATTACCACGTGGTCCTCCATGCTGGTTTTGTCCTTGTGCAGGTACGTGTCCATCCATGCCTGCACCCACTGTACAGCCTGCTTTCCCTTTACAAAACGCAGCAATTCGATGCTGTGGCACCCCATGTCCATCACGCACCCGCCACCTGCTGTTTTCGGGTCGAAAAACCAGGGTGAATACGGGCCATCGTGCTTTTCCACCTGCCTGGCATGGTACACCGTACCGATCCCCTGGCCAGCCAATTGCACGGCCCTAAGGAATTTCGGTATGAACACCAGTTCCTCGGCATAACCCAGCACCACCCGCCTGCGCCTCGATGCCTTGATCATGGCCGCCGCCTCCTCCAGGTTCATGGCCAGGGGCTTTTCGCATATCACGTGCTTGCCTGCACGGATTGCGCGCAACGTAAAATCCGCATGCTGGAAGTTGGGCACACCCAGCACTACGCAGTCCACTGTTGGGTCGGCCAGCATCCTGTCAAAATCACTGTAAGACCTGGGAACGCCTGCCTTTTCAGCCATTTCCGTGGCTTTTTCAGGGTCCCTGCCATACACGGCCCTCACGTACACGTCAGGCAGGTCCATCATGGCCTTCAGGTGCACCTGCCCAATAAAACCAGTGCCAGCAATTGCAATCCCTATCTTTGAATTTTCCGTCATATCCGTACCCCCAACAGTTCCTTGCTGTGTCCATGGACCTTGACTACGGCCCGGACAATGTCGTCCACGTCGGCCTCGTCACCCATCAGGTAACTATGATGCAGCCACAACGATTCCTTGTACGCAGCGTGCTCCGCCACAGGACAACGTGCAGCATCAGGCCCTATTCCATCGCCGTAACGCTCCCTCAATGCAGGCCACTGCGCGGCACTCGCCCTGAATATTTCACTTTGATATACAGGTACATAGAAATCGCCTTCCATTTCGACCCCTTCAGCGACAAGGGCCTTTAAAAACACTTCGCGGTCGAGCCCATTAAAGGCACCAGCGTCGTACTTCAGGACCGCCTCGTACACCCCCCGGCTCGTAACCCTTGAATCCCGGGTAATTACATGGACCCCCACATCGGCCTCGTCCAGCATGGATGTCAGGCGCTCAAGATTTGCCTGCCTTTTTTCAAGCCAGGCACCGAATTTCTCCATCTGGGCCAACAGGACCGCAGCCTGAAATTCAGTAATCCGGTAGTTGTACCCGAACACATCCCCCTCGAATTTTGCGTAAGCCCCCTCCTTGCGCCCACAGTTTACCAGGCTGTGCACACGCTTTGCGTATTCCCTGTTATTCGTAATCACGATCCCGCCTTCGCCGCAGGTCATTGGCTTGCTGGTCTGAAACGAAAATGACCCAAAATCACCAATCGAACCGACACCTCTACCCTTCCATTTCGCGCCGTGGGCATGCGCACAATCCTCGATCACCACCAGGTCATGTCGCCTGGCGATTTCCATGATCCGGTCCATGTCCGCAACAGATGCACCAAGATGTACAGGTATTATAGCCCTGGTCCTGTACGTTATGGCCGCCTCAATACCTGCCGGGTCGATGCAATAATTCACAGGGTCACTGTCCACAAAAACCGGCACCGCATTGACGTGGACCGGAGCCGCAGCCGTGGCGATCCACGTGTAGGCAGGCACAATTACCTCGTCAGCCCAGCCCACCCCTGCTGCAATCAGGGCAAGTTCCAAGGAAACAGAACCGTTTGAGCACATCACTCCGTATAGGGCATCCTGGAATCGCGCAAAACGATCGGCAAAGGCAGCAGCCATAGGCATGGGCTCTGGATAACCGCCCCAACCTCCCGCCTTCAAGGCATCCATCAGGTTGTCCACTTCACGCTGGTCGAATTGCGGCCATGGAGCCACAGGGCCCGTCCTGACAGGTTCACCACCGAATATTGCCAGCTTTTCCATGTGCGTACCTCCAGGAAGTGAATGTATCACGGGCCAGCAGGATTGTGAAGCAGAGCGGGACAGACGCCGGGCTAACGCATGGGCCCTCCCCCGCCGGCACGCCGAACCAAGTCCAGGTCCGGGGACAGACCTGTTCCACCACCAAAGGTCTGTGGGGTTAAACCCCGCGCGCGCTGTCTGGCCACCGCGGTCGCCCTGTCAAACGTCCCAATCGGGACAAAACGCCTAATTGCAATGGATGTGCCAAAACGCATACCAAACACAATAATGCTGTAACATCAATAGATTACAGCACTATGCATACTTAATCATGGGAATAAACAGTCCGGAAACCCGGACCATCAGTCCGGACACAGTCCGAAAATCCGGACTGTTTTTCTTCCCCTTTGCCACTGTCTCTATTGCAGGAAAGACCTAAATTACCTATCAAATTTGAGGACAAGGGACGCTGAAAGTGGCTCAGATACAAAAAGTTGAGCCTGTTTGAGTGCAGACGTACTGGCCATACACAGGTGATAACGACGAATCAGATGGGCCGCTTGCAGAGCCTGACTCCCAAATTCAGTCAGGTAATTCGGGAAAAACCAAACAAGGTAAAAATATCGGTTCTTCCGCATCCCTGCCAAACTGACCCAATCTATATAACGCATACCAAACACAAATCATGAGTCTGCCCAAATGACCGGCTATTTCCGTAAAAACCTGTCACCTGTATGATTGACCAATGTGCGTGCAAAATCTGCACTTAATGCACGATATGCACCTGGAGCGCTCGAAATATATCTTGTATATCAAATAGTTATGATACGGCACGCAAGTTGCACTCATGTTATAACGACTTTGGTTTTAACCCTTTATTGGAGGTTGTTATGAAACGACTTACTCTTATTGCAGCAGGGCTGATTATGGCCTTGACAACGGTGCCTGTTGCGGCACATCCCCACGGTGGGGCAATGATGATCAAACGATGCCTGCGCATGGCAAATGTGCAACTGACCCAGGCTCAGCGCGATAAATTAAGGCTGCTGAGGGACCAGATGCGGCTTCAGAGGGACAAACTGCGTCCCCAGATGAGAAAACTGAGGATCCGGGACATCAAGGCCTTTGCAAACCCTAATCTCACGGATAAACAGGTTATTAAGATCATCCAGAAGGACCGGGCAAAACGCATGGAGTTGATGTCAAATGTCATGGAGAAATTCATAAGGATCAGGGACATACTGACACCTCAGCAGTTGAAAAAGATCGCCAATACGCCCAAGTGCCTGGAACCACCTAAGTTCCGCAATCGCAAACAAATGATGATGCGCGGCCGAGGTGGCATGGGCCGAGGTGGCATGGGCCGCGGTGGCATGGGCCGCGGTTGGTGACATTTTTGGTTCTCTTTCACCAGAGGCAAGGGCGGGTTTAAAACCCGCCCTTGTTTTATCCACCGGAAACACCTTTTTTGCTGGACTCGTAAAAAGTCCGGTTTTGCCCATCCGTACCTATATAACGCTTTGATTTTATTAGACGACATGGTCTTGCCTATTTTGATTTATTGCGAGTCCATCACATTTGAGAATGCCGGATGGAAGAGGGTGTTGATTTAATGGTGAATTCAGGAATTTGTGTGTTTTGTAATAGTTTGAAATACAAAGATAATTCAAGATGCCGGCTGGAAGCCGGCGATCCCAGGGGGGACATTTTCAACTCCCTCTGGAAGCCGGCGATCCCAGGAATAACTTCACACACCCTCGATACCGACTGCGGTACATGGGTTCCTGTTTCACCGTGAGTCACTCTATTACCTTTGCTGCATCGTATAGGGATTTGCAACAGTCCTGTTGTAAAATGCCACAAAACCGTGACGTAAAATACAGCACCACGAGACTCTGGTTACGCAAGTGTAAAAAAAACACGAAAAATTAAGGTATTACGCAACGCATCAGAAAATCTCCATCATGGCACTGCAATTGCATAAGCATGATAACGCGGGCCTGGGTGGCCTGCCGCTGAATGGAGGTGATTATGAATCGACGGGATTTTTTAAAGGTGTTGGCCGTGACGCCGGTGGTGGCTGCTGCATCCTCCAAGGCAGAGGCAGTGGAGGGCACAGAGTACCCGGAGGAATTGCGCGGTATATTGGTGGATACGACCAGGTGCGTGGGCTGTCGTAATTGCGAGATCGCATGTGCCGAGGCAAATAATTTGCCGTACCCGGACCTGTCCGAGATGGTGCCTAACAAGCCCATGGACACGAATCCGAACCAGTACATGGTGATCAACTTGTTTGAAACGGACAAGGGCGAAAGCTGGGTCAGGCATGCATGCATGCACTGCGTGGAGCCGGCCTGTGCCACGGTCTGCCCTGTCAAGGCACTCGAGAAACTCCCCGAGGGACCGGTAATATGGCACCCTGACCGCTGCATGGGCTGTCGTTACTGCATGATGTCGTGTCCGTTCGACATCCCTAAATTCGAATACGATAGTTATAACCCCAAGATCCAGAAATGCTTCATGTGCTGGCATCGCCAGGAAAAGGGTGAGGACCCGGCATGCGTGGATGCATGTCCGCAGGAGGCCTTGATGTTCGGGACCCGGAGGGAGTTATTACAGGAAGCGCACGCCAGGCTGGCCGAGCATCCCGATGAGTACATACAGCACATCTATGGTGAATACGAGGTCGGCGGAACCGGCATCCTGTACCTGTCGAATGTGCCATTCGAGCAACTGGGTTTCAGGACGGACCTCGGTAATACGCCATACACGGAATACAGCAAGGAATTCCTGTATGCAGTGCCCATGGTGTTGACCATATTGCCCGCCTTGTTGATGGGTATTGCAACGGCAACCCACAGAAATGACTCTAAAGAAACCAATGCGCAAGGTTAAAATGGGGGGTGAAATGAAAAACGAACATATTCAGGCGGCTGTGGTTGCACAACCCGCGCAAAAAAGGAACCTGTTACGATTTGTGCTGTCGGAACTGAAGCCCAAGGGTAAATTGCTGACGCCGTTCAACATCATCACCATACCGATCATGCTGGTGGGTCTCGTGTTGATCGCCATCCGTTTCATCTATGGCCTGGGTTCGGTGACCAACCTGTCACAGTCGTTTCCGTGGGGTATCTGGGTCGGTTTCGACGTGGTTACAGGTGTTGCATTTGCGGGTGGAGCCTATTCCTTGACATTTATTGTTTACGTGCTGAACCTGAAGAAATACCATCCAATTGTAAGGGCAACGGTACTGAATGGCTTTCTGGCATATGTGTTTTATGCCGGCGCCTTGGTGTTGGACCTGGGTCGGCCATGGCATATAATCAACCCGATCATAGGCAATAAATTCGGCCTCAGTTCGATTTTGTTCCTGGTGGCGTGGCATTTTTTGCTGTACATGCTGTCCGAACTGGTGGAATTCTCGCCTGCTATCGCGGAATGGCTGGGGCTGCGGCGGTTGCGCAGGATCCTGAAAGGCATGACGATCGGTGCGGTTGTATTCGGTATTTCGTTGTCCTGCTTGCACCAGTCCGGACTGGGTGCGTTGTTCCTGATGGCCAAATCCAAGATACATCCCCTGTGGTACACCGAGTTCATCCCATTGCTGTTCCTGGTGTCCAGCATATTCTCGGGCATGTCGGTTATCATACTGGAGGGGACCATTACCCACAAGATATTCTCCAGCCAGATTTCCGAGGATGAAAAGGCCCACGAGGACGAAATCATCCTGGGGTTGTCCAAGATCGCCGTGGGTACGATGTTCGTGTACCTGTTCATGCAGGGTATCCAATTGATCCACGGTCAGAAAATACATTTACTTGCCACGTCCTGGGGCGCACTGTGGCTGGTAGAGGTATTGGGTTTCGTCCTGGCCCCAATGCTGCTGTACATGCAGGGGATCAAGCACAAGAATATGTTGACCCTGCGTATTGCATCCATATGGACGATTTTGGGTATAGCGTTGAACCGATTGGACGTATCGGTTATTGCATTCAAGTGGTATGCGCCCCATCATTATTATCCATCCGTATCCGAAGTGATTATCACGTTGACCGTGATATCCGCTGAATTCTGGGCGTTCAGGTGGATCGTGAACAGGATGCCCGTGTTTTACGAGCATCCGGATTTCAAGGACGAGGCCGAGTAAAGGAGGTGTGTGATGTATAACCCATTTCATTTCATTGATATTTATGCGACCAAGGGTATCGAGTATCTGTGGGTGCTGGGATACCTGGCCGTGTTCGTGCCGTTCATCATGTTCATCAGGCGCCAGGTGACCGAGGAGGCGCCTGCACAGGCAAAGGTGGCCACCAGACCATCGTGGTTCGATTTGCCCGAAAGGCTGCTGTATCACCTGGGGCACGCGTGGGCCGCGCTGGACACGGACGGGACAGTGAAGGTCGGCATGGACCGGTTCGCCCGCATGCTGGTAGGCCGTATTCGGGGGATTGAGGTGCCAAAGGCAGGCGATGCCGTGGTGCAGGGTGAACCTGCATGGCGTATGCAGGCCGGGGACAAGGTGGTATCCATGGTTTCGCCAGTGGACGGCGAGGTGGTCGAAGTCAACGAAAAGGTGCTGAACGCACCGCATGTACTGGACGAGGACACGTACGATGCAGGTTGGCTGTTCAAGGTAAGGCCATCCAGGCTGAGTGCAAACCTGCGCAACCTGTTAAAGGCGGACAAGGCCAGCCAGTGGACCCAGGAGGCCATGGACGAGTTGTTTTCCATGCAGGGTAAACAACTGGGCATGGTGTACCAGGATGGTGGTCAGCCAGTGGACGGGCTCGCCAGGGCACTGGACCCCGAGAACTGGGACAAACTGGCTTCCAGGTTCTTTCTGACCGACGAATCCATCTCCCTTGACCGGGGGGACACCCACAGCGTCAAGAATTATTGATTACCAGGGCACCTATCACGCCCGGCACCCATCCCACAATGGTTAACAATGTTACAATCACTATTGACCCGCATCCCTTGTCCAGTACCGCAAGGGGTGGAAACAGGATGCACAGCAAAACACGACCCAGGCTCATAGGGCTCCTCCTTTACCGGGTTATTTTATACTGATCTGTATTTACTTGCAAAACGGTCCCAAATTACCTGTCAAATTTGAGTACAAAGTAAGCCGAAAGTGGTTCAGGTACGCGGGTTAAGCCCATTTGAACGCAGGCGTACTAGCGGTACGTCGAGCATACATGGGTGCAAACGACAAAGTAGATGGGCCGCTTGCTGCAACCGACCCCCGAATTTAGTCAGGTAATTTGTGGCACCGCAACCCGGGTTGTAAAAACGCTCGGTTTATATTAATATTTTTACAGGGAGGTAATCATGGCTGATATAGATTTTGTTTATGCCCATTCAGTAGATATTGAAACCGCAAAAAAAAATGCCGGGGAACTGATCGATGGCTTTGTGCAATCCAACGCAAAACTAATTAAAAGTTCGAACATCGCACCCGACGGCCTTTCAGGTCAGTTCAAGGGCAAGGGATTCGAAGGTAAGTGGTCGGTTGACGAACAAAATGTCCGGATCAACATGTCCCTGTCCTTCATGTTGAAACCGTTGAAGGGAAAAATCCTGTCGGAACTCCAGTCAAAATTGAAACGTCGTTTTCCGGAAGGACACCAGGTATAGATAACCTCCCTGCGGAGGATTGACATGAAACATAAAAATGTCGGCATCCATTACCCAACTCTGGGCATGGTATTATGTATCTTGCCACTGGTTGTCGGTACGTGGGGTTGTGCATCCGGTAATACGAGCCAGGGGGCTGGAACAGACGTTCAGCCCCAGGAATATGTACAGTTTGATTTGGTATTTGGGCACGATACCAGGCAACCGGACTACGGATACGACCCCGGTCAACCGGACTACGGATACGACCCCGGTCAACCGGACTACGGATACGACCCCGGTCAGCCGGACTACGGATACGACCCCGGTCAACCGGACTACGGCTATGACCCCGGTCAGCCGGACTACGGCTATGACCCCGGTCAGCCGGACTACGGCTACGACCCCGGTCAACCGGACTACGGCTATGACCCGGGTAAACCTGATACCAGCGGTGGTCACCTGGATTGCAAAGGCTTTTATAAGTGCCTTGATGCTTGTCCACAGGACGGCCAGGGACATATTGACCCATCCTGTTATAACAATTGCCAGAACAGCCTAAGCCCCCAAGGCAAATCAACAAACGATGCGCTGACACAGTGTCTCAGCAACAACGGTTGTTATTCCTATACGGGTGACGCCTTTTCAAAATGCCTGAACGACCATTGTTTGGACCAGTATTTCCACTGTTTTAGCGGCAACCAGTATCAGACCTGCATCGCCTTGGATGAATGCATGGTATCATGTCCAAAGGATGACCCGTCCACAACAAACAAGGACGAAAATGCCGATTGCCGGGCAGATTGCTTTGAAAATGCCACCTATGATACGAACTGGGACTGGGAACATTTGCGCCAGTGCATAACCGCTGGCTGTCCCCCGGATTCAAGTGGAAGTATTGATCCCGCATGCATGAACCAACAGATCACCGACCCCAGTAAATGCTATAACCAGGCGGAAAAATGCCTCAAACATGGTTACTCGACCTGCAAACAGGTGTGGGACTGCATTAACAATTGTTCCGCAAACAACCCGACTTGTGCCAGAAATTGTTACGATAATGGCACCTACACGGCCCAATATCTTTATTCGGACGTGATTTCATGTGCATTCGACAACTGTAAATCCGCATGCAGTTCCAACGACGATACAACATGCAACAGTTGCCTGAATCAACAGATAAATCTGGGCGGGGCCTGCTACAGCAAATCAAATGCCTGCCAGTACGACACAGCCTCACGCGGTTAAATTGCAATCATACGGGCTTCAAACGAAATGCCACCTGAAATACGGGCAACTCGTTAGCCTTCAAGCGCGCTTCCCTGTTGGTCAAGGGCATATCCGTGGGTGGTTCAACAGGAAAAAACATCCCTGTCTGGTCCACGCCATGGACCAGGAACTCCAGGTAGGCCTGTACATCACTTTTTAATACCAGGAGCCCGCCAGGTTTAAGGTGAGCCGCCAGCATATTGAAAAATATCTGTCCGTAACGGCGTTTGGCATGCCGTTTTTTCCACCACGGGTCAGGGAACAATACAAAGACCTCGTCAATGGATGATTCGGGAAAAAGTGCTGGCATGACCTCCCTGGCATCACCCAGGGCAATCCTCACGTTGGATAACGCCCGCTTCTTGTAACGTTTAACAACGCGGTTACACAGGCCTCTGCGGACCTCGATTCCAATTACTATGCGCTGCGGATGCAGTGCGGCATACTCCAACAGGGACCGGCCCTTGCCAAACCCGATTTCAAGACTGACCGGACGTTTTTGTATGTCAACCCGCAAGTCGTCAATCAGTGGCTGATCGAACAAGGTGATCACTTCCGGCAAAAGGTCGGAGGACCTGCCCTCATGCCTGGTAGTATCACCGGTTATCAGGATATCTACGTACTCGTTCTCGAACTCTTTGAAATCCTTGATATCTATCAGGAGTTTCTCGCGATCCGAATCATGTTTCATGGCTGAACAATCCTGTTTTCAACACCTTATGCGCATGTTCATATCCCGTATGAACCGACATCATTACATCGTCTATGGACCTCAATTCCCTGGTGGGCCCGAGCTTTAATACCTGCAAAAGCACCTGTTTGATGTGGCCGAAACCCAGGCGCCCCTGCAGGAAGGCTTCAACCACGGCCTGGTCAGCGCCCACGAGTAGCGCAGGCGTGTCCCCGCCTTTTTGCAGGGCCAGGTGTCCTAATCCTGCGCAGGACCCCGGATCAACAGGTTCCAGGTCCCTTAACCGCGAGTTATCGCCAAGTATGGTGCCCCACGGCCTGCCTGTTAATATGGACCAGGCAACGGACTCCATGGACGTATCCCCTGTATGCAGCAGTGTGCCCCCATCCTGCGTTTGAAGTGCGGCATGGATTGTGCCTGCCCGGTGTATCCGGGTTTCAACCTGTCCGGGTTTCAGATGGAACAACCAGGCAGCCTCTATCACCTCCAGGGCCTTGTTTACCAGTGTGGCGGAATCAACAGTGATCTTGGGACCCATCTTCCACACCGGGTGTGCCATGACATCGTTAACCGAGGCAACGGCGCGTTTTTGTGCAGGCATGTCACGCAACGCCCCACCTGTGCCTGTAAGTATCAATTTCTGCACAGGTGCACGGGCCTTTTGAAACAGCAATCCGGCAGCCACGTGTTCGGAGTCTGCGGGGACCAATTGTGCGTTGGATTGCTCGGCGGTTCGCATCAATAACGGACCTGCTGCCACCAATGCCTCTTTGCAACCCATGACCAGTTTTGCATGACCATGCAGCGCCGCCACGGCAGGCCCCAGTCCGTCGATGCCAGAAATCGCGTTAATGACGATATCCGGTTCCAGTGCCTGCAACATTTCCTCCTGTGCCCGGGGACCCTGGAAAGACATCCATGACCCCTCGATTGACCCGGCGGACATCGCAACGGCATTGACCCGGAACTCAAGGGCCAGTTTCGCCAGTTTCGTGGTGTTTTTGTTGCAGGACAGGCCCGTTATACGCAAGCCCGAAATACGACGCAAAGCATTCAAAAAGCTCGTGCCAAGGGAACCCGTGGCCCCCAGCACCACAACGGTGTTCATTTTTTATACATGCAGACTTTGTACACGCCTGTCCCGGGATAGGCACACGTGTTGTATCTGGGGTCGATCCTCGTGCAATCACTCAACGCATGGCACACCGGTAAACACATACAGGTCAATTTTTCCTCTGGATGGAAACTGCCCCAGCGGATCCCAGTGTATTTGACACCATTGCCATCATCATAACTGCAAGCGGATTCAGCGGTAGTTCCATTGCAATCCTTGGTGCATATCTTGAATGCACTGCCCGTGATATTGGGACTGTCATAACAAATATTGTACTTGCACTGCTTGTTGTCCGTGCAGGCAACGCCCGGCAACTGGCCGGTCTGGTTGATATCAATGCCCGGTATATCCGGTTCGCCCTCCTTGGTATCCTGCGGGTGAGTCGTATCCGAGGTTTTGTTCAGGTCCGAATTACCTATATCCACGTTCTGGAGGACATCAAGGTGCCCTTTCAGGTCACTGCCCGAGGAATTATTGTTGTCGCACGCAACAAACAATCCCAGGATAGCGACCATGAGGCCTGTTGCCAAAAATTTCATCGAATCCTCCGCAGTCTTCTTTTATTAAAGCACATGTTCCCACAGGTACCATGCACCTACGCCAAAAACCGTCACCAACAGGAAAAACAACAGCACCCACAACCATGGATGACCACCTTTTTTGGCTGCTGCCGCCGCCGGGGCAATCTCTTGCGATTTGGAATCCTCAGTTTTGTCCGCCTCAGAGGCAGTCGAATCCTGTTCGGACCCCATGTCGCTCAGGTCCTCCTTGCCCAGGAATCCCTCGCCGAATATTTCTTCCTCGTCAATGGTGTCCTTGCCGGAGTATGATATTTCCTCCAGTTTTATAGGGTCTTCGCCTTCAATAGGCAATGGCTTACCGGCATATTTAACCATTGACAAACTCAGGATTTCGTCCTGGATCAGGTTACCTATGGCATGAATGGATGTGGCATCGTCCTCCGGTTCCCCTTCGAACACGCTCGTCAGAAAATTGGCCAGGTCATAGGATGTAACCTTGATTTTATGCTTGAACAGGTAGTCGCTGATTGCATCGCCAAATTGCTTGGCCGTGGCAAAACGTTTTTTGGGGTCCTTTGCCAGGGCCTTTTTTAATATGGCATCCAGTTGGTCGTCCGCTTCCTGGTTGTACGGTTTCAACGGGATATATCTGGCGGCTTTCACCATGTCCAGGGTTTCCTGCTCGTCCACCCCCAGGAACAACCGATGGTTGGCCAGCATTTCCCACAACACGATCCCCATGGCAAACAGGTCGGCCCTGTGGTCCACGGGCTTGCCATTAATTGCCTCCGGGCACAGATAGGCAAATTTGCCCTTTACAATGCCAGGGTCAGTCAATTCAGCCTGGGTCACCGCCTTTGCCAGGCCAAAATCAGCCAGTTTGACCTCCCCTGCCTTTGACAACAGGATGTTCGGGGGACTTACATCCCTGTGGACAATACGCAAAAGCCTGCCCTTTGCATCCTTTTTTTCATGTGCATACGCAAGGGCCTTCAAGGTTTCCGCGGCTATAAAACACGCAATGTTGACGGGTATCCTGCGGCCGACCTCGTTCACCTTTTGCATGAGTCTGCGCAGGTTGTACCCATCCACGAACTCCATCACCAGGAAATAGGTGTCCTGGGCCCGTCCCACGTCAAACACCTGCACGATATTGGCATGGCTGAGTTCCATGGCCAGCCTGGCTTCATCCAGGAACATCCTGACGAATTTTGGTCGCTTGGCCAGGCCAGGCATGATTCGTTTGATTGCAACTTCCTTTTCTATGCCGCTGACAGATACGGATTTGGCACGAAATATTTCGGCCATGCCTCCCGCATCCAATTTGTAGAGCAGCTTGTATCGCTGGTGCTCAGACATACGCCTATTTTAATCTTAAAAATTCATAAAGGCAACCCAATTTTTCCCAACCCAAATTACCTGTCAAATTTGAGGACAAAGTGGGCTGAAAGTAGTGTATATTCAAGGGCCTAAGTCCATTTGGCCCATACGATTTTCACAGCATGGGCAGATAAGTCCTTATTTCATAATCCGTTACCTGTGTCCTGTAACGTTCCCATTCCTTGATTTTGTTGGCAATGTACTTATGAAACAGGTCCTCACCCAAGGTATCCTGCACCAGATTACTGTTTGCGGCCAGGTCTATTGCCTCTTTCAAGGAACCGGGCAGTGTGTCAATTTCCGAATCGGTTCTTTGCTGGGTGCTCATGCCGAAGATGTCCTCTTCCACAGGCTTACGCAGGACAAGCCCATCCTTCAACCCGGCCAGTCCGGCCCGCAACATCACCGAAAAACACAGGTAAGGGTTGCACCCCGGGTCCGGAGCCCTGTACTCGGCGCGGCAGGACTTGGACTTGCCAGCCTTGAATGCAGGCACTCGCACCAGGGCCGAACGGTTGGTCCGCCCCCAGGATACGTACACCGGGGCCTCATAACCCGGCACCAGGCGCTTGTAACTGTTGACCCACTGGTTGGTGACAGCCGTGATTTCACGGGAATACTTCAACAGGCCTGCAATGTATCCCTTGCCTTCCGCACTGAGTTGATAGGGGTCATCCCCCTTGTAAAAAACGTTTTTTCCGTCCCTGAACAAGGACTGGTGAACATGCATACCCGTGCCATTAACACCTAAGACGGGCTTTGGCATGAACGTAGCATACAGGTCGTGCAGTTTGGCATACTCCTTTACCACCAGTTTCACAACCTGGACCTGGTCCGCCATTTTTAACGCCTCGTCATAGACAAAATCCAGTTCCTGCTGTCCCGGGGCCACTTCGTGGTGGGATGCCTCCACCCTGATACCCATGCTTAGCAGCATCTGCATGGTCTGCTTGCGCGCCATGGACAGTGGATTGGTGGGCAGTATGTCAAAATAACCACCCTGGTCCATTAGCGTGGTGTCACGCTCGGAAGGGAAATAGAAGTATTCCAACTCGGGACCCAGATAATAGGTCATGCCAAGTTCCTGTGCCTTTTTCAGGTTGCGCTTTAACACGTACCTGGGGTCCGATTCGTAAGGTGTGCCGTCGGGTTTGAGTACGTCACATATAAAACTCAAGGCCCTGGTGCTGCCTATCTCGGCAGGCAGTACAAAGTATGCGTTTTTGTCCGGTTTGGCGACAAGGTCGGATTCGCAAATCCGCACAAACCCTTCGATGGAGGAGCCATCAAAACCGATACCCTCGGTCAAGGCCCGCTCCAGGAATTCCACGGGCAGGCTGAACCCTTTTAACATGCCCAGCACGTCCGTAAACCACAACCTGATCGTGGTTATTTGCTCTTTTTGTATGAGGTCTTGAAAATCTTTGAGTTCCATAGAGTCCTCCTTTTTGTTACGTTCTAATAATCCAGAAACGATGTTTTTGTCAAGAGTGACGGACTCGTAATAAATCAAAACCGGCAAGATCACATCTAATAAAATCAAATGGTTAGAGAGGCCAAAAGGATTAAAATCGGACTTTTTACGAGTCCATCATGCAATAACGTACTCTAAAAATAACCCTACATCGAAGATGCCTCGAGGGGCTAAACCTGCCTGTAAAAAAATACGGGCTATGTTATATTAAGGCCATGGATACCTTGTGGAAACACCTGCCTGGTAACAATCCAATACACGACATCAGGGTCGGCCACAGTACAATGGCTCGTCAGATGACCGGGTGTACCGCCGTGCTACATACACACGGAGGTCCTTACGCGGTGCAGGTAATAGGAGGGGCACCGGCAATGCGACAGGTATCCATGCTGGACCCGGCTCACAGTTCACAAATCGCACATGGATTTTGCTTGACCGGAGGCAGCGGGTTGGGCCTGGGGGCATCAACAGGAGTGCAAGATTTCCTGGCAAAACAAGGGGTTGGGGTGGAAATCGGCTCCATGCGGGTCGCGTCCGTGCCAGCAGTGGCAATCTATGACCTGGCAAAGGGTGAGGCCGCATGGCCCGGGGAGGCCAATGGCTACGAGGCGGCGCGTTCGGCAGTTACGCAGCCCGTGGAAGGCGGTGTGGGTGCAGGGACAGGTGCAACTATCGGCAAGGTCCTGGGGGTCGAACACGCCTCGTCCGGTGCGTTTGCAACGTACGGGATACAGACGGGGTCCTTCAGCCTGGCTGCATTCGGCGTGGTCAATGCCTTTGGAAATGTGATCGACCCTGGTTCCGGCAATATAATTGCCGGTGTACGGGACCCGGTCAGGGGCTTCCTGGATGCGGAACACCTGTTGCTGACCGGAAAAGGCCCTGTATTCCCGGGTATTGCGCAGCCCAGGGCGACCACGCTGGTCCTGGTCGTCACGGATGCGCGCCTGGATTTCCGAGGGGCGGCGGCAGTGGCACGGGTTGCACAGGCCGGGGTGTTCGAAACGATCCGTCCGGTTGCCACGCCCGTGGACGGTGACGTGTTGTTCGTTTGGAGTGTGGGACTCAAAAAGGCTCGTTTCTTTGATGTGGCCCTCTGCGCAAAAACCGCGGTCAAAAACGTCATCCTGCGTTCAGCGAGGCTGGGTGCGAACCGGGAGCAACAAGGGGGGACGGATGTATTCTAAGGCGGTTGTATTATTGCTGGTATTTGCAACAGTGTCAGGATGCACGAAAAAGGCAAAATATCCAGGCAAAGGGGTAAATCCACTGCTGCCATCCATTCACGAACAGCATGCCGCCAGATCCAGGCTACACAAACCAGTGGCACATGAGCAACCAGGGGTGATTGCGGTGGTCAACACGCCTCGCAAGGCATTCATCGTCTATACGGATAAAAGGGGCAGGCTACATCACAGGTCCTTTTCCGGCGTATTCGTCACGGGCAACCAAGGAAAGCCCGAACTATGGCGGATCGAAAGGAAGGTGGTCAAGGGTGTAAAGGATATACAATTTAAACATCCCTTGATGTTCGATGTATTGAAACTCAAGGATGAGACACTAATGTCCGGTGCATCAATCCTGGCCGAAATCAGGGACCAGGTGGCACATGGGAAAAAGGATGCAGACATGGACTATTCACAGTGGCAGTACCGCAAGTACTTCACCCCGTTTGCATGCGCAATGGACACTGTGACATACCTGGTACATCAAAGCCAGTTTCTGCCTGGCGCAGCGCATCCCGACGCCCTGGCATCCCTGGTGACACTCAGCGCAAGGACACACAAAAAAGTGGTCTTTGCCAAGCAATTTTCCCTGGACACCTTGCTGAAACAGGCAAATGCACGTAAAAAACTGGACAAATGTCTGAGTGCATTTGACGCGGTGGTGCCAGTAAAGGCCAGGGGCGGCAGATTGGCTTGGGTGGCCTCATTCAATCACAATTTCTTGTACTGTAACGGGATGATCGATTACCGGGAGGTAGGGCCGCCGCCTGGTTCCACGCAGAGCGGCCAGGGGCCTTGTGTGTTAAAAAAGGATGTGTTGACCGACAAGCAGGGAAAACTGCTGGCCAGGATGGTGTGGGATTACAGGGCCACGGATGATTGCCGCGTGGTGGTGTACATAAAAAAAACCGGGCCGGCTGACAGGTATCATATAACGCCACGTCCCGGACGAACCGCAAGACGCAGGAACATCTATATCCTGATTCATGCCCCTGCAAAGGGCAACAAACAGGTGTTGCTGGGCAGGGCATCCAGGATACTTTGTGCTGATTTCCCGGACCACCGTCCCCTGCGTGATTACATCCAACACTAAGAACCAACCAGATGGCCGTGGCCGTTGACCGTGACCGTGACCGTGACCGTGGCCGAAACCGAGACCGTGGAGCGCAGGCGGCCTCGCCTGCTTGTTTCGCGGGCGTCCCGCCCGCCTTTGGTTGACCGTGGCCGGGGTTTCCGGTTGCAACTGGAGCCTTCCCGAAAGGCCCGCAGGGCCGTCCCGCGCAGCCGCAGGCTGCGTCCCGATGCCCGATGCCAGAGGCCCGAAGCCAGAATTCAGTGACCGAGGTCGTGGCCGTTGGCCGTTGACCGAGGCCGTGACCGAGTCCGTTGGCCGTGACACCATCCTGGTCCTTGCCGGATTACTCCACCAGTTTCAGACTGCCGGATCGATTCAGCCTGCGCAGGAGCGCAGCCTCTTGCAGTTTTTGCAAAGAAATCGGGGATGTGCGCAGGGACGACGCAGTAATGCGTAATGCAGTTGGAGGCCGGGGCAATGTAATGGGAAACGGGTCAGACCAGTTTAGTACACCGTACTGGGGCAGGGAAAAACCGGAGCGCATGACATGGTCCGCAACCTTATGAAAAACGGCCCTGCCCCTTGCCACCATGGACAACAGGCCGAGACACGGAAAATATTTGACGATTTCGTTGCCCTGGAGTTCCACGTACACCCTTGGGACCGTTTTAATGATACGCATGAAAAATGCAAATCCCTGCCCGGAACACAGGTGAAAACCCCGGCCTGTCAATGACATCCTGATTGCGTCCACGTATTTCAGCAGGGCCGAATCCTTGAACATGGAAATGATTTCATCCATGGCCTTGCCGGGTGGGGAAAACAAAGAAACCGGGACCCTGGTGCCCTGCCTGTGTATCTGGATCAACGTATCATTAAGAAACGGACCGTTTCCCTGGAAATGCAACAACCGGTCGCCGCTCCGATGGTCCCTGGGACGGTGCACCAGGATGACTTCGTCAACGCCGGCCTTTGCCGCGGCCTCGTATGAGAGCGGATCCACGAACGTACCGCCGGTGAGCAGTTTGATCGACCTGTACCCGCTGCTTGCCGCATGCCTCACCACGTCGAATGCATCCATGCCTCGCAGCAATTCCATGCCCGTCAACCATAACTCTGCCCGCGGTCCCTGGTGATAGTCAATGGCCTTTCGCATGGTCTGTACCCGGTCGAACCGTGGCAGCAACGACAGCGGCAGCCCCGGGCAAACCCTGCGTAACACACAGTCCCTGCACGCAAACAAGCGCACGTAACCATCCTCATCACCCGCCTGCATCTCACCTGCCTTGAGTTGCTCGTCCTCCCTGAAGACGGACGGTGGCAGTGGGTCCATTTCGAGCCCCGGTAAAATGTCCGAAAACAGGCAGGGCGGCAGGTTGAATAATTTGACCTGGAAATCGTGCTTGATACCGGCGTATATGACCTTGCGAATCGCTGACACGAGTTCGTCCAGCGGCAAAACCAGGTCCGTGAAGTCAATAAAATTGCCCTTGGAATATATGATGGGCTGCAGGATGAACAGGCGTATGCCCATACCCCGAAACAGCAACGCAATGTCAACCAGTTTATCCGCATTTTTCCTGGTTACCACTGTAAATATGTTGAGGTCTATCCTGCGCTCTTTGGACAGGGCAACAATGTTTCTGACACCGGCCAGAGCCTGTTCGTACGAGCGTTTGCGCTGGGTATGGGCAATATGGGTCTGCGGGTCAGGGCCATGGATCGAAAAGCCGACAGCGTTAAGGCCAGCATCCACCAGGGCTCTGGCAAAATCCGGGTCCGACAGGCGCCTGCCATTCGTAGTGATACTGATGCGATGATAGCCCAGCTGCCTGGCATAGTCGATGATTTGTACGATGTCGGAGCGCACAGTAGGCTCCCCGCCTTCGAACCCGGCATGCCTGTATCCGTTTTCAATGCCCCATCGTAATTTTCGCCGTATCTCCTCCAGTGGCAGGCGCTTGGGATAGCCCTTTACCTTGCGCAAATTACGTTGATAGCAAAACAGGCAATTGTTGTTGCATGCAATCCCGAGTTCGATGGAAAGTGTGCGTCCCACCTATTCGAGCCCCTTCCACGTGGCCACAGCGGCCTTGATTTCCTGCCTGGTTTGTTTGGGTATGTCCACCCAGTTGATCGTCAGGTAGAAAAACATGTACAAAAAGGTGACATCGAACACAACACGCCTGGGCAGCCAGCCGGCCAGGCCCAGGACCAGCGATACGGCCACGGACGCGGCCACATAGATTAGTATCCACCCCAGGTGACGGGTAAAACGGCGCCCGTGATGCCCGATGTAAGGCAGCAATGTCACGTTTGAAAGTCCCAACATCACGATCACTGCGATGCCGGCCAGTTGCATCCAGTGGTTGTTCATGAACAGGTCCGATTCCACCATACTGACCAGCAGCAATGCGGATGCCGGCCTGGGATAACCCATCCAGAAGCCTTCGATATCATAACGAAACGTATTGAAACGGGCAAAACGAATGCATCCGAACAGCGGTGGTATGGCGGCAAGCCCCATGGAAAGGACCATGGCAATCGCAGGGTCCATGTGAACAAACACGATCTTGCGGTAAACCAGGTAAATGATAAACCCCGGGGCCACTGAATACGCGATCAGGTCAGCCACGTTATCAAACTCGCCTCCGAACTTGTTTTGCTGATGGAGTGCACGTGCTACCACGCCGTCCAGTGCATCAAATGCATAGGCCACCAGAATGGATACACCGGCCCAGAACACGTATGGCCAGGCCTGCTCTGAATTCGTCGCCCGCATCCCTTCCGTGGAAATAAACGAGGCCACCAGGCCGCCCATAATATTCCCCACGGTCATCAAGTCCTTTGTCTTGAAAAACATGTCAGTTCTCCTTTTCCGACTCTTTTGTTTGTTCCTCGGTCAGCATTGCCAGCAGGTTCATCCACCCCTTTTTTGTCGCCTCCTCCCGGTCAATATTCTCAATTTTATCCAGGACCTGCGCGGCAACTTGAATCGGCGTATCCATACGCAGTGCAATGTTTATAGCGTCGGACGACCGGCAGTCAAACACCAATTCCGTCCCGCCGGATTCCACAACCAATTCCCCGATGAATACGTCCTCTGACAGGTCCACGATTGCCGTGCGCGTTACACGTACGGACAGGCCGTTTAACACGCTGACCATGAGGTCATGTGTCAGGGGCCTCGGAAATTCGATCCCTTCGTGTGCAGCCATCATTGCGGCAGCATCCCCCAGGCTTACCTGGATCCGCAAGGTCCTGCCGCCTTCGACCTCTCGCAACAGTACGAAGGGTCCGCCGATTTCCTGATCCAGTACGATGCTGTCCACTTTGAATTCAGTGAAATGTATCATGTTGCAGCCTGCATACCCTCAGGGCGATCAATGATACGGCCTTTCAACGAATGTCGCATAACCTGGGTGACCTTTACACGCACTATCTTGCCAACCAGGTCGTCAGGGTCTTCCGCATCCACGTTGACCACCCAGTTTGCAGGCGTACGACCGAATACCTGCCCAACACCGTTCTGCCTCCCGCGCCTGGACAGGCCTTCGACCAGGACCTCCTGCACACTGTCCTGCAACGAAGCCATCCGCCTGGACTGGATTTCCTCGTGCAGTTCCTGCAGGGCTTGCAGTCGCCTGGCCTTTTCCCCGGGCTTGACATCATCCGGTTTCCTGGCTGCGGCACTGTGGGGCCTGGGGGAATACTTGAAACTGAACATCTGGTCAAACTCAATACGTCTGACCGCTGACAGGGTTTTGTCAAAGTCCTCCGCTGTTTCACCAGGGAATCCCACGATCATGTCCGTTGCCAGGGCAACCTGAGGTGACGCACTGCGCAGGACATCCACCTTACGCAGGTAGTCGTCCAG
Organism: Deltaproteobacteria bacterium; assembly: GCA_015493765.1. GTDB lineage: Bacteria > Myxococcota_A > UBA9042 > DTJE01 > S145-11 > S145-11. The sequence continues at coordinate 22,539 of WGCQ01000221.1, forward strand.
CGTGTAGCCGCGTTTCATGGCCCGCAGGACCCGGTCGGACCCCGCCTGCAAGGGCAGGTGCAGGTAAGGCATCAGGTTTGGTATGCGGCTGAATGCCCTTAGCAACTCATCGTTCGCATCAACCGGGTGGCTGGTCACAAAACGCAGCCTTTTCAGGCCCTTCACCGATGCAACGGCCTCGAGCAAGTTTACAAAGTCAACGTCCTCATCCAGGTCATGGCCATAGGAATTCACGTTCTGGCCCAGCAGGGTCAGTTCAATGGCACCGGCATTCACCAATGCCTTTACCTCGTCCATAACCATCCGTGGTGATTTGCTTTGTTCCGGTCCCCTTGTGAAGGGAACGATGCAGTAAGAACAGGTTTTGTTGCACCCTTTTATAATCGTTAAAAAGGCGGTCGGACCGGGCCTGAAATCCCGCGCAAAAGCCGGAAAAACGTATTGTCCGCGTCGTGCCTGGCTGGTCGCAATGACCCGTTCGTGGTTCATGGCCCTGCTTACGATCGATGCCACCTCGGATACGTGGTCTGGCCCCATGACAAAGTCCACAAAGTCGAATCGGTCCATTATTGCCCGGCCGGCGTGTCTTGGGACGCAGCCCGCAACACCGATTACCATGTGTGGCCGCCTGCGTTTGTACTTCAGGACCCTGGTCAAGGTGGCATACACCTTTTCCTCGGGTTTTTCGCGCACGCTGCACGTGTTTATAATAACCACGTCAGCCTGCTCCAGTTCCGTGGTTTCCTGGATATTCAGACGGGTACGCAGAGCGTCGGCGATCCTCAAGGAATCGAATACATTCATCTGGCACCCATAGGTGATTATGTGGAAATATCGAGCCACACCAGGCCTCTCAATCCCGCATACTTTACAATAAATTAGTGTCGCATGCAATACACGACCAAAACCACGGTCACGGAAAAGGCCAGTAGGATGCCGGCCCCACACGGCCACGGTCAACGGACTCGGCCAACGGACTCGGTCAACGGATTCGGGCCTCTGGCATCGGGTCTCGGGATGCAGCCTGCGGCTGCTGCGGGACGGCCCTGCGGGCCTTCGGGAAGGCCCCCGTAGTAACCGGAAACCCCGGCCACGGCCACGGTCAACGGA
>WGCQ01000222.1 GCA_015493765.1 Deltaproteobacteria bacterium
CAAAGGACGCCGAAAGTGGTTCAGATACGCGGAGTTAAGCCCATTTGAGCACAGGCGTACTATCGGTACGTCGAGCATCAAATGGGTGCAAACGACAAAGTAGATGGGCCGCTTGCGGTGTACGACTGCCGAATTTAGTCAGGTAATTTGGAAAACCCCCAACCCTTGCAAAATCCTTGAACACGTCATAAAATGCCATGGCCATTGAAAGGGAGGTAACCATGGCTCGTAGATTATTCAGTGTTTTGGTTATTTTGGGCCTGCTGACAGCAGGATGCAAGAAGACACAAAAAACAGGTAACCAGGTGAACAAGACACCTGCGAATACCGGGAATGCCACCAAATCCGTAAAGCAAGTAAATAAATCGGCCACAAAGCAGGCGGGCCTGGTGGCACCCGAAAAATTCAGCGGTACCATGGCAATAGTGAACGGTGAAAAACTGGATGCAGCGCCTTTGAATCGGGACCTGGCCCGGTTGACCCAGAACGGCAAACGCAAACTGCCGCCGGCAAGGCTGGCCAGGGTTGAAAGATCGGTGTTGAACCGCCTGATCGACGAAATGTTGATTGACCAGGCTGCAAAAAAGGCAGGGGTGCAGGTCAGTGACGCGGACGTACAAAAGGAATTCGACAAGTACAAGGCACGTTTTGCATCACCAACCCAGTTCGAGCGTTACATGAAGATGTCCCGTATGTCCGTGGAGAGCATCAAGAACTGGTTAAAAAAGAAATTAACACTGGAAAAATTGCTGGATAAACAGGGTGCCTTGACGGTTACTGAGGATGAGGCCAAAAAGGTGTATCAGAACAATATCCGGCTGTATTCCGAGCCTGAGCGTGTCAAACTCCAGGGAATCCTGGTCAGGATTGACCCCAAGGCACCCAAGGCGGACCAGGCAAAGGCAAAAAACAAGGTAAAGGCGGTCCTGGATGCACTGTCAAAAGGCCAGGCCTTCAGCGATGTGGCAAAGAAATTCTCGGATGACCCGACGGCGTCCAAAGGCGGCGATATGGGTTGGGTGCGTCGGGACATGCTGCCAAAACCCTTGGAAGATGCTGTTTTTGCCCTGAAACCAGGGACATATACGAAAAAACCGGTCAAAGGTCCCATGGGATTGTACATTTTCAAGGTACTTGAAAAGAAGGCCAAAAAGGTCAGGACATTCAACGAGGTCAAGGACAGGATCATGTCCAGTTTGCGTAACCGCAAGGTGTTTACCGCCAGGCTGAAACTGGTCAGGGAATTACGTGACAAGGCCAAGATCGATATAAAGGTCAAGTTTGGGAAAAACACTAAAGGTGCAAACAAGGTAAAAAAATGAGTACAGAAGAAGTCAAACTGGGGCCGGTCCACGCTGAACCGACCATATTCCAGAGGTCCGTGCATGGCCGCAGCGGTCATAGCATCCGGACGGCAGACCCGAAATTTAAACCCGCCATTCCTGGCAGCCTGCTGCGCACTCGTCCGGCCGCCTTGCCCGAGGTCTCGGAGGTGGACGTAATGCGCCATTTCACCAGGCTGTCCAGGCAAAATTACAGCCTGGACATCGGCATGTATCCTTTGGGGTCCTGTACCATGAAGTACAACCCAAAGGTAAACGAGGTCCTGGCACGATTGGACGGGTTTACGGACCTGCATCCCTTGATGGACGACGACCTGGCGCAGGGGGCGCTGGAATTGATGTATCGCCTGCAGGAGTACCTGGCCGCGATAGGCGGTTTTGATGCGGTTACGCTGTCGCCCGCAGCAGGTGCCCATGGTGAGTACACCGGGTTGCGTATCATCCGCCAGGCCTTGGAAAAACGCGGTGAACACCGTACCAAGGTGCTGGTGCCGGATACGGCCCATGGTACGAACCCTGCGTCCAGCGTGTTGAACGGATTCAAGGCGGTGGAAGTGCGTTCCGGCGGGACGGGCATACTGACTGCCGATGCCGTGGCCGCACTGATGGACGAGGATACGGCAGGGCTGATGGTCACGAACCCTAATACTTTGGGCTTGTTCGAAACCAACCTGCCCGAAGTGGCCCGCGTGGTGCACGAAAAAGGCGGGTTTGTGTACGGGGACGGTGCAAACCTCAATGCACTCATGGGCAAGGTGAGGCCTGCGGACCTGGGCGTGGATGTGATGCACTTTAACTTACATAAAACCTTTTCCACGCCTCACGGCGGAGGAGGCCCGGGTTCAGGTCCCGTGGGCGTGACAAAGGCCCTTGAACCGTTCCTGCCTGTGCCACGCGTGGTGTACCGGGACGGGCGTTATGCCATGAGCAGTGATTACCCTGACAGTATCGGCCGTGTGATTGGCTTCCAGGGCCATTTCCTGGTCATGGTAAAGGCGTATGCCTACATCCGGGAAATGGGGGCGCAGGGGCTTAAATCGGCCGCTGAACTGGCGGTTTTGAATGCGAATTACCTGCGCGCCCTGCTAACAGCGGGGTATCACCTGCCGTACGACCAGACGTGCATGCACGAGGTGGTATTCAATGACCATAAACAGAAGTCGCAGGGTGTTACGACCATGGACGTGGCAAAGCGCCTGCTCGACTATGGCTATCATCCGCCGACCGTATTTTTCCCCCTGGTTGTGCATGATGCGATCATGATCGAACCCACGGAGACCGAGTCCAAGCAGGAACTGGATGCCTTTGCCAGTGCCATGCTTGCGATTGCCGGGGAGGTGGCCGAGGACCCGGAGCGGACAAAGCGGGCGCCCATGCGTGCGTTTATCGGGCGGCCTGACGAGGTCACCGCAGCCAGGCACCCTGTGCTGGTGTATCCTTTGGACTAAAATGTGAGGGCGTCGTTTCCGACATTCGTGGCTTTTGTCCTGCTGGGGATGGTCCTGTTTGCCGGTACGTGGAATGGCTCACTGTTGGCCTCGGATGGCGCATTGTATGCCCAGTCGGCCCGCGAGATGTTACGCAGCGGTGATTTTCTTGTGCCAACGTGGCAGCACGAGGCCTTGTTTGAAAAGGGGCCATTGCACACGGGCCTGATCGCCGTTGGTATGGCGATCTTCGGTGAAAACGAGTTTGGGGCCAGGTTTGCGTCCGTTGCCATGGCGTTCTTGTTCAGTGTCATGGTGTTCCTGTTTGCCAGGCGCCTGGGCATGGACAGGCCGGCTGCATGGGTTGCCGTCTTGTGCAGCGTGTTTCCACAGGTCTTCTTTTTCACCACCCGGCGTCCGCTGGCGGAAATTCCGTCCGTGGCACTTGGCATGCTGGGCCTGTATGTGTTGTTATTCCGGCGCAGGTGGCTGTGGTCGGGCGTGGTATTCGGGCTGGTGCTGCTAATAAAGTATCCCATAGGCCTGTTGTACCTTGCAGTGGGCCTTGCAGGCGTGTGGTCCATGAAGCATCCGTTCAGGGAATGGCTGTTTGCACTGGCCGCAGCCGTCCTGGTCGCGGCCCCGTGGCATGTTTACATGGGTTTGCGGTTCGGCGCGGCATTCTGGGACGTGTACATGGGTTACCATTTGTTTGGTCGTATGTCACATGCCATTGCAACCAGTGCGGGCCCCTGGTTTTACATCCGGGTGTTGGCCCCGAGGGACCTGGTATTTATGGGGCTGTGGTTGCTGGGTGTGGCCTGGGCCGTTTACCGGTCTTTCAGGCATGATCGCAACGCCTTGTTTTTACTTATGTTTGCACTGATTACCTTCCTGCCGGTACAGGTGTCAGCCACCAGGCATGTACACTACCTGGTGTGGTCGATTCCCGCTTTTGGCTTGCTTGCGGGATATGCGTTGTACCAGGTTTCACCCAGGCCATCCTTGTCCATTGCACTGGCCGTGGTCCTGGCATTGTCCGGTATGGCCCTGAACATCCGGCACATGACTGACCCTGATTACGGCCATTCCTCCAAGGCCTTTTGCAGGCTGGCAAGGCAGGCGGGCCTTGCCGGTAAACTGTCCGGGACCTTCCAGTTGTACGATCCTGACCTGACGTGGTATTGTGACCAGGCGTTTGTGATCTGGAATCACGACCCGGTCTTTCAGCGTACGGTGGGTTCCATTCCCATGTTGAGGCCATTCGTGCGGCAATTGAACGCCGCACAGGCCCGTAAACTGGCCGGTGCCAATGCGATCCTGGTCACGGTTAAACGCTTTCTGCCTGACCTGCCGGCCGCGTGTGCAGAGGTGTTGAGCAGTGGCATGCAAAACGAGATGCTGCACAGTAACCTGGCCCTGGCCGGTTTTTCGGCACAGGCATGCAGGATGCTGAACAACCCTGTTTTGAGGAGGTACAAATGAACATACTGGATGTAATCAAAAAGAAACGGGATGGAAACGCGTTGTCCGAACAGGAAATCCGTTGGGCCATAGATGCGTACACCGCAGGTGATGTCAGGGACTACCAGGCCGCTGCCCTGTTGATGGCAGTGTTTATCAACGGCCTGGACGACCGCGAACTGTGGGCCTGGACATCGGCCATGTTGCAGTCTGGCAGCACGGTGGATTTGAGCGGTTTGAAAGGCCCAAAGGTGGACAAGCACAGTACCGGCGGTGTGGGGGACAAGATCAGCATCCCTCTGGCGCCGTTGGCCGCTGCAATCGGTGTAAACGTGCCAATGATCAGTGGCCGCGGACTTGGGCACACGGGTGGCACACTGGATAAACTGGAGAGCATACCGGGGTTTGATACCCGGCTGTCGATTGATGCCTTCGTGCGCACGGTCCGGGAGGTCGGCGTGGCCATGATCGGCCAGACCGGGGAACTGGCGCCCGCGGACCGCAAACTGTACGCGTTGCGTGACGTGACTGCAACAGTGGAATCGATTCCCCTGATCTGCGCCAGCATTATGAGCAAGAAACTGGCGGAGGGCATCGACGGCCTGGTGCTGGACGTCAAGACAGGGTCCGGCGCATTCATGAAGACCCTAAATGACAGTCGCAAACTGGCCAGGACCCTCGTGGGTATTGGCAAAAGCGCGGGTGTGCGGACCGTGGCATTGATTACGAACATGAACCAGCCCCTTGGACGTTTCGTTGGCAATGCGCTGGAGGTGCGCGAGAGCATCGACATACTGCGGGGCCAGGGGCCTGATGATACCACCGAGTTGACACTGACCCTGGCCGGTTACATGGCCTATGTGGGTGGGCTGGTGGATGATGCGGGGCAGGGCAGGGCACTGGCGCAGGCAGCCCTTGCCGATGGCCGTGCACTTGAGAAGTTCAGGCAGATGGTGGCCGCACAGCATGGCGACCCCAGGGTTGCGGATGACCCGGATGTCATGGCATCGGCGGCGCATCGTAAAGAGGTTGTAGCGGACAAGTCAGGCTTTGTTGCCGCAATCGACACCGTGGCTGTTGGTATGGCAGGCGTGTTGTTGGGCGGTGGAAGGCTGGCCAAGGAGGACCCAATTGACCCGGCGGTTGGCATGGAGGTGTTCAAAACCGTGGGCGATCCAGTGAAAAAGGGTGATGTGCTGTTGGAAATCCATTACAACGACGACAAACGCCTGGAGGAGGCGGTTGGTATGATCCTGGGCGCTTACCAGGTTGCCGAAACGCCGCCGGAAAAGCAGCCGCTGATTTACGAAGTGATCGAATAGGCACCTGTTCAGGTTTTGGTCATCATGTGTCGGCACGCGGCCTGCGGTGTTAGACCGCACCCAGGTGGGTTCCGGAATAGCCCGTTTTTGTTTGCTTCCCTTGTAGGTTACCTACCTGTCTGATGGAAGCGTTACGATCATCCCGGTCATCAATCCCGCTGAAAAACTTTCACCAGCCTGCGGGATATCCAGGTAAACCTGGTTGATCATTTCGATGCCACATCCCTTGCCCCATCGATAGACTTCCACGTTGTACCCAAGTGCAATACCGCCTATTTCAACGTGTCTTTTTGCATACGGATGGACGGTTAAGTCGAATTCCAGCAACACCTGGTGACCGGGCCTGATAGTCCAGTAAGTGCCTTCTGTGGTTTCTATGTCGGTCTCCATACCGTCAGAGCCGCTGTTTGTGTATATTGGTGTGTGGATTCGCATGTACAATCCCCATTTCTTCAGGTCAGGCAAGTAGTCGTAATTCAATTCAATGCTTGGTGTCAAGGCAAAATTTTTTAGTCCTGGACCACAGGCGCTGAAATCCAGAAACAGGTCCATGTCAAAATGGGCTGTATCTATCGGTGTACCATATAGACCCAGGTAAATGGTGGGATTGCTGTGTGCCAGGTATCCGTCTGCCTGCAATCTCATGCCTGCGTATCCCGATAGATCAGTGGCAAGCCCATATCCGTACATGATGTCGCCATAGATATCCTGGTCTGGCCGACCCAGGCCTATGCCATCGAAACCCGTGTAAAAATCCACATCCGTGGCACCTGCTGCCCAGGTTTCTGTAGTGTCTGCGGCAAAGGCCTTTGAAAAAGATAACGCGATAAAAGCAAAAGCAACCAAGGTTTTTATAAAGTATTCGGCCTTCATAAAGTCCTCCAAGGCATTGTTAGATGCGTTTAACAAAGTTTGATCGTTCTGTCAAGTCGAATTTCATCTTGAGGGTTCTTCGATGTGATGTTATTCTTAGAATGCGTTGTTTATCAAAGCATTACAAAACCCAGGGTCAGAACCATCAATTCTGACAAAACACGTGTACAGGGGAATTGGTGTAACACATTGCCAGTTATCAATTGTCATGGACAATAAAAATGTCTATGATTGCGTCGAGGTTGAATGATGAAAGATATCATGGCGTTGATGTTGGTTGGCGGCCAGGTCAAGGAACTGGGTGTATTGTTACGGCGTCGCAGCAAGGCGGCCCTGCCGTTCGGCGGAATCTATCGTGTGGTTGATTTTACCCTGACCAACCTTTCCAGGTCGAATATCCCCATTGTCGGGCTGTTATCGCAGTACAGGCCCTCGTCCCTGATGGACCACGTGGGCGTTGGAAGGCCCTGGGACTACAACCAGCGTACCCGCGAACTGCTGTTTTTGCCTCCTAACCAGGGTCGCACTGGTTCGGATTGGTACAAGGGGACGGCGGATGCAGTGTTCCAGAACCTTGGCGTGTTGGAGCGCTTTTCGCCGCGGGACGTGCTGATCTTGTCCGGCGACCACGTGTACACCATGGATTACAAGCCCCTGATCGATTTCCACAGGGCCATGGATGCGGATTTGACCATGGTTTTTAAACCCATGGACGTGGGCAGCCCCAGCAGGTTCGGCATAGGCGTACTGGACCAGGACAACAGGGTCGTGGATTACCAGGAAAAGCCCGAAAATCCCAGGTCTAACCTGGCCAGCCTGACAATTTACGTGTTTCGTTACCAGACGCTGGTCAAACGGGTACGCGAGAATGCGGCTAATGGCAGGACGTTTCACCTGTACGACGAGGTGATTCCCCGGATGATAGGGGAGGGTGATCGTGTGTTTGGTTATCTGTTTGACGGGGCCTGGGAGTATCTGCGTACCTTTCGGGAATACCACGGCGAGCACATGCTGTTGGCGCGGGGCGTTTCTCAACTGATGATCCACGATGCAGGTGTGATTACGAACCTGGAGGTCCAGGGTGTGGGTGATGCGGCCCCTGCCCTGGTCAGGGGGCGGACCGTGAATACCCTGTTGAGTCCGGGTGTGTTGTGCGAGGGGGACGTGGAAAACAGCGTGCTGTCACCGTGGGTCCATGTGCATAAAGGCGCAGTAGTGCGCAACACTGTGCTCATGGCTGGTGCGACTGTCGAACCAGGGGCGCGAGTCAACAATGCAATCGTGGACAAGGGCGTTTGCATAGGCCGGGATGCCGTTGTGGACGGCGGTGACGGACTTGCGGTGCTGGGCAGGATGAGCGCGGTTTCACCCGGTCGCAGACTTGGTGCGTGCCAGGTGGAACCGGGGGAGGTGGTATGAGCGTGGATGTGGTGGCAATGGTGCTTGCAGGTGGCCGTGGAAGCCGCCTTGGCGTGATATCCTGGAAAAGGGCTAAACCGGCAGTGCCCTTTGGTGGTATCTACAGGATCATCGATTTTACCCTCAGTAACCTGATGTATTCGGGCATACGCCACGTTGGTGTAATGACCCAATACAGGCAGAATTCCCTGATGGAGCACCTGGGCGATGGCATGCCTTGGGGATGGAACGCCAGGGAGGCCCGGCTGAAGGTACTGCACCCGGTGGCCGGCGAGCAATCACTGGAATGGTATGAGGGTACGGCGGATGCCGTGTACCGTAACCTTGATTTCATCACCAAATATGACCCGAAGGTGGTGCTGGTAGTATCAGGGGACCACATCTATCGAATGGACTATCGTCCCATGATCCGGCAACACCTGTCCACGGGTGCGGACATTACCATTGCCGGTATGCGGGTGCCCTGGGAGGATACGGCACGTTTTGGGGTTATGGTGACGCAGAATGGCCGAGTGCGTAGATTCCTGGAAAAGAGTCCATTGAGGGTGTCTAACCTGGCATCCATGGGTATCTATTGCTTTTCCACGCGTGTTCTGACGCAGGAGTTGACCGGGATTATTGCGCATGGAGGACTGGATTTTGGCAAGGACGTGATTCCTGTAGTCGTGGACAAGGGGCTGGTAATGGTACACGAATTTGACGGGTACTGGCGTGACGTGGGTACGGTTGCGTCATATTTCAGGACCAGTATGGATGCGCTAAAGCCAGGTAGCGGCCTTGACCTGGCATCGTGGCGGATACGCACGAACATGGATATGCGGGGGTTGTACCTGGTCCCACCCGCGTGGCTGGGCCGTCACGCTGTGGTCAAAAATTCGATGATCAGCCGTGGGTGTATCATCAAGGGCACAGTGGAAAACAGCATCATATCGCCCAGGGTGATCGTGCAATCAGGCGCAGTAATCAAGGATTCGGTGGTGATGAATGATACGGTCATTGGACCGGGTGCCAGGGTCAGTGGATGCATCATAGACAAGGAGGTCGTGGTAGGGGAGGGCGTACAAATGGGCGGTGGCCCTGACCCTGAGCATGTAACTGTGGCTGGTAAGGCCGTGGTCATACCACCGGGCATGGTGATAGGCAAGGGCGTGGTGATCGAACCCAATGCGGGGCCATCCGAGTTTCAGAATTATTCCGGCATAGATGACCATGGCGTTGTCAAAGGCCCTGCTTAAGACCTAATTTGACAGGTAATTCGGGTAAATTGGGGTAATCTGCACAGATGCGAAAAATCTGTTATAATCCCAGTGGAGGTGTGAAATATGAAACGAATCTTATTTGCATGTACAGTAGTATTTTTCGGCCTTACGCTGAATGCCGGTCCGTCCGTCAGGACAAAATTTATGAGTAAACTTAAGGCAAAGGCCGAACACATCAAGAAATCCATGCATTCCATGACGATGGAGGCAAAGGTAACGGTAAATTCGCCCAGGGGCACATTGATTATGCAGGAAAAGATATACAAACTGGGCGACAATCACAGGGTTGATTCGACTTTTGTCGGTGGTGGATTATCCAAACGGATGCCTGCGATGTTTGCAAACATGAAAACCGTGACACTAATGACCCCCAAGGGAATATGGATGATATCTCCCATGGGCAGGCACGAGGTAAAAAACAAAAAACGGCTACCACCTGGGATCGAGACCACTAGCTGGCTTACCCAGATCTCACATCATATAGGCAAAGTTCACAAGGTGCCTAATGGTTTCCTGGTCGAGTTAAAAAATACGGGTAAATGGACAGAGGCCTTGTTTTCAAACAAACTGGATATCATCCAGATGATTGGCCAGAATACAAACGGCAAACAGTTGAAGACAGTATTCCAGGATTATTCCGACGCAGGCGGGTTGCATATGCCCAGGCACATAATTTCATACATGGGGAAAAGTAAGATTTTTGATATGCGGATAATAAAGGCTCAAAAGAATCCATCCCTGAGCCCCTCTTTGTTTGACCCTGACAAAATAAACGTCAAACCATTGCACATGATGCCCTAGCCCGATCGGTGGTCAAGGCAGACCATATCATAGCCGCAGTAGTTGTCATATCAATATTTTTCAGTTGACCGTGGCCGAGACCGTGACCGAGACCGAGACCGTGGCCGTGGGCGTGCGCGCGGGCGTGTGGAGCGCAGGCGGCCTCGCCTGCTTGTTTCGCGGGCGTCTCGCCCGCCTATCCGATTTCGAGACCGAGACCGAGACCGAGACTGTGACCGTTGACCGAGGCCGTGTGATTCATGATACAACAGTCCGGTTTTTCGGACTCTTCCGGACTGATGGTCCGGATTACCGGACTGTTTGTATCTATGAGTAAGTATGCATAGTGATGTAGTCTATTGATATTGCAGTATTATTGTGTTTGGTATGCGTTTTGGCACATCCATTGCACTTAGACGTTTTGTCCCATTCGGGACACTTGACAGGGCGACCGCGGTGGTCAGACAGCGCGCGCGGGGTTTAACCCCACAGACCTTTGGTGGTGGAACAGGTCTGTCCCCGGACCTGGATTTGGCTCGGCGTGCCGGCGGGGGAGGGCCCATGCGTTAGCCCGCCCTGCGTCCTGGCGTCCGTCCCCAGTGACCGTGACCGTTGACCGAGTCCGGCTCCGTGACTACCGCTTTATCCTGTTATGGCGAGAAATTGATATGCAATCAGCAATAATGATCAGAAACTGGCAAATACGTCGAAATAGAAGTTCGTGTAGTTGTTTGCTTCGGTACTGAAGTCAAAGAACGGAAAGCGGAAGGACTTGTCGTTTGCCGTCTTGGCCGGCTGGTAACTGGAAATACCCCACGAAAATCCGTAATGCCGCCAAGGCTGATACGTCAGATCCAGCACACCGTAAGTCCAGTCGTTTTGTCCCCTGCCGCTTTTTGCCGAGGCAGCAGCATACTGGTCCTTGGGAAAGGATTTGTACGTAAAACTATTAATAATGCCGAATAAAAGGGTAAGCGTCCACTTCGGATTGATGATCCAACTGACCATCACGCTGTCCAGGAAACTGAAACTGGTGTTCTGAAGGCCGGTTGCAATCAGGTTAGTGGCCAGTTCCTCGTTTCCCTTGAACCTGGCAACGGCCACAGGGTACTGGTCGTTGGTTGATACGGCCGCCACAGTGTATTTGTTGAAATTCTTTGTGAAACGGAACGTGTAGTTCAGATACAGATGTCCCTTTGCCAGCATGTCAGCAAGGTCAAAAGCCACGGCCAGGGACAGGTACTTGTCACGGAAGCGCGATTCGTAGGAACTGGGAAATCCCAGGCGTACATATGGCGAAAACGTGATGCCAGTATGTGGTTCCCGCAACAGGCTTGAGTAACGGAAGGTCAGGTAGGTATCAGAAGGCATGAACTGGTGCTTTTTCGTGGTACTGGTGGTGTAACTGGATGTCAATTCGGTCTGGATGTCGAAACGCAGTTCCAGCATCATTTTTTTGTTGATGTAATAACGAGGACGCAGTGACAACAGCATGCCATAGTATGGATTACGGGCATACTTGTCCGCTACGAACGTACCAAGTCCCAGGGACTGTTCGAAGGTAATTATCCCACCGAATCGACCGTTAGTTACCTTTCCGGTCGGAGCCCCTGTCTGCATGGCCACGGACGTCGGTGTCTCTTCGCCCGAATTTTTCTTGTTTTTTGTCTTTTGAGCGGATTTCGTTGTACTGGTTCCCTTTGTGTCCTTGCTGGTGTCAGCAAATGCACCAATACCCAATGAAACAGCAATCAATACTACCAACAACCTTTTTCCAAGGCTCAACATTGCGACCTCCAGTCTAAAAGCGCAAGCATTGTAACCATACACAGGCAAATATGCAACCATTTTTATACAACAAACCAAAATTTCGGTACAGGCTTGTCCGAATGATGGACACATGCAAGTTGCGGGCCAATCAAAAAAACTAAGAACTGCATAAAAACACGAAAGATTTTTGATTGATTCCCACTGGGTATGGTGCGATACACCTGACACTGTCAAAAAAATGACAGCATAATAACGGGATACGATTTTGGGATGATCTTATATTTTATTTCCAGGCATGCGTTATGGCCTTTTTCCCGTCACAACCATCGTTCGAACCTGCGCCGTCACCGCCTTTACCCGGTTTTCCGCCACTGTAATGTGAACCTTCGATAGTAGGTTGAGCCCCTTTCCAGCCGATGCCTACTGAAATGCCACCGCATCCACCGGCACCAGCCCCTCCCTTGCCGCCATCACCGCCGTTGCCACCGTCACCGCCGTCACCGCAAAGGGTTGGGCTGCTCCCTTTTCCACCTTTTCCGCCTTTGCCTCCATCACTTCCTGGCTGTCCCTTTCCGCCGTCACCGCCTTGTCCCATTACAACAATACAATGCTTGATCGTAATCGGCGCATCAATGGCCAGTACCCCAAACGACCCGCCGCCGGCACCACCACCAGGCCCGCCGGGGCCACCGCAACCACCGGCACCACCGCCGCCACCGGTCCCACCAGTGCAGCTTGCCGGCCCACATTTCGTGGAACCACCGGAGCCGCCGCCGCCACCACCCTGTCCGTTTCGACCGTTTCCGCCGTTATCCCCGGCAGTACCAACCCATAGCCGGCTGTCATCAATACTGCCCCACGGCTGGTTCGGTGAACTTGCGTCAAGCCCGTCTTTTCCGTTTTGTCCATCCTGACCGTCGTGTCCATCACCGCCACTTTGGCCACAGCCACAGCCCTTTTTACCCGCCTGGCCGCCTGCAGCACCGTTCAATCCCGTGCCACCATCCTGGGTTTTGCATCCGTCAGCCTTGCCCCCATTACCGCCCGGAACACTGCACTGGGACTGACCGCCCTTGCCACCATCCTTGCCATCTGTACCGTCCTGGCCGTTCATGTTCACTGGTTGTTGTGCTGCCCCGTCCATGCCGTTACCTCCGTTACCTGCACGAATTTCCAGGCCCACCAGTCGCAGCGCCTTTGTGCATGTTTTTGCCACAAACGCATACGATGATTCACCCGGTCCGGCATTTTTGCCCTGAATTTTGAGCATATTCAGCACAGTAGGCTTGTCTATATTAGCGGCAAGGATCCCGGTGGTATTAGTGTCGTGGATTGTTACTACAAAATCCTTACTGCGTTTCCACTTTTGGGTGTCATCGTATCCACCAAAGATGCTGATCCCGTTTTTCAATGACAGGGATTCCTCGTACCTCCCTTTTGCGACCAGTACGGCGGACTTTCCCTGTTTTTCAGCCTGTTCCAGGCCTTTTGCAATGGTTTTGCATGGTTTATTCATGCTGCCGCATTCCCCATCGTCCTGTCCAGTGGTGCTGACGAATATCGAGTCAGCGGCATCGCCGTCAATTCCATCACAATTCGTGTCTTTGAATGGGGCCTCTGTTTCCGGCATATCCCTGGCCCCGGGATTGATTTCGGCCTTTGAGTCATCGCAGTCATCCCCTTTTCGGTCTGCTGCGGACAGACTATATGCCACGCCCCCCTTTTCAATGGGGCCACACCGGCACTCACTGGGTTTTACGTTCGGATCAGAGTAACCATCTTTATCAGAATCCTTGTAAAACAACTGGCAGCCCTGGGCACCTGGTTCGTCCGTCTCGCCATTACAGTTGTCGTCCTTGCCGTCGCATTTCTCGGCAGCCGGAGTATCGGCATTACATTGCGTGTCGCAGGTCCTTTCACCCGTGCATTTGCCATACTGGTTTTTTACATAACAGTTTGTTTTGTAACCGGCTTTTTTGAACCACTTTGTGCATTCGCACTGATTGTTGGCAGGCAGGCATTGCCGTGGCTGTCCGTTTTGTGCCGTGCACGCATAACCCTCCGGGCAATCCTTGTCAGCAGTACACGCAGTGCCGCAGAAACTGCCTTCGGCACCGAATAACACGCAGTGGTTGTCAGCCTTTATCATGGGCGTCCGGCAATCCGAATCCTGTTCACAAGGCCGGCACAACAAGGCAAACGGATCAATGCATATTTTTGATGTTTGGCCGTTACGATTCACGTCAGTACATTTTAGCCCTTGTTTGCACGCCTGGCCGTTATCACATGTCTGTGCACAGACCCGTCCCTGCCTGGTCAGGATGCAGAAATTGGAATCGCAGTCCGAATCCAGGGCGCACTCGCATCCGGCCTGGCTGCAGGTGGGATGAAATACCTCGTCTGCCGTTGTAAGATCACGGCTTTGCCCGGTATCGGCCGTGCCCGTGTTGGTATCTGTAGCCACTGATACATCCGTTGCCTGGTTCGATGTATCGTTAAAAAAATTCACACTGGGATTGGGAGTGCCACCGCCACCGCATCCCACAGCACCGAACATAACGAAAACAAAAAGTACCAGACTCAAATCGATAGGGACACGTTTCATATCCACCTCTTCGCCTCACCCCTGATACAGTCTCCATAAAATCCGGAAAAAATTCAAATGAAAATATATTCTGTTTCCGTGATTACCATCCGTGCGTATTGGCCTTGGCACCGTCACAGCCGTTGTTCGAGGAGCCAGCACCACCTGCCCCATGCCTGCCGCCTGAGCCACCTTTGTACGTAACGTCACTGGTTGCGGGCTGTCCGCCCTTGTAACCGATGCCAACGGCTACACCGCCGCAGCCGCCACCGCCGCCACCGCCGGCTCCACCACGGCCACCCATGCCACCGTTGCCGCCACCGCCGGACTCGTCGCCTCCTGCAGTGGCACCGCTGCCGCCAGCACCGCCGTTACCGCCCATGCCACCGCGTCCACCTGCGCCGCCGTAGCCGCCAGCACCCAGTACGATCGTGCATTTCTGGATCTTGATGGGTGAATTGTACAAAAATACGGCAAACGAACCGCCGCCTGCATGACCGCCCGTGCCTGCCTTGCCACCGCAACCACCGGCACCGCCGCCACCGCCGCCACCGCCGACCTGGGTTTCATTTCCGCAGTACCACGGGTCCTTGTCGGCACCGCCGCCACCGCCGCCGCCACCGCCGCCGCCGTTGCCACCCGGCGAACCATCATGCCCTGAACTACCGATCCAC
>WGCQ01000223.1 GCA_015493765.1 Deltaproteobacteria bacterium
ACGGTCACGGACTCGGCCACGGTCAACGGCCACGGTCAACGGCCAACGGCCACGGCCCCGAGCGGCGGGCGCCAGGACGCAGGGCGGGCTAACGCATGGGCCCTCCCCCGCCGGCACGCCGAGCCAAATCCAGGTCCTGGGACAGACCTGTTCCACCACCAAAGGTCTGTGGGGTTAAACCCCGCGCGCGCTGTTTGACCACCGCGGTCGTCCTGTCAAGTGTCCCGAAAGGGACAAAACACCCTAACTGCAATGGATGTGCCAAAATGCATACAAAGTGCAATAATGCTGTAATATCAATAGATTACGCCATCGTGCATGCTTAATCATGGAAACAAGCAGTCCGGAAATCCGGACCATCAGTCTGGATGAGTCCGAAATTCCGGACTGTTGTATCACGATCCCCACGGCCACGGCCTCGGCCACTGAATTCTGGCTTCGGGCCTCTGGCATCGGGACGCAGCCTGCGGCTGCTGCGGGACGGCCTGCGCTCCACGGCCAACGGCCTCGGTCAACGATCACGGAAAGGCGGGCGAGACGCCCGCGGTACAGGCAGGCGAAGCCGCCTGCGCTCCACGGTCTCGGCCTCGGACACGGCCAACGGTCAACGGTCAACGGCCACGGCCTGCTATCCACGACACAGTTCACTGGTGATGATCATGTTTTTTTCTGTAAAAATGTCCTATAGTACTTGTGGCTTTGATTTTGGCAACTTAACCGGAGGTATTTTATGAAGGCATTTATACTGGTGATTGCAATGATGCTGGCAGTTGGGTGCAGTAACAAGAAACAAACAGGGGTCACGGTAAAAAAGGTCAGTGTCGCCGCGGGACTTAAGGGTGAAAAATCTGCAAAACCTGCGACAAATAACACGGCGACCAGGAAAGGGATGATGCCCAACGACAGCATACACAAGGGCTTGATGCATGGCATGGGAATGATGGGACGCGTACAGAGTGACAACGGGAATCCGCCGTTAAAGAAAACAGGTATGGGCAGTGCCCAGGAAATGAACACTGAATTGTCCAGGGAAAAGGCGCTGGACGCCAAGGACAAGCAAACCCTTGAAAAGGCATTCAGGCTGGCCTTTACCATAGACCATTCCAAGCAGGACTTGAAGCAGGCCAAGACCTTGTTTGCAATGGTGCTTGGGAAACATCCTGACAACGCCCTTGCACACCGCGGATTGGCCTATATTGCCATCATGGACGGATTCCAGGTGGCGCAGGCAATTGCCGAGTATAAACTGGCTATAAAAGGCGACCCGCAGTACAAAGAGGCCTATTACGGGATTGCATCCCTGTATTTGACATCGAATCCAAAGGAAGGAGTTCCTTATTTCAAAAAGGCGATGTCCCTGGGTGCCGCTGATGAGCATGGCCTGAAGCAGATGTACGAAAAGGTTATGAAACGTGCAGCTCAATGATGTCACGATCCTGGACCACGTATTCTCGTGACACACGACGGCCGTCCACCTTGTCATCCCCCCACACTCTGGCATACGCAAACCTGTCACGAAAATCCCGGTGCACCTTTTGAGCAAAATCCAGGACCGTGGCTCCAACAGGCAGGATAAATGGCGCTGTCAAGTCAGCCTTTTTGCCTTGCATTTTTGAATAAACCCGCACGATATGCAGGGATTCGAATATACGTTTTTTCAGCGCCTGCATGGTATCAGGCTGGTGAATGGAAACGGGCATGATGTCGAAATGTGCACTCCATTCCTCCTTAACGAATTCCAGGATATCCATGGCATCCTCGGTATCGGCCTTGTTTGCTACTACCAGTGTGGGCAGCAACCGCATTGACCCCTCGAAAGCCGGCCGTTCGCCATCCATCCCAACCATGCGTACCTTTTTTTGCTCCAGCACGTCCACCACCCAGCCGGGTTGCTCCATTACGGAATCGGATGAAAGGTCGATTACCAGTAGTGCCCTGTCAGCGTTACGGACCAGGGTCAGCATTAACGGGTCAAAGAAATCCTCCGAAATGGATGGGGTATCCACGATCTGAATGGGACAGTCCTCGTAAAACATCATTCCAGGCAGGACCTGTCTGGTTGAAAAGGGATATGTGGTCACCTCGGGTTGGGCGTTGGTCAGAGCGGCCAGCAATGCTGATTTACCGGCATTTGGTGCGCCAACCAGAACCACCTGACCGGCACCTTCCGGCTCAACACGGTAATCGGGACTGTGCTTTGCGGTTGCTGATTTCTTGCTTTTTTCCGCCTTCATCTTGGACAATTTTGCCTTGAGCGACCCGTATAGTTTGTCTGTGCCTTTGTGCCTGGGCAACAGGGCCAACATTTTTTCCAGCAGTTCTATACGTTCATCGGTACTCTTTGCAGCCCTGAACTGGGCCTCGGTCCTGAGATATTCCGGTGGCAAATTTGCAGGCATAATGCTTATTCCTTGTTTGTATTACCAAAAAAAGTCTTGCCGTTACCGGCCAACACTCCTCACCCATTGTAATGAACACAATCGCATGGGTCAACCTGTATCCAGTACCCCAATTTTGTCCCGCAATTTGGAATTTCTTGCTTGACTTGCGTCAATGAATCGGTTATTAGAATAAGACTTTGTAATTTTCTAACCCACGAGGTAAAAATGAAAAAAATTAGTATGTTGGCCATGTTGATGGTGATTACTACAGTGTTTGGAACAACTGGCAATGCCCAGATTGTCAGTACCATGGGCGGGGATACGGTACCATTGAACACCAGAATGCTGGATGTTGCCACAGGTTATCCCAGTGCTGTTTTTGTAAGATACCATATCCCCATTCTGAACAAACTGGAACTGGCACCCTTGTTCACCTTTGATTACGGTTTTGATACATGGGTCCCCAGCGTATCTGACCGCCTGGGCCTGTCGATCAAATACAAACTCTTTGAGAAGGGCAAATTCAAATTGTCCCTGCTGGCTGAACCGGGTATCAGGCTTGGTTATTACGGAAGAATCCGTAAGGGCGTTACCACAACCGTTCCATGGGTCGGTACGATTTCTGTGGCGGGCTTTGAGTCAAGAGCCGGTTTCAATTTTGCCATAGACCTGCGCCTACCGGAAGTTATGATGTCCTATCTCGTAATTGATAAACTGGCGATTGATTTCGGATTGAAGATCCCCATTGCCATATTTGTATATCCTGATGTGGTGGCCAGTATTCCCATACTTTTCAATGCTGGCGTGGAATACAATATCATAAACAATATGAATCTTTTGTTCAGCACTGACCTGGGTCCTGACATCCTGGCGGCTTCCGGTTACCATGATGTCGAGTTCAGGGTCAACGTGCGTATGGGCGTTGCCTTTCGTTTCTGAATCGTGCACAAAACTCAATACGTAGTCTAAGCCATCTGCTGCGTCATTGTACCAATTTGATGCTCGACGTACCGCCAGTACGAGGGTGTTGATTTGATGGTAAATTCAGTGTGTTACATTAGAGGCCAAATCTTGTGATGTGTAATATAACGACTTTACATACCCTCAGTACGCCTGCGCTCAAATTGGTTCAACGACTTGCATCTGAACCACTTTCTGCAACCTTTGTGCT
>WGCQ01000224.1 GCA_015493765.1 Deltaproteobacteria bacterium
ACGTTTTTTTGTCTACCCAAATTACCTGTCAAATTTGAGTACAAAGCACGCCGAAAGTGGTGCAGATACGCGGAGTTAAGCCCATTTGATAGCGGTACGTCGAGCATACATGGGTGCAAACACAACGTAGGTTAGCCGTTTGCGGCGTACGACTGCCGAATTTAGTCAGGTAATTTGGTGTCTATTGACAATATTGTTTTTTTGAGTAAAATACGTCCGTTGACCTTGGACTGACACGAGTGGACGATGAAAAGAACATATCAACCGAGTCGAACAAAAAGAAGGCGGTCGCACGGCTTTCGGGCCAGGATGCAGACCAAGAACGGACGCAAGGTATTATCCCGCAGGCGGGCAAAGGGACGGCATCTCCTGGTTCCCAGCATACCATCGAAATAGGTGGTGTAACGGGGGAAGGATTTCCCAGGACACTGAGATTGCTTCGCAAGACCCAGTTTGATCTTGTATTCAAACAGGGAAATCGGGTGCCACGAAAGCACCTGCTGATGTTTGTCAAACCGAACACTTTAAGCAGTCCAAGGCTTGGTATAGCAACGGGTAAACGGTATGGCAAGGCTGTTGAACGAAATCGTGCCAAACGCATCGTGCGGGAGGTGTTCAGGCGCTTCATACGCCAGCACCTGGCTGGCATAGACCTGGTGGTTCTGGTCAGGCCCGGAAGAGGCCCGTTGCGCTTTGACAATTGTTTGGGAGAAATGCGCAGTGGCCTTAAAAAGTATTTCAAAAGCGTTGAAAAGGCTCAATCACCTGCTGGCCTGGCCCCTGATAATCCTGATTGAGCTTTATCGCCACTTGATTTCACCATTATTGCCGCCCACCTGTCGTTTTTATCCGAGTTGTTCGGTCTATACCAGGGATGCGCTCAGGAAACACGGGCTGGTTCGTGGGTCCTACTATGGCATCAAGCGCATATCCCGTTGCCATCCCGGAAACCCAGGCGGTTATGACCCGGTCCCGTGAATTGAGGTAGGCAGGTGACAAGAAAGACAGGAATACGTACTATCATGGGGCTGCTTGGGTTGGCCCTGATATTCAGCATAGGTGGTATCGGTGCGGCTGACCAGGTAATCCCGGCCAGGAAGGCCATAGGTGAAATCAACTCCACGCTGGAAAAACCCGGTTACATGCGGCTTGTATTTTCCAGTTACGGCGCTGGCCTGAAACACGCCTTCATGTTGAATCCCCAGTACAAACAGAAACGGCGTAAACCACCACAGGGACCGTTCAGCCCGCCGAAACAAAAACTCGCTGCAGGCCCGTTAGACCTGGTAAGTACGTGGGACCCTGCATTTTATCCCTTGCAACTGAAAATGCAGTGGGACCATGCAACCCAGGTAAAACCCCGGGTTACCAGGCACATCAAAAAGGCGGTTAAGGGCCCGGCAAAGGTGATAACCGGTGACTTCCTGGATGTGTATGCCAAGGACCCGGTTTTCACGATTTTGCACAGGGACGACAAATCCATTACCTACATATGGCCTGACCCGAAAACGGACAAAAGCGGCCTGTTTCTGATCAAGCGTTTTACGCTGAATGGGCATTACACGGTGAATATGAGCGTGGAACTGGTGTCCACCCTGCCCAAAAAGGCGAAGATTGATTACAGGGTTGTGTTGCATGCCTGGCAGATGCCCAGTTCCAAGTCCAAGGGGACTTGCGGGTCTGCCATGTTTTCACCGCACCCGGATTTGAAGAACGGGATGTGCTTTTCGGACGGTTCACTGGAGGAGGAGGACTTCAAGGGCAAGGCACTAAAGAAGTCCTACGCCGGCGAGGCCTCATTTGCCGCGGTAGGCAGCCGGTATTTCGAGATCGCTGCCGCGCCCATCGGGGCATTAAACAAGGCCCAGTGCTCGCTGCAAATCTATCCGGGCGGTGTCGTGACCAGCCGTTTGCATGAAATGGCGCCGTTGGAGGCCTATGCAAAACCAGGGGCCTGTCGTCCGGCGTTTTTGGGGCCTGCTGAAGGCGTGGTGAGTTGCAAGGCGGCCGCCAAGGTGCTGGGCGTGAGCCCGGATGCCGGCATAGACCGGGTGATCCGGGCGTTCAAGGCGAAAAAGGCTGTGGGCGGGGTTGCGCAGGCGGACAAATTCGCCAGTGCCATGACCGCATTGACGAACAGGGTGGCCACTGTAAACCATTTCCTGATCTATGCCGGCCCCAAGGACATCAGCGAGTTGAAGGCCGCGGACCACCACCTGCGATCCAGCGTTAATTTCAGGTTGTTCGGTATTCCGCTGGGCGTGTTGTGCATACCCATGTTGTGGCTGATGCGCCTGTCCTACAAGATCATACCGAACTGGGGTGTTTCCATCATTTTCCTGACGATCGTGGTGAAACTGTTGACCCTTTACTGGACGCAAAAATCGTTTGTCCAGATGAAAAAGATGCAGGCGTTGAAGCCTGAACTCGACCGAATCAAGAAACAATACAAAAAGGACAAGGACGGCCTGAATAAGGCCATGATGGACCTGTACAAACGGCACAACGTCAACCCGTTGGGCGGGTGTTTGCCCATGCTGATCCAGATGCCGATATGGTTTGCCCTGTACCGGACGATCTATTCGGCCGTGGAACTGTACCAGGCGCCTTTGTTCTGGTGGATCCAGGACCTTTCCTCCTACGACCCGTATTTCGTTTTGCCGGTGTTGCTGGGACTTACAACGTTTTTGCAACAGAAGTTTACACCCCAGACCGGGGACGAAAGCCAGGCGAAGGTGATGTTATATGCAATGCCAGTGATGTTTACCGTGTTCATGTTGTTCATGCCCTCCGGGTTGACATTTTATATCTTGATTAACTCGATACTTACGGTTGGACATCAGTGGCTGATACAACGCAAAATGTAATGCTATGCGAGGTTGAATATGAAAGAATACGATTTTGAAGGCAGAACCCGCGAGGAAGCGCTGCTGAAGGCTTCCGAGTTCCTGAAAATGAACATCAGCGACATGAATTACAAGGTGATCGAACTGGAGTCCAGCATGTTTGGGCTGGTCAAGAAGGTCAAGGTGGTGGTTCAGGTTGATGACGAACATGTGTTGCAGGCGTTGGAAGAGGAATCCAGGGAGGATGAGCAGCCTGAAACCCCCGTGATGGAGCCGGTTGAAAATAATGTGCCTGGCGATGTGCTGTTGGGTGAACGGGTGAACGACGTGTTGGGCAGGATTATTGAATTGATGGGCATATCCGCGGTCAGGACTATAGAGGAGACCGACCAGGAAGTGGTGGTTGACATCAAGAGCCAGGAACCGGATGTGCTGACCGGGAAGGATGGCCGCGTGTTGTCGTCCCTGCAGTTCATCGTCAACAGGATCGTGAACCGCAGGTCAGATGTACGCAAGCACGTGCTGCTGGACGTGGATGGATTCAAGGAGAGGCGGGAGGCCCAGCTCCAGGAGGAGGCCCGCCAGATGGCCATGAAGGCCGTGGAATCCAACAGGATTTTCAAGATGGGGCCGTTAAACGCAAAGGATCGGCGTATCATACACCTGGCGCTCAAGGACAATGCGGATGTGTCCACAAAAAGCGAAGGCAATGGCGCACAGCGCAGGCTGCTGATTATTCCCCGCGGGTTGCAGGGCAGGGGCGGTCGCGGGAAAAATCGCGGCAGGAAAAGAGAGAGGCCACGCAGACAAAACGGACAGGCCACGGAGCCGAAGAATCCAGCCAGCGAGTAATGCCTGCTGCCGTTTGGGGAAACGGGTGGCCAATAGCCACGGCCCAACCCTGTTGCTCTGCCTTTTTTACCAGCTTATCCATGGATGTTGCAACTGCGAGAGGGTCCCTGGTGTCATCCAGGAATACATCACGGCGCAGTGTACGGATGTGCATGTGCCGTGCAGTGGCCTCGGCTACGGTCAATCTGGTGGTACGTGAATCCAGGAAATACAGGTTACGTTGTTTTAATACACTAAAAACGACTTGCATCAGGCCAGTATCCTGCGTAAATTTCGAACCCATGTGATTATTTATGCCAACAATCCCTGGCAATTCATTCAGCATGGTGTTTAGTTTTGTCCGAATTTGGTCGTGGCTGTCATGTGTCAACAGAAATGTGAGGTCAGGTTCCATTACGGATGCGTTTATTGGCTCCATGGGGATATGTCCGAATACTGCACATTTTGCCCGTTTTGCGAGTTTCAGGGCCTGGCTGGTCAAAGGGAGCCCGGGAAAAACCGAGAATGTTACGGGTATGGGCAGGTCCAGGAATGGGGTCAGGTCATGGGGCCTGCGGCCTATATCGTCTATCACGATGGCCACCATGGGGCAATTTGGGGAGGCCTGGCATAGCGAATCCGGCCTGTGTTCGGGTTTTGTGATTGCCTGGGATGCGGGTTTGCGTATGGCTACAGGATTGGATACGCATGCGACCAGGAGGGAGGCGAGCAATAAAATTGCCATAAAAAATGGATGCGATAACGGGAGTGGTGGCCCGCAGGCGTCCCCGATGGTGTTGATGTGATGGAATTTGTTATTGAATCGTGGGGGCGGGTACGTGATCCGTCCTGGGGGGCGATGTGATGTAACAATTTGCAAGATAGCAATATTTTTCATGACGCTGACCTGGTATTGCCGTGGCCGAGACCGTGGCCGTGGCCGTGGCCGTGACCGAGACCGTGGCCGTGACCGTGGCCGAGACAAAGTCCGTGGCCGAGACCGTGGCCGTGGCCGTGGCCGAGACCGAGTCCGTGGCCGTGGCCGTGACCGTTGGCAGTGTGATCCCGGTGGTGACGGAAGCCGTGGAGCGCAGGTGCCTCGAGGGTGTTGAAAAGGTCCCCCCTGGGATCGCCGGCTTCCAGCCGGCATCTTAAATTATCTTTGTATTTCAAACTATTACAAAACACACAGATTTCCGAATTCGTCACTAAATCCATCAAATCAACACCCTCGGCTCGCCTGGTCTTTTAGTGGCAGTGACGGTGGCCG
>WGCQ01000225.1 GCA_015493765.1 Deltaproteobacteria bacterium
AAATGCATGCAAATATGCTGCTATGGCTACCAAATGCTTACCCTAATCCCCTGTACACCTATTTTGTCAGAATTGATGATTTTGACCCTTGGTTTTGTAACGGTTTGATGAATAACGTGTTCTAAAAATAACCTCACATCGAAGATCCCTCCGGACAAATCCGGGATTGACGACTGACTTACAACAGTGTATGATTTGTCTGTGTGTCGGGGAGTGGCGCAGCCTGGTAGCGCGCCTGCTTTGGGAGCAGGAAGTCGGCAGTTCGAACCTGCTCTCCCCGACCACCTCAAAAACCGCTCAAAACCTGGAATTGCCCTTGTACATACATTTTGTCAGAATTGATGATTGGGACCTTTGATTTAGCGACATCTTGATGAATAACGTGTTCTAACAATAACCTCACATCGAAGATGCCTCGGAAACCATATAGGGCTTGACCAAATACAATCACTTGGTTATTATTTTCTGGAACTCTTGCG
The DNA here is from genome assembly GCA_015493765.1 of Deltaproteobacteria bacterium. Classification (GTDB taxonomy): domain Bacteria; phylum Myxococcota_A; class UBA9042; order DTJE01; family S145-11; genus S145-11. The sequence continues at coordinate 480 of WGCQ01000225.1, forward strand.
AGAGGACAGAATGAAAAGATTTTCGAGTCTTCTTTTTGTAAGCCTGTTGGCATTTATGTCTTCCACGGCATTGGCCGATAATATGGACCCGGTGATAACCGGTTTTGTAAAAGGCTATGATTCCAGTGGTAATGCAATACCGGATAACGATCGTTTTACCTCCTATGCCGGTGAACTGGGCGCGGTGATTGCCCCTAAATTTCTGAGTCCGGCAAATACACTGGGGTCCTATGGATTCGATATATCATGGGAAATGTCTTTTACTCACATAAACTCTCAAAACAAGTACTGGCAGATGGGTGCAACGAATCCGCCCCAATTTGCCAAAACCATGCAGTTGCACTTTGAAAAAGGATTGCCCTTCAGCCTCCAACTTGGCGGCATCGTAAGTCACGTGTTTCAAAGCGGGCTCTGGGGCCTGGCAATGGACCTGAAATGGGCATTTGTCGAAGGATTCAAATATGTTCCGGATTTCTCGGTGTCCGCTTTTGTGGGCACGCTCCTGGGCAGCAAGGACCTGGCCATACTGAATGCGGGCATGAACCTGATGATATCGAAACCCTTTACCGTGGGCGGCGTAATGGTTATCACGCCATACGCAGGCTACCGTTTTTTGTACATGAACGCCAGTACACACCTTACTCTGGCACCTGGCAAGCATGCCAACGGTGCCGCACCCCAAAAAATGGTCCCCTTGGTCTTTCCCAGGCGCAACATCTATCGCCACCAGGGGATCATAGGGTTTACATTCAGTGGAACCCACGTGATTGCCGGCCTGGAACTGGCACTGGCACCATCGGTCCAGTCCTACACCATGAAATTCGGGCTTACGTTCTAAACGGGACAGAGATGTAAATAACAAACACTTCTTTTCGAATTACAGTCCGGTAATTTGGCTCCCGCGAGACAAATTAATAGTGGATTGACACGCCTGTTTTATGATATTTTGATTGCAATGTTTTTGCCTGTTAAACAGTGGAGGAAAAAAGGACACCCTGATTCTTATTTTGCAGAAATCGACCGGCCGTATGAAAACCTGACTGCCGTATATTCACTTGGATCGTAATGAAGGATATGCCTACACACAAAAAATGGCAGGTCATCTTGACGATTATCAGCCTGCTTGTAATTACCGCAGGCAGCATACTATTCATGGACAGGTTGTCCGGCACCTCTCCGGACCTGTGTCAGGATACGATCGAAGACAACGCCATGGTAGGGCAATGCCTTCGCTATAATGCATGTCCGTTCAAAGGGATAGGCACATCGTTCGGACGCTTTCACCAGGGCCTGGCCTGGCATAATACCAGGGTCCTTATGGCCTATACAGGGATGTCAATCCATCAGGTCTTCCTGGTGGTTCGATTTCTGAATGCCCTGGGCCTGATTGTGCTGGTGATTGTTGCATGGCGTATATTTGGCGGAATCGAGGCTGCCCTGGGCCTGGTATTGACCGCCTATATCATGGTCCACATGGAGTTTACTCCCTGGATACTGAATAATTCCAACATACTTTTCTTTTTGGGGGTCCTTGCAGTAGCGGTGGGATTGTTAGTGGTGCGCATCAGGCGACCCTGGGTGGTCCTGGTTTTCGCGGCACTTATGGCGTTGATTGGTGATACCCATATCGCAGCAACGCCAATGGTGTTGTCCCTGTTATGGGTCGTCTGGCTGGCAGAGCCGAAACCCGGGTTGGTGCTCTATGCCGGATTGGTATGGAGTCTCGTATTGTTTGTGTTGTCCCCCGGTACCTGGATCACGAATATTTCCAATATCGGAACCCTGACCAGGGGGACACCCGGAGCAATGGGCAATATATGGGATACCACTTCTGTCCCAACAGGTACGCTGGCCCTGCTGGCCGGCCTGGCCGCCTGGTCCACGAATCGCAAAAAACGGGCACAAAACAAGGCACTTGCGACACTTATTGCCCTGGTTTTACCAGAATTACTGGTATTCATTATTGCGGGGATGCTCACCGGCATAGATACTACTGATAAATACCTGATTCAGACCGCTCCGGCCATAGGCCTGTTGGGAGGCGTCGCCATTGTCAGGCTGACGGGAAGTGTTGGAGAACGTGTTTTCCATAAATCCATGAGGGCAGGCTTTTTGATTGCCCCTGTTGCCGTTAGTGCAGCAGGGATGATTCTGTGGCTCTGGAGTGTTACCTCCCTGGCCAATGCCCGTGCCAAAGACCCCATGTTCTTATCCAGGCTGACAATTCGGGAAACGGCTGTGTTGACACGATACCTGCGGTCTAATGGATGGACCAGGGCCGACCTCCTGGCAGGATTGAAGGCCCCGTTGTACCTCAACCTGATAGAGGCTGTCCGTCCGGGTTTGGCCAAAGGCCCCGGCACCCAAAAAACTGCTTATGTGATCCGTATAAAAAAGGGGGTTTTGCCCGATACACTGCCCAGGAATTGGCACCTGCTGGCAAAAAAACAAAATATGATCCTGTATTTCGTTGACGAACAGGGTGTCCTGGACTGGCATGGGTTCCAGGTGTGTACGAGGTCATGCCAGAAAACCGGTTTTGTGAGATCCAAAATGAGTTTCGGTCCAACTTATACCATGCAAGGATTCCCGGCACCGGCAAAAGACCTGCACCAGGCATTGATTCTGAAAATTCCGATAAGGCCTGCTGCCAATCAAGCGATGCGCAGGGAAGTGTACATGCCACAGGTACCCGGATGGTGTAGCGGCAGGATAGTCGGCATAGAAGGGTGTAAAGCCAGGATAACCGATAAGGGGCGGACAGCCACATATACGTGTCTGCCGGGCCAACAAGGGCGCCTGGTCGTCCGTTGGTCGCTGGGTAGTCCCCAATGCGGTGCCTGGGATTATTACGGACTGCCTCCGTTTTTTGTCGAGGCATCCCCGGGGAATGCCGGACTGATAAAACGGGCGCTCCTTTCGTATCCCCAGAGGCTGGAATGAGATTAAGATACCTGGTACTCACATTGCTGTGTTTGTGGCCATTGCATGCCCGAGCCGGATACGTCCTGACGGCTGATATACAGCCATTACTCCAGGAACTCGTGGATTCCGGCATACTGAAACAGTCCATTCCACGGGGATTCGATATTGACGACGTCCTGATACAAAAAACACGTATCATTATGAAATTCAAACCGGATTGTACGCTGGATCTTGAGCGAAACCCGGGACATCATCCGCCATGGTTCATTGAAAAATTAAGATGTTCGGACATAAGCATTACACGTGAGAGCAGGCAGGGGCTGTTATTCCTGGGTCTCCTGTTAGACACATCATTTTATCGAACACCATGGAAGTTTGTATCCACCACAAAACACGTGTATGAGCCCTGGACATCTGACTTTGTACCCCTGTGGTTCAGCCTGTTCGATGCCGCTACCGGTCTGTTTATACTGTTGATGGCCCTGGGTGTGGTATTGTATGGTGTATCTTTAAAGAAATCCCCGGAGTAGGCGGCCACACTCACCCTCTCCACAAACCCGACGGTCTCGGTGGGCATGCATCAGGCATTCTCACTCGTCGGCACACCGCGCCGAATTTCAGCCTTCCGATTGACGGACTCCTGAAAAGTCCGATTTTAGTCATTTTAGTCATTGAAACCATTTGATCTTATTAGATGTTGTTTTGCTAACTTTGATTTATTACGAGTCCATCACGATTAAAATCCGTCCATTTTCTCTGTTTTATGTTTGACACAGATCCTCTCAAGGCCTATAGTGTCGATGCCATGTTCTGAAAGAAACCTTGTAAGGAGGACAAAAAAATGTTTGATACTGGTAATACCGCGTTTATGCTTGTTGCAACGAGCCTTGTAATGTTGATGACCCCCGGTCTTGCCTTTTTCTACGGTGGGTTGGTAAACCGGAAAAATGTGCTGACTATAATGATGCAAAGTTTTGTATCCATGGGGTGGACGACAATCTTATGGGTTACCGTTGGTTTTACAATGTGTTTTGGAAAGGATGTGGGTGGAATAATAGGAAACGGACAGTATCTGTTTCTCCAGGGAATTAATACCCACACGCCTTTTATGTCCAACGCTCATATTCCAATGATTGTCTTTGTGGCGTATCAAATGATGTTTGCTATTATAACCCCCGCATTGATAACAGGCGCTTTTGCAGACAGAGTCAAGTTCAAGGCTTATATGATATTTTTGACTGTTTGGCTGCTCTTTGTTTACTTCCCACTTGTCCATATGGTATGGGGCGGTGGTTTATTCGCAAAATGGGGTGTTCTTGATTTTGCAGGCGGCATAGTGGTCCATGCAAGTGCCGGATTTGCTGCATTGGCATCCGTGTTTTTCGTGGGAAAGAGGAGAATAAAAAATGCAAAACCACACAGTATCCCCTTGGTTGCACTGGGAACTGCCTTGCTTTGGTTCGGTTGGTACGGGTTTAATGCCGGAAGCGAGCTAAGAGTGGATTCCATAACCTCGATTGCATTCCTGAATACGGATGTGGCCGCATCCTTTGCAGCCATAACCTGGCTGATTCTTGCCCGTATTTTCGAGAAAAAACCTAAGGTCATCGGTATGCTTACAGGCGCCGTGGCCGGTCTTGCAACAATCACACCCGCTGCCGGATATGTAAATGTACAAACAGCAATGTTAATTGGCGTAATAGCCTCGATTGTGGGTTACATAGCCGTTACATTTAAAAACAAGAGAGGATGGGACGATGCCTTGGATGTTTGGGGTGTTCACGGTATTGGTGGATATACGGGCATCATACTTCTTGGAATCTTCGGAAGCCTGACGGTTAACGCCCACGGAGCAAACGGGTTGATTTTCGGTGGCGGGGCCTTCTTTATGAAGGAATTTACTGCCGTAACCTTAACAGCAATATATGCTTTCTTGTTTACCTATGCTGCTCTGTGGGTGATTAATAAAATCACAAAGGTAAGGGTATCCGGAGAAACTGAGATCGAAGGATTGGACAAATCTGAATTTGAAGAAGAGGCTTACGTTTAAACAAGTAAATAAGTTTCTTCCGGATCCTGCCCGGGTGGTCTGAAGCCCAAAAGCACTTAATTTCTTAAAAAATTCAACAAGAAATAAACATTGATTTTTAGTATATAAAACACTTCCGGATTTTCACTCCTTCCACCACCCAACCACACAAACGTGTCCGACTTTGGCCCTGACTCCCTGATTCCACGCAAACAATTACGACCACCCAGGCTAATTCCGGAAGAGCCCAAAAATTGAGTTTTGACACATTGCGATATTTGCGTCATAAAGGTATAATGCTATCCGGCGGATGCGTTGTATCCGAAGATTATAAGGAGGATGGCAGATGGAAACTTACGAAAAACTCAACAAAGTACTTGAACCGATGGATGCACTATGGGGGCTGGGTCAATCAGTGCTGGAAGAGGTAGGCCTGTACAACAAGGTGAAAGGCGGTGTCCAGACCTTGACAAAGATTGCGCTCTATGAGCAGTTCGAGAAGATGTACGGCCTGGAAGTTGAGGGCAGCCTGCCCGAAACAGGTGGATTCGTACTGGCCGCCAACCACCAGTCCTGGCTGGATGTGCAGGTGTTGTGGGCCGTGTCCGACAGGAAACTGACGTTCATGGCAAAATCGGAATTCAAGGAGTGGCCGCTGTTGCGGCGATTGATCGACCTTACGGACTCGCTATACATTACCAGGGGCGGCGACAAGGAAGGGCTGAACAGGGCTGTACAGGCATTAAAGGATGGCGCTGCGATCGTGATCTTTCCGGAAGGCACTATACCGGGTGAAGAGGACATTCCCAGGTGGGAAGTAGAACCGGATACCGGACTGTTGCCTGGCAAGACCGGCGCGATCAGGCTGGCAGTGGAAGCGGGTGTGCCAATTATACCATGCGGCATATCAGGCACAGGCAAGGCATTTCCACCGGAGGCCTATCCAAGGCTGGAAATCACGCCTTTGCCCAGTCCTGTACCTTTGACAGTACGTTTTGGCAGGCCTATCCAGATAAAAAAACCCAAAAAGATTACCAGGGAGTGGCTGCATGAAAGGACTCACGAACTGATGAAATCCATATCGAACCTGGTGGACCATGACAGGGGATTCGTACCGGTCAAACTGCCAGTATCGAAAAAGGTAAAGCCGGACAAGGTACCGCCTATGGCCTACAAAAAAGGTCCTAAAACAGCGGGTAAAAAGGACCCGGTTGGTGTGCTGGTACTGCACGGATTTACATCACACATCCATTGCGTGGACCCCTTGCTGCCGGGACTGGAGGAAATGGGCGTACCTTATCGATTCCCGATTCTGCGAGGACACGGGACAAGGCCAGAGGACATGGAAAATGTCACGGCTTACGACTGGTACGAGGATGCGGAAAACGCCCTGCTGGACCTGTACCAGGATGCGGAAAAAATCATTGTCATAGGGCTGTCCATGGGCGGTGCAATGGCCTTGGACCTGGCTGCGTATCACCGGGACAAGGTCAGTGCCGTGGTGGCCGTGGCCGCGGCGATCAAGGTTGCCGACCCGCTGGCGCCCCTGTCCCCGCTGCTTGCCAGCCTGGTCCGGTTCTGGCCCAGTCCTAACGCCTTCAATGACAAGGAACTGGCAAAAAAAGAAAACAAAAATTATCCGAAATTCGCAACCAGGTCCTTTGTATCCTTGTACCGCTATATCAAGGGGACCAAAAACAGGTTGTCCTTTGTCAGGGCTCCCATACTGATCCTGCAATCCAAAAAGGATACGGTAGTCAGCCCCGAAAGTGCCAAAATCATATACGAAAAAGTCAGTTCCCGGGAAAAAGAAATCATGTGGTTCGAAAAAACCAACCACGAAATGCTGTTGGACCTGGAACACGAAAAGGTAATCCAGGCGGTCCTCGATTTTGTAAAAAACATCTCCAGCCTGCATCCTGAAACAGGCGTCTGATCCTTGCATCCGAATCCATTTCAGCACATTTTATTCTCAAATTGCTCTGGTAACCTCGAAATCCGATAATTTATTGACATGGAAAGCAGGAAGTGTCTAAAATACCATTAGATTATGGGCTCAAACACACAAAATCTACTAATCATCGATAATGACCAGGTATTCGTGGATGAAATACGACGGTTATTCGAGGCGCAGGGGCTCGAAGTTGTACATACCGTAGACCCGGATTATGCCATGAATACCGCCGAACAGCAGATGCCGGTGATGATCGTGTTGAATGCCGACGTGCCCAAAGGCTTTGCCCTGTGCAGAAAGATTAAAAAGGACCCCAAACTGGCGAACATACCCTTGGTACTTACCACGTTGACCGCTTCCGAGGACACGATTGAACGGCACAAAACGTTGCCAACAAGGGCGGATTATTACTTCCGAAAACCCGTATCCGCGGGGGAATTGCTCAACTTGCTGCCCAAAAAAGGGCCGGATGGCGCAGGCCAGGATGCATCCAGAATCCAGGAGATGGAATCCCGTATCAGTCAACTGAACAAGGAACGCGATACCCTGTTGAATCGATTATCCGAACTGGAGGCACTGGAAAAAGAAACCCGGGCCTACAAGGACACGATAAAGACGTTGGAGGAGTCAAATAAGGTCCTGCAGGAACGGGTCGATGGATTGGAGGCCGAACTGGCCGCCAAGGAGGCGATGGCTAATGAAAATGCCGATCGTATCGAGGAAATCAAACAGAAAGATGAGGAAATAGAGAACCTAAGCCAGCAAATCGAGTCCATGACAGCACTGTTCGAGAAGTTGGAAAACGGTTACAAGCAACAGATCGAGGACCTTCAAACGGACAACAAGAATCTATCCGAGAAAGTCCTGGAACTGGAACGAAAAAACGAGGATTTGGAAGAGCAGCAGGTCATGCTGGAATCCCGGACATCAGAATATGAGAGCCTGAAGGAAAAGGCAGAGCAGGTCGAGGAATTACAGGCGGCAAATCAGCAAATGATACAGGAACTACAGGAACTCAGGGCATACAAGGAACGAATGCAACCAATGGAAACCAAGCTTGCATACCTGCAGGCAATGGAGGCTGAATTCAATACAATGCAACAGGAAAGGGAGGAACTACTTGCCGCTATAGACGAAATCAAACATCAATTACAAGGCACCAAGGAAGTTCTCGACCATGCAACGGCTCAGAACCAGGCGCTCAAGGAACAAATAGAGAACATCAGGAGCATAGTATGCACAAAAGAGTGAGTATATGGATTTTACTCTTTTTGACTATTTTTCTTACACCGGGTTGCGGCAAGGAAATCGGGGATTCGTGCTCGAGTTCCAACGACTGTCCAAGTGGTGCGGTGTGTGATACCAGCCAGCCGGGCGGATACTGCACGATAACACCATGTTACAAGGGTGATTGTCCGTCGGAATCCAGGTGCACAGATTTCGGTATGGACAACACGTTTTGCATGAAACGTTGTAACGACGATTACGATTGTCGTGACGGCTATAGATGCGTAAAGGACATCAAGGTCTGCATGTACGTAAAAAAGTCCGAACAGGGAAACAAGCCATAACATGGCATCAATCCACAGGAATTGTAACCCCTTTGTGAACAAACCCGAATTACCTGATAAAATGACGAATGATTTTTACAGACATCCAACGACAAGGTCACAAACCAAATCCGCCCTATTCCACGCAATCCACATCACCTTCAGGACAGGTAAACCTGACGTGAAAATGGTCCCTGTGTCCCGGGCTGTAGCGAATGATACCCTTCTTTTTGTAGCGCTGGGCAGGATATTGAAAGATCAGGCCTAACTGGTCATCCGAGTAGCCCATGTTACGGGCCGCGCTGTACAGGTATTTTTGCAAATCATAGTCAACAAAGATGTATTTCACCTTGCCCGTGCTCAGGAGTACGGCCATAAAGTAAAACGTCCTGTCAAAATCTATATCCGACGGTGCCAGTTTTTTGAAGGCCTTCAGCCCCATATCGCGTACCGGTATGTAGCCTACATCCACATCCAGACCGTTCTGATGACTGTGGTGTGGTGGGATGCGGCCGCCCCCAGGTGCGCTAAGGCTGCCAATCACCAGGGGAGGCGTACCGGGATATACCTTGCGCAGCCTCCCAAGGGCAAACATCAATAACGCCACGGTCTGGTCAGTGGCGCATGAATTTGGCCCAAAATGTATATAACCCGGTCCCGACTCACGGATACAGTTTCCGTTCAGCAGTCTGCCGTCAGTGGGCCTGCCGACTGCCCGACTGTGGTGGGGAAAAAACAGGTTAATCCACAAACCGGATGGAGTTTCAAACCGTAACATCTGATAGCCCTTTGGAATTTTCAGGGATGGCGTGCTCACTGCGGCTGGTGCAGGCGTTGCAGCCTCCGGGTGGGCAACGATCACTTGCCTGGGCTCTTCCATGCCTCCTACTATGAAGGGTCCATTATCGTATTTTACCTGTTTCGAGGTGCAGGAGACCACCACAACGGCCAGGATCAAATATATTTTCACCTGGCCTGTTTTCGACATATTGAAAGTTCGTCCGCAAGGCGTCGCATCAACGCTGCTGACGCCCCAAGGCGATTAATCCGGGCCTTTATAACATTAGATGGGACTATGCGATACCTGCCCTGGGGGTCCTTCTTTATGTAATATCGTTCGCCGCCGTAGGTCATGCCAATATATCCACGATCCCTTTTGACTATACGCTTCACCCTGTGCCTGACCCCACCGATGAAACCGGGCAGTTTACCTTTTTTGAAATGCATTGCATAGGCCAGGATATCGCGACCGTTTTTTACGTTCAGCAGGGATTTGTTCAGGTGGACCTTTTTTGCGAGTTTAACAAGCGATTCCCTGTCCTTGACACAGTTTTTAGTGGCCACGATGTCGTGTGCCGCATCACTGGCCGTGGCAATGAAGACCTCGGGCAACAACCCGTACAGACAGTTAATATCCTTTTGTGTCCTGCAATCCAGGTATTGTTGCAGTGCAACACGTGGGGTTGCGGTATTTTTCCTGGAACAGCCAGAAAAAACCATGATGCTTAAAAATAAAATCGTCCAGCTATGAAGTAGCCTGGTATTCAAATCAGAAGTCGAAAACAAAGCCGGTTTCTCCCCCGGTGTCTGCAAATGAATCGCCTGCGTTACCACCATTGTCCGCATGGTTGATCTTTGCATCCCCGATGTTGGTCGGGTACTGGATCTGGGCATAACTAAAGAAAGAATACTGAGAGGTAGCCCCATGCGTCACAATGCTGGAATTAGGGGTGTGGGTGGGATATGACGGTGTACAGGCAAACAGCAGGGCACCCAACAAGCCCAAGGCCAATAACGCAAACATCTTAATTTTAGTCATTGCTTCCCCCATAAGCTCATTTTGATTTTAACAACCGAAATACCAAAAGGCAAGAAAAAACCAAATTACCCAAATTACCTGTCAAATTTGAGGACAATGTACGCCGAAATATGTTCAGATACGCGGAGTTAAGCCCATTTTGGCGCAGGCGTACTGGCCGCGTGCTACAACTTGCCTAAGGCCGCAGGCCGTGACAACAAGCCGTCAGGCGAAGTTTCACTCCCGCATTCATGCCGGTAATTCGGGCATGTACCTATCCCACCCACAGGTCTATTATCGAACTGTCAGGTAGATGCATGGCACGCAGGACCACACCGGCCTCTTCGAGCAGGCGCCTGGATGCCGATGCCATGGGATACTCGGACAGATAGACCACCTCCTTGATACCGGCATTGATGATCATCTTGGAACACAGCAAACAGGGTGAAAAGATCGTGTACATGGTTGCCCCTTTCAGGGATACGCCATGGTATGCGGCCTGAACAATGGAGTTCTCCTCGGCATGGGAGCACCTGCACTCACCCAGGTCCGTACCCGATGGCGTCAGGTTGTAGCATCGGGGGCAGCCACCCTCGTAACAATTGGTCACACCCTTGGGTGTTCCGTTGTACCCGGTGGATATGATACGCCTGTCCTTTACCACCACGGCAGCGGTCCTGCGCTTTACGCAATTGGACCGCAAGGCCACCATACTGGCAATCCGCATGAAATACTCGTCCCATCCCGGCCGGTACGTACGCAGTGAGGCCTGTTGAAACGTTGCAACAACCTTTTGTTTCAAAGTTTCGATGTCCGCGTCATTCACAATAACGAAATCTGCCATTTCACCGGTGGCGATCAATTGCTGGGCCGCAGGGTCGTCACTGGCCAGTTCCCTTTCCTCGTCCTGCTTGAACTGTTCGAATGTCTGGGAATCCCCGGGTCTGGCCCGTTTCTTCAACCTTTCGTACCGCAATTCCACGGGCGCATCCACCCTGACCAGGTAAAAGTTCTTTAACAGCCTCAAGACCTCGACTTCGGCAGGGTTGCGTATTGAGTCCACCACGTAGTTTTCAAACGGCGTTACCCTGCGCAGGCACCTGCGGGCCAGCACGCCCTCACCAAAGGTCTTGCGCAACCGACGCCCTTCATCGATCATGTTTTCGCGACTGGGTTCGAGCCCCCGCGCTTTCAACTCGGCCCTGATCTCATCGGACAATGACAGGTATCGAAAGCCTCCATCCTGCAACCTCCTGGCAACTTCGCCCTTTCCTGACGCATTCCTGCCGGTCAAACCTATGATCATATCACCCCCTGCTCCTTATTGAAGCAATCTCAACTGGAGTCGCCGCCTGATTGCAGCCTCCTGTTTTTTGTATCTTTCGTTGTGTGTTACGTTGTACATCCGTTTTAATACGTCCAATGCCTTACGCAATGCACCTATTTCCAGGTACACATGTAAAACATCGCGCAAAACCCCCACATTGGATGGGGCTATGCGCATTGCATCGTCCAGTTGTAACAGCGCATCGGACATACGGCCTTCCTTTATCAATATCCTGCTCTGCAACACCCTGACCCTCAGTTGCACCCACTGCATACCCCTGCCCTCACGCCTGGCCAACGTCAGATTTTTGTCGGCCTCTTTCAGGTAACCCAGGTCAATTTGCAGGGATACCATGGCCAGCAAGTCACCCAACGACAGCCGCTGACCCAGTCGTTTCCTGGCCTCCATTAACATATAGTAGGCCTCTACACGTTTTCCCTCGCGCTGCATCACGCGTCCCAGGGCCAAATAACCGTCAGGCAGGTCAGGACACTCGCCCAGCAACACGGTAGCCGCAAGGTCCGCCTTGGCCAGATCGCCATGTTCCGCCAGGTATTGCTGGATTTCCACCGCCCTGCACGCACAATTTTTCGGGTATCTTGACAGCACCATGCCGCAAAAACGCCTGCCCCCCCCCTTGACCCTGTAACGCATGAAATCCAGCATGTCCTTTGTGAAATAGTAATTATCGCCTATCAATGCCGCGGTCCTGATTCCCCCGGGGATCCTGGTCAAACGGGCCATAAGTTGCAATTCGGATGTACGGCTGTCCAGCATTGTCCTGGCCTGCCCGGCAGCGGCCTTGTAACGCCCTGCACTGGTCAGTACATCCACCAGGAACAACTTGTGCCACGTTGAATGGGGTGCGGCCACACATGCGGCCCTGGCCAGTTTGATCGCGTAATCAGGCGCTCCGGCCGCCATCATGGCTGCCGCGGCACCGGCATAGGGACGTGGGTTCAACGACCAGTAACCTATAACCTTATCGAGCCTGCGGTACACCAGGGATACGGCCTGCAACCGCCTGGTTGCACCCACAGCATACGTTGTATCCAGGGACACCACTGGCTCCATCATGCCAAAGACCTTGTGACCCAACGCACCCATCACAAATGCCTGAACACCAGTGGATTTATCGATGTCCGGATTTGCATCCATCATCTTACGTGGCCCCTTCCAGAAAATTAGTGTACCCACAGCAATACCAGTAATGACCAGGCCAGAAATCAACACAGGCCCTGAGCGCAGGGAACGGAAAAAACGGGCTTCACGCCTTGAGGACCCGTACGTGCCCATACCGTACAGCACCCCCAGTGAGGCGGCCACCAAAAACAGGACACCCGGCATTTCCGCATTGAAATCCGCCAGCCCTTGGAGCAACAGGATGGAAAGCCCAATGGAAAGGCCGGTCGTAGGCCCGTCCTTGCGGGCTATAACCACGACATGCACGAACCAGACCAGGAAAATAACAACGGCTGCCAAACCGAAAATGCCAAAATCAGCCAGGTACTGGGCGAATTCGTTTTCCACGAAAAACGATGTAGTGTCACGACCAAACCTGCCAAAGGCCCTGAAAAAATCGCCGAATCCCATCTGGCCGATGCCCAAAAACGGTGACTTATAGAAGGCGTCCAGGCCGGTCAAGGCCATTTCCAGCCTGGTATGTGCCGAATGAACCAGGCCTACACGCGTGCCGATTTCCGAAACAGAACGATCGAACACCACCATGAACACGAAAAATGCGGCAATCAACAGCGGCACAACGACCCATGCCGAGAGGTGACGCCTCAAGCCAACCGAGCCCACAAACAGGAACATGGCTATACCTGCCACAGTACCTGCTATGCCTGCCCTGGAAAGGGTCAGAATCGCGCCTGACAACAATAACAGCGCGGCCACCAGGTAGCCGCTTTTGCGCCTGGAGTCCATGTACATTCCCATTGCCATGAAACCGGTCAGGTTGAGAACCGCGGACAGCGTGTTGGGGTTGACCAGCAGGCTGTACATCCATGGCCTGTTCCATGGTAACGGGGTATAGACACCCATGACCTTGCCAGGCGTTACAATCAGGTCGAACAGTGCTATCAGCAGCAGTATGATACCAAGGCCAATCATAACCCTGATAACCCTGTGCCCACGACGAGGCTTATGGGCCAGGTTCATGGCCAGCAGAAACACGAAACCCGCCGCAATGAATTTGTTCACACTGAACAGGGCTCCGTGTGGATTCAAGGCAATGCTGTGGGAGCGCAATGGAATCCCGGCCAGGCCGTAAAGCACGCTGAGCCTGTGGTAAATTACGGGATAAACGGACTTCAACACGCCAGATGACAGGGGGATGGCCTGGATCAGGGACACCAGTGCCAGCACCAGGGCCAACCAGAAGGGCCACTGTATCTTGATTGTACCGCCACGCCGGATACGATGGATACTGAAAAACAGCAATCCCAACCCCGAGCCCAGGAGTGCGATGTACACACCCCAGGCATAGACACCGCCGATCGCAGCCATGCTAACGCCAAGGGCCGTGGATAACGCACCTATTGCAAGGTTATCCCGGGTCTTCCTGTCAATATGGATGGTCAATCCTTGGGTACTCTGCTGAAATCCTTCAGGAAACGTTCTATACCGATATCCGTAAGTGGGTGCTTGAACAGTTTTTCGATCACCGCAAAAGGTATGGTCGCCACGTCTGCCCCCATAATCGCAGCCTCTACCACGTGCATAGGATGCCTGATGCTGGCCACGATCACCTGTGTATCGAAATCATAGTTCGCAAATATTGTCAAAATATCCTGCACCAAATCCATTCCCTGGTGTGAAATATCATCCAGCCTGCCAACGAACGGACTTACGTAAGTGGCGCCGGCCTTTGCCGCAATCAAGGCCTGGGCCGGCGAGAAGATCAATGTTACATTCGTCTTGACGCCCTCCCCTGCCAGGATTTTGACCGCCCTTATGCCGTCCGGCGTCATGGGGATCTTTACCACCACCTTTTCCGGATTGCGTTGATGCAAATCCCTGGCCTCTGCCACCATGCCTTCCGTGTCCAGGGACAGCACCTCCAGGCTCACCGGTCCGGGCACCACATCCAGGACCTCCCGGATTACCTGTTCAAACGGTTTGCCTGTTCGAGCTACCAGGGACGGGTTTGTTGTTGCTCCATCACAAACACCCATTTCCACGGCCTTCCTTAGTTGTTCTACATCAGCCGTATCCAAAAAGAATTTCATCTGACCTCCAAATTAGATTGAGTTCGAATCAAAAAATTCTAAACTGATTATAAAACCAAATTTAACATGGGACAAGAGGGTGGTTCGAGTGCAAGGAGTTGAACCAATTTGGGCGCAGGCGTACTGAAGGTCATTGTATTGCACAACCCATTCTGTTTTGTAACCTACTGAATTTACACAATATTCGTAGGGGCAGGTCTCAGACCCGCCCTGAATTGGCCATCAAATCAACACCCTCGTATTATCCGGTACGTCAAGCATCAAAATTGGTACAACGACGAAGCAGGTGGGCGGTTTGCGGTGCCCTACTTCCGAATTTAGTCAGGTAATCGGGGAGATTGGCTCTTTCGGAATTAGCCTGGGTGGTCGTAATTGTTTGCATGGAATCAGGCTAATTCCAAAAGAGTCGAAAAAATTTGATTTTTATGTTTTGGCGTTTTAGAATCACAGCATGAAGGTGCGGATTATATTAAGGAATGTTTTGGCAGTATTGATCATGGCTGGTGCGGTCACTTTTGCTATACGTGAATTCGCAAAAAGCCGGCAGGAGTTCTCTGCAGATCGATACCAGGTAAATCAACTACAAAACCGCGAAAAACAAATAAAAGAGGCAGGAATAAACAATTCAATTTTAAGGATACGTATCCGTGCACTACATTCCGATACCAAGGCGATTAACTCACTGGTGCGTCAGCGTATGGGACTGATGCGCAAGGATGAAACCTACATCCCGCCATCCGAACTATAGGGCTTTTTAACCGTTTTTATTAGTTGCAACACACCGGGTAACAGTTCAGGAACCACACATATTACACCATTTACAACCGGAGACTCCATGTTGAAACGTATTGGTAGTCCCTGGCTGTCAGTCACCTTGCCACCAGCCTCCTCCATGATTAGCGTGGCCGCGGCAATATCCCACTCGGAACGCGGATTCACGGTAAAATGCCCGTGTGCCTGGCCTGCTGCCACCAGAGCACATTTGTATGCAATACTGCCGCGGGTCTCAAAGTTTATGCGACCCTCGAATGCCTTCAGACGGCCGGTGCGGTTTTCGGTATTGCTCATCAGGAACCTGGCCTTGGACAGGTCCCTGCAATCCTTCACGGCCAGTCTGCGACCATCCAGAAATGCGCCTTGCCCACGAATTGCGGTCCATAATTCCCTGGTGAAAGGATTAAATACCACGCCGCTGACGACACCGTGCCCATGGCTAAGTGCAATGGACACCACGGCATCCTGGGACCCCTCGAGCAGGCTGTGGGTGCCGTCGATCGGGTCTATGATGAAAACCCTCGCCTTGTATAGCCTCGTCCTGTCGTCGGCCTGTTCCTCTGTTAGCAGACCGGTGTCAGGACCCATGCATGGTGCCAGGACCTGTTGGATAGCAGCATCCGCTGCCAGGTCAACATCCGTGTGCGGGTGCAAGGCCTTTTTGTCTGGGTCTATGATATTTACGTGACCCGTACTGCGGACAATGACGTCGCCTGCCGCCCTCGCAGCCATGATCATTACATTCAGACATTCATCCATTGCAAATCACCTCTTTTGGGAGACGACGACACAGATGCCGGGGACAGGCAAAAGATAACCCGGCCTGGAAACCGGAAAAATCGATATGACCGCCGCCACCTGCAAATACAAAGTGTGTTATCAGGTACAGGCACCATCTTTTGCCAGGCATCTTTACCTCATCAGATTCAACCAAATAATTATATAGATTCAGTGGCAAAAATGTAAGTTTGAGATCCCAACCTTTACGCAATCACACCACGTTTCCACCTCTTCAACGAACCACACGGCCAACGGTCGCGGCCACTGGTGGCGGGCGCCAGGACGCAGGGCGGGCTAACGCATGGGCCCTCCCCCGCCGGCACGCCGAGCCAAATCCAGGTCCTGGGACAGACCTGTTCCACCACCAAAGGTCTGTGGGGTTAAACCCCGCGCGCGCTGTTTGACCACCGCGGTCGCCCTGTCAAACGTCCCTAAAGGGACAAAA
>WGCQ01000226.1 GCA_015493765.1 Deltaproteobacteria bacterium
CGAGTCCGTGGCCGTGGCCGTGACCGTTGGCCGAGTGATCCCGGTGAAAAAGGAAGTCGTGGAGCGCAGGCGGCATCGCCTGCTTGTTTCGCGGGCGGCCCGCCCGCCTTTTCCGTGACCGTTGACCGTGGGCCGTGGCCGAGTCCGTGGCCGTGGCCGTGGCCGGGGTTTCCGGTTACTACGGAAGCCTTCCCGCAAGGCCCGAAGGGCCGCCCCGCAGCAGCCGAAGGCTGCGTCCCGATGCCAGCGGCCCGAAGCCAGTGACCGTGGCCGAGTCCGTTGGCCGAGTCCGAGGCCGTGTGATCCCGGTGAAAACGAAAATCGTGGAGTGCACGTCTTTTCTGTTGGCGAAGATTCACTGCCTGACTTAGTCAGGTAATTTGGACCCTCCGGTTTTTTTTGTTTTTTGGACGCAACTGGGTTAAGATAAGATTGCCTTGAAAGAACATTACGGTTACAATAGATACGAGTACGAGTTTTTAAGGGGTAAGGAATGGCAAGCGATCAATATTCCACGCTGATTGCCGACTGGATGGACGGCAACAGGGACCCGGAAGCCATAAAGGCCGCACTAAAGTCCGGGGACACTCCTGCACTGCTTAATGCAATCCGTAGGACCGCAGAGGATGCCAAGTCCCGGGAAGAACTGGGTACGATCATGCTATTCTTTGCCAATGTTATCGAAACGATTGCGGGATCTGAAAAAAATCCCCTGGTGTCAGGTGATTTATACCAGGTGGCTGCAAAAACCAGGCAACGTATCCATGACGACCAGCAAAATGTACTGGATGCCATCGCCCAGGCGGCATCGAGGTCTCTAAACCCGATAACTGCGGAACAGATGCTGTCCATGGGACGGGACGTGCTGCCCAAGGACGTTATGGAGGGTATCCTGAAATACGTGGTACAGGCACATCCTGACCCCAAAATTCGGAAAAAATACCTGAACGACCTGAAAGAACTCGAGGAAAAGGAAGATAAAACAAGGAAGGTGGAAGACGCGGTTTCAACGTTGAAAACCGCAGAACCCGGCTCCAAGGAGGCCGAGGAGGCCGCAAGGCAAGTACTTGGCAATGTACCTGTTACGGCACAGGCCGAAAAGGCCCTGGAAGCGGCCATGGCAGCGGCAAAAGCCGGTTTTGTTGCCATGGCCTTGGAATTCCTGGAGGGCAGGTTGTCCGTTGATGGCATATCCGACAAACAAAAGGCAACACTGTTTCGAGGTATGGGTGACGTAGGCATGCTGCAGGATGCGGCTTCTGCTGCTGCATACTATGAAAAGGCATTGGAACTGGAGCCCAAGGACGTGGATGCCCTGGTGGGACTTGCACAGGTGCACAAGGCCGAACAGCGATGGGATGATGCGTTGGCCTTGCTGCGCAAGGGTATCACCATGACGGCTGGCAAACCACAGGAAGCCGCTGTGCTGATGGGCCTTGCCGATATACTGAAGGCCCTGGAACAATGGGACCAGGCGGAAAAATACGCAAGGCGCGTAAGGTCATTGAACCCGCGCAACAAGGACGCGATCATATTTTACGAGGATTACTATACGGCCAAAGAGGACTGGCAACGCCTGTACGCCACACTGCAATTCCACCTGAGCATGGAAAAAGACCCTGCCGAACGGGTTAAACTGACCAGGCGACTTTCCGATATGGCCATGGAAAAAATGGGCAACAAAGGCAAGGCCATGGACATCCTGAAGCGCCTTGTGCTGATGGACCCTGCTGACAAGGAGGCACGCGAACGGCTGAGCCGCATATACGAGGAAACCGGTAAATGGCGTGCACTGGTGGAATTGTACAACGATATTGTCAGGAAACTGCCTGCCTCCGAGGCCGACCAGAAGGTGGAACTGCTGAAAAAGATGGTGAACATCTACGAGGACAAGGACAAATTGAACAATCCTGACATGGCATTGAATACATATGCCAGGGTGGTGCAACTGGTCCCTGACGATGCGGAGGCACTTAATCACCTTGCCGAGGGCTACAGGCGCCGTGGTAACTGGTCGGAATTGCTGATGGTGCTCAAGCAGCAGGCGGACAGTGAAACGGACCCGGAGAAACAACTGAAATTGAGCCGGGAAATCGTGGATATCGCGCTGGGAAAACTGTCAAACGAACGACTGGCCCTGCCATACCTGGAACGAATCTATGAACTGGACCCACAGAATACCGAGATACTGGAGAACCTGGTAAGTGCCTATGAACATAAACGGGAATACGAAAAACTCCTGGATGTGTTGAGACGCCTGATCCCACTGACAGAGGGCAAGGACAGGGAAAAACTGCTGTACAAGGCCGCTATCACGGCCAAGGACCGACTGGGGCGTAATGACGAGGCCCTCGATTATTACGAAGGCCTGTACCAGGCGAACAACACGCTCAGGGAGGTCAGGGAAATCCTTCACCAATTGTATCCGAAACTGGATGAGTGGGAGCGTTACGCCAACTTCCTCGAGGAGGAAATTACGCGCCCCATGCCTGACCGCAGACGCGTGGAGTTGCTGGGAAAACTGGGTGAAATCAGGCTGGAAAAACTGGACGACCCGAACGGTGCCAGGGAACTGTTCGAAAAGGCGCTTGAGATTCAGCCTCATGACGTGCTATCACAACGTAAACTCGAACAGATTTACATTACCCTTGGCGATTTTGATGCTCTCAAGGATAGTTTGCGCAACCGGGGGCAACTGCGTGGTTACGTAAATATGCTGTCCGAATTGGAGATGCAGGAAGAGGACACGGACCGCAAGGTGAAACTGGCACTTGAAATGGCCCGGACCTGCGAAGAGGACCTGGGGGACAAGGAAAGGGCTATTCGGTATTATGACCGGGCCTACACGCTGAGTCCACACCTGACGGACGTGGGCATGCGCCTGGTGGAATACTACAGCAAGCGCGGCCAGACGGAAAGGGAGATCGAAATCCTGTCCAGGCTGGTAGAACACGCGGAGGATATTGGGCTTGAACGCCAGACACGTCAGCGGCTATTCAAATTGCTCAGCATGGAAGGCAGGGCCGAGGAGGCATTTGAACACGGCAAGGCGGCTATTGAACTGGCCGTTTCCATGGGTGATACCCCCGAGATACTCGATGCATTTTCGGAGGTTGCAAAATCGGTGGAAAAATGGCCGGAATACGCGGATTTGTTGATGGCCGTGGCAGCGGTTAGCGGCCCGGATCGCAAGGTCAGCCTGTTGCTTGAAGTGGCAGAAATATACCGTGACAGGATGGATGACCTGGACGCGGCAGTGTCCACGCTGATGGGCATCCTGGACGTAAATCCCAAACACGATGAGGCCTTGGCCGCACTTGAAGAAATCGCATTTCAACGTGAGGATTACAGGTCACTGGAGAGGGTGTACCAGAGGCAACTCAACGTGGAGGACTCCCCGGCAAGACAGGTACAGATTTATCTAAAACTGGGTGGTTTATACGAGGAATTTCTGAATGATGACGAGGCCGCAACCGAGGCGTATAACCGGGCCTTGATCCTGGATGCAGGCAATCGAGCGGCCTTGTCCGGGCTTCACCGGAGCTACGAAAAACAGGAACAGTACCACGAACTGGTTCAGGTATTGAGGAAGGAAATCGATGCCGCGGAACAAGTGGCCCAGAAAAACCTGTTCAGGCTGGAACTGGCCAGGATACTACTGGAAGCCATCGGGGACACGGAGGGCGCTGCCAAGGTGGCCATGACGGCCCTGTCCGAAGAACCTGACAACTCCAAGGCACTGGATTTCCTGCTGGAAATGCATGGCAACCCGGATACCAGGCCGGCACTTGCGGACAGTTTGCCGGCCCTGTTGCAACAGGTGGAACTGTGGGGGCCCATGGAAACGGTGCTGTTACAGCAGGCCGATGAAGATGCCCTGCCCCAGAAACGCGCCGAGTTGTTTGAACAGGTGGCAAGGCTGAGGCAGGAAAAACTGGACAACCTGGATGGTGCAGTGGACGTGCTGTTGCTGGCCGCCAGGGCGTTTCCAAGTGCAAGCGTGATCCGGTTGCTGGTGGAACTCGGCACAAAAAACGGGCGCGAAGAGGAGGTTGCCCAGGCATTGGCCACGTGGGCTGAAGGGGGACAGGAGATTGCCCTGGACAAGGAAACCGAAACCCTGATTAACCGGCAACTGGCCGGCTTGTACGAAGGCCCCTTGAACAACCTGCAAGGCGCAGCGGAATGCTATGAGAGGCTGGCCGCACTCAACGGCGACACCACGGAAACATTGGAAAAAATAGCCGACCTTTACAGGAAGCAGGCATACGATGAGAGGTTGCTGGAGACACTGACAAGATTGCAAAAGGTGGTGCCAGTGGACCAGGCCGGTCCGGTGGTTTCTGAGGCAGTTGACCTGGCACAGAAAAAAGACGACTACGATACCGCGGTCCAGGTCCTGCGTGACTACGTGTATGCCAGGCCTGCCGACCTGCAACTGGCTGCCAGGCTGGAAGGTATATACGAGGAACAGGGCGACAAGGACGCATTGTATGACTACCTGGTGTGGTTCAACGACCAGATTGAAGACCCCCAGGTGAAGGCGGACAACCTGTACAAACTGGCGGTTCTGCGCCTGGAACACCTTGAGGACTATGCCAGCGTTGTACCTACACTCCAGCAGGTCCTGGAACTGGACCCCGGGCGCGAGGACGTGATCGCACTGTGTGAACGCATTGCCTTTTCCGATAATGAGGACTGGCTGATCAGTATGGGTATGGAGGCCCTGGAAATCCTGATCGACGCGTTTCGCAAGACGGACCGCAAGGAGGACCTGGCGCGCTGTTTGCTGAAGGCAGGGGAACTGGAGGCCGGGCAGGACCGCAGGCTTGAACTGCTGACCGAGGCCGGCGACCTGCAAAGGGAACTGGGCCAGAAAGAAGCGGCATTTCAAACCTATCGCCAGGTGTTTGAAACCAATCCCGGGCTCAGCGCAGTAGGCGATCACCTGGTGGAACTGGGCGGCGACCTGGGCAAGGCCGAAGAACTGGTCGAGGTCATGCGTAATGCGGCCGAGTCCGCAACACCGGATATAAAATTTTCGCTGCTGGTCAAGGCAACACGATTGCTGTGGCAACCTTTGGAACGTAAAGACGAGGTCGAAAGGTTGTTAAAGGACCTCTACAAGGAGAGGCCAACGGACCCGGACTTGCTGCGACTGTACATGGATTTCCTGAAGGTGGAAAGGGAACCCAAACAGAGGGTTGATTTCCTGCAACAGGCCATAAAAAAGCAGGGGGGAGGACAAACAAAACGTATGCTCCTGTTGGGCCTGGGGGATGCATTGCAAGAGGCCGGCAATATTGATATGGCCCTGGAGACCTACAATAAGGTGATCCAGTCGCGTCCCGACCCGGATGCCATGGATGACCAGACCAGGGTGGCACTGAACGAGTCGATCCTGGCTGCGGAGGAATCCGGCGATAACGTCAGGTTGTTCGAACTGAATTTCCTGGCCGGAAAACTGGAAGCGGAACCTGACGAAAAGGCGGGCAGATTCTATGCGGCTGCCCAGGCCGGGCTGAGGGATGATGCACTGAAGGACCGTACCATTGATGCGTACATGGAACTGCTGAAGGTGTGGCCGGACAGGCCGGAAATAGCCGTGGAGGCCAGGCAGGCCATGGTCAGGGCAGGCAAGGCAACAGACGCAAGGGATATGCTGCTGGATGCGATTGCCCGGGGCGGGGACACGGCGGCTCTGAAAAAGGAACTGGCACGGTTATACACACAGGAACTTGGCGAGCCTGAAAAGGCCCTTGAACTGATGAACGGACTACTGGCAGAGTCGCCTGATGACAAGGATGCCATTGACCTGGTGACGGAACTTGCGTCGAATGACGAACTCAGGATACAGGCTTTGCTGGACCTGGCAAAGGTGCATGAGGCCACCGGGGACTGGCCCATGTTGACCAGTGATGCGTTGAACCTGCTTGACCAGTTGAAACAAAATCCCGGCATTATCAAACACATATTGCACATCGTGGATGCCCTGCGTGAGGCCGGGAAAATGGATGAAGCCGCGGAGGTCCTCATTGGTGTGCTCAGGATACCTGGTTTCAGCGAACCTGCGTTGGGGACACTGGCGGATGTGTTGGAGGAAACGGGGCGCCTGGATGCCCTGGCAACGCTGCTGCCCGGAATTTCGGAGGAGGCCGGTGATGCCGACTATGCCGCTGACCTCAGGACCAGGGGGGCGGCACTGTTGATGGAAAAGGGCGTCAAAGATGGTGCAAGGGACCTGTACAGGCGCCAGGTGGAAGCCATGCCGGATGACCGGTCCTCAATAGAGACCCTGCGCAACCTGTACCAGGAACTGGGGGATTATGAAGGTGTGGTATTTACCATAGGCATGCTGGCGGACCTCGAGACGGATGCGGATGTCAGGATGTCCCTGTTGCTGGAAGGCGGTGAGATCGCAAGGGACCAGTTGAAGGACCTCAACCTGGCCGAGGCATATTTCATGCGGATATTCGAGATCGAGCCGGATTCGGAAGAGGCATTCCGGGCGTTGGAGGTGCTCTACCGTGCAAAAGATGACAAGGAGGCGTTGTACGACCTGCACCACAGGGAATTCGAGGCTCTGGGACAGAGTGGCAAATCGGATGCGTGGAAGGATGCCGGACTGGTCCTGATCAGTGAGGCACTGGAAAACAACGACATCCAGTTGGCGTCGCAGACAGCGGTTACCTTGATAGAGTCCGGTCATACCGGTCGGGAATGTGTTTCTGCGGCCAGGGAGGTGTTGTTCCGGCAGGAGGAGGCGCCTGCGTTGTTCGAACTGGTGGAACGGTCAATGCAGCAGGCGGGAAACCAGGCCGAATTGCTGGAATTGTACAGGGGGGCGGTGGTAAACGGGCTGAAAAATCCGTCCGGGGTTGATTTGCTGCGCAAGGCCATAGAGGTCGAAAAGACGCTCAACGACAAGCCACACCTGTGGGAGGATATGATGGCTCTGGTTCGGGAGACCCCCGGTGACCTGGACGCGTGGACGCAGTTAAGGCAACTGTCGCGGGACCTTGGCAAGACGGATGAACTGGTGGCGGCATTAAAGGACGTGGCCGAGGAGGGCCGCGACCTGGAGGCGTGGAATCGGATTGTGTTGCTGCTGGCTGAGGTGCTGGAAAAGGATGCCGGTGACGTGGAGAGTGCGGAATCGTACCTGAGGATAGTGTTGGAGGATAATCCGTCCGACCCGGATGCCTTTGCCATGATGGAGGCCTTGCTGCTGGAAGCCGAAAGGTTCGTGGAACTGGCATTGCTGTACGAGTCGGGTGCGGATAACTCGGTGGACCCGCAACAGCGCCATGAACGCTATATGGAGGCCGCACGGCTGTACCAGAATACCGGGGACCCGGACCATGCAATGGAATTGATGGAAAAATGCCTGACCCTGGGTTGGAAGACCATTGATGCGGCCAAGGAACTGGAAAAACTGGCCAGGGAAACCGGGTCCATGGAGTACAGGGCCAAGGCCTTGCAGGCACGTTTTGCAGGGGAAGAGGACCCGCAGAAAAGGCTTGAACAGGGCATTCAGATCGCCGAGTTGTACCAGTCCGCTGACAAAACGAATGATGCGGTTGACATTATGCGATTGCTGGCCCAGGAAACAGGCTATACCAATATGGACGTAGTCAACCGGTTGGAGCAGTTATACATAAAAACGGAGCATTTCGAGGAACTGGTTGACCTGTATCTGTCAGTGGCTTCCGCCATAACGGATCGGGAAATGAGGCTGGACTACCTGAAGAAGGCCGCACAGTTGAACGAATTCCAGTTGCAGCGGGTGGATGATGCCGTGAAATTGCTGCAACAGGTGCTGCAGGAGGCGCCAACTGACAAGTTTGCGTATTCGAGGCTGTTGGACCTGCTAAGGGCCGAAGAGCGGATGGAGGATGTGGAGGCCCTGTACAGATTGCGCCTGGCCCAGGACCTGTCAGAAGAAGACCGTGTGGATGTGTTGACGGACTTTGCAAAGGCCATGGTACTACAGGACAGGTGGGACGACGCACTGGATCGTGCAGACGAAGGGCTGAAACTCCGGCCTGACAACGAGGACCTTACGGCCATCGTGCAGGAGGCGAGTCAACAGGAGGACGTCACAACGCGCCTGAGGGCACTTGGCATACTGGAAAGGATTGCCAGGGACAGCAATGCCTATGCGGACCTTGCCGACATATTGGAAATCAAGGCCGGGCTTGAGGAGGCCCCGGATACAAAACGTGCGCTCCTGGTGGAACTTGCAAACATAGCCTTTAGCGAACTAAAGGATGCATCAAGGGCCATGGATTTCATAACGAATGCCCTGGATTTTGGAATCGACGAGGCATCCTTAGGGCTGCTTGAGCAGATCGGCCTGGCCGAAGGTATGACGGACAGGTACTACGAGGCATTGCAGCGGGTGATACAGAACACGGACGACCTGGAACTTGCGATCGGCTTGCACAAAAAATCGGCCAGGATAGCACTTGAGCACATGTCTGACCCTGCGCTTGCCGCAAACCATTACATGGCCTGCCTGAATAACGACCGGTTAGAGATCGAGGAAATGGCGCAGTTGGAAAAACTCCTGGGTGGCCTGGAACGCCACCAGGACCAGGTAATGGTGCTGAAGGAACTGATACGTAAACAGGGCGAGAAAAAGGCCCTTATGTATGTGTTGAAACTGGGCGACATATACCAGGAAAAATTGAGTGACCCGGAAGGTGCGCTGGAGGAGTATAGTATTGCCCTGCAGAATATGGGCAGGGTTGAGACCATTGAGGACAGGTTGATGTCCCTGGCCCAGGACCCGATCGTGGGATTCAGGGCAATTGAAGTCCTGAAGCCACTGGCCGAGGAAGACCTTGATTTTGAACGACTGTCATCGTTGATACAACTCCAGATAAGCGGGACTTCAGACCCGCGGGTCCAGTCCGACCTGTACCGGGAACTGGCGCATGTGTATGAGCGCACAGGGGATACCGTATCGCAAATGAAGGCACTTGGCGAGGCAATGATCAGGCGCCCCGAGTCGGAGGGGCTGCCCACGGATATGATGAACCTGGCCGGAAACGATCCCGAACTGATAAAACTTGCTGTAAAATACCTGGAACAGGTGGTTGAGAAGGTGGAATGGCTGGACGTAAAAGAAGACCTGTACGTAAAAATTGCCAAACTTTCCATGAAGGTCCCTGAATTGAAGGCACACGTGGAAAATGCATTGAACAGGGTGCTTCAACTGGACCCGAACAATAGTGAGGCCATGGAGACGCTCGAGGAACTGTACACATCGGAAAACCGGACCGAGGAATACATACAGATACTGGAAATAAAGATCAGTTCGGATGCCTTCCTGGGCACTCGTGTGGAGGATTTGAAGAAACTGGCAGAGTTTTATATTGCCATGGGCAGACATGAGGATGCAGCGGAAAAACTGCAACAAGTTTTGGATATCCGTCCTGCGGATGTGGATGCCCTCTCACGTATGCTGGATATCGAGGAAGCCGCCGACAACCATGAACGGGCAGATTACATTGTAAATCAGGTACTTGCATTACCCGTGGACTGTGAAGGCTGCGCCGAACTGTTACAGAGGGCCGCTGATTTCGTCCTGTTCAAGGAAGGCAACAAAAATCTTGCCAGGAAGGCATACGAGAAATTGTGGCGGTTCAATCCTGATGACATAAAGGTCCGAAACCAGTTGATTGATTTGTTGAAGGAACAGGACGACTGGAATGCCCTGCTGAGTGTATATGACTTGATTAGTGACCAGGGCCAGGGCAGGGATGCGGCGGATGCAGCCATCCAGGCGGCGGAACTGGCCGAGACCCGAAAGAATAACCCGGACCAGGCGATCAGGATGTATATGAGGGCCCTGGAACACGACCCTAAGCGGACAGAGGTGGTGGACGAACTGATCCGCCTGTACTACGATGCCGGTTACTGGAGCGAACTGGTAGGAATGTTGAAAAACAAGGCGGCAATGGTGACCGGGACAGAGCGGACTGAACTCCTGTTGAAGGCGGTTGATATTGCCAAGGAAAAGATCGGTGATGAGAAATTGGTTACGCAATTCCTGCGGGAACTGTTGCAAAGCGAACCGGACAACGTAAATGTCATGTTACTGTTGGCCAATCAATTGCATGCATTAAGGGACCTGGAGGGGGCAGAGGCCCTGTACAAGAAGGCCATTGATACGGATAAATCTGCGGATGAGGATAAACTGGAGGCATTGATCGGATTGGCCGGCATATATACAGACATGAAGGTGGATGCAAAGAAAATCAAGCAGCTGGCTGAAAAGGCACTCCGGATAGACCCGAAGGACAACAGGGCGATTAAACTGTTGAAAAATGCCTATATTGCGACAGGGGACCACAAAAACCTGATCAAACTCCTGGAGAAACATTACGACCAGATATCTGAACCCCAGGAACGCTCGGCCGCAGCACTGGACATTGCCAAGGCATACCTGACCGGGCTCAAGGATGAGGACAAGTTCCTGGCCTGGATACGGTCCGCATATAATGAAATGCCGAATAACCCGGAGGTGGTAAAAACCTTGGTTGACTACTATAATTCCAAGGGGGAATTACCCCAGGCCAGGTCATACCTGGAATGGCTGATAAAGTATTTTGAAAAGACCAATAACAAGGCAGGAATCGTGAAATATTCCACGTACATGGGCAAATTGCTGGAAGAATCCGGCGACTTGACCAAGGCATTACAGTTCTACATACAGGCCTTCAGATTAGTGGGTGAGAATCGCAACCTGAGGTTGCACATAGGTCTTTTGCAGAGTAAGTTGAAACGTTGGCAGGATGTGGTCAAGACCTTGCAGCCCCTGCTGTTGAAGTTGAATACCATGGACAAGGAATCCAAACGCTCACTTTTGTTGACCCTCGCAAGGGCGCACAAGGAACTGGGCGAGAAGCACAAAATGCGCCAGTATGTGTTGCGACTGCTGGCTGATAACCCCAACGATGCAGAGGCAGAAGAATTGTTAAGCCATTAAGGGAGGACGTATATGTTCAAGGTAAAACTTACAATAGTTATCGTTGTTTTGAGTCTGGCCGTAGGGGCCACAGGGCTATTGTATATCGATTCCCTGGAAAATGGTGTAATTACGGAACAAAAGGCCTTGCTTGGGCAATCCAGCATATCCGTAAATACGTATCTGTCACAAAGACGGCTTATACGACGATTCCTGGCACGCTCCATCCAGGACGGCGTTATCCCGGTGTACCTGTCAACCCTTGACACATTTCGCCAGGAAATGAAACAGATGGAAATCAAAGAATGGAAGGCATATCCTAATCGGGATGATGCATCCAGCAAGGCTCGTGAACAAATGGTTGCAGCCACGGATTTGCCGGATCGATTTATGAAGGAATTGATGGACAAACTCACCACCAAGTTCGGACCAAACTGGACCGACGAAAACAGCAAACAGCAATTCCTGAAATCGGAAAAACAGCGTTTTATCAGGTGTGCATCCATAGGTGTGGACCAGTGCGTGTGGGATTATACTTACAATAACTATCAGTCTCTCGTGGTAGATATGGGGGAACGGTTCCAGTTTAAAACGGTTTCCAGGGTGATCATCATCGATATAAACGGCTTCGGTGTGGCTGATTCACAGGACCCGAAGTGGTCACATGTGAAGGACTATGCGAAAAAACATCCCTTGCTGAGCCAGGTGCTGTCCAAGGGACTGACAGTGGAGGGGGTGGACCTGGTACGTGAAGAGTACTACATGGCACTGGCCATTCCATTGACCTATCAGAATAAAATGGTGGGACTGGTGGAGGTCGGGGACCCCTTGGACGAGGCATTATTGCATCAATGGAAACAGTTTGCAGGAATCGACTCGATCCTGGTTGTAAAGGGTAAAATAGCCGCATCAACGGTTAGCAGCAAACTGGCTGATGCCATAAATCACAGGCTCAAGGGCAAAATGAAAACCATAGTTGGTACAACGGGACAGACGATTTGGGTAATGATTCCATATCTTATCGGCAAACAGGCATCGATTCCCGTGGACATGGTTTTCCTTAGGAATATCCAACCCGTAACAGCACCTTTTCATTCGGCGAAGGTTTATTTTAGCGTGATAATCTTTGTGTTGATGCTCATTGCATTGGGTTTCGTCATCAGTTTCTACAAGTCATTTATCAATCCGTTTATCATCATGGACCAGGGACTCCACGAAATCGTAAATGGAAACATGGAATACCAGTTCCCATACGATTTCAAGGAGAAACTGGCGAGTACATTGAGCAATTCTTTGAACCTTACCATGATGGTAGTCCAGGGCAAACCCATACCGGATGATGAACAGGGCAAAAACTGGGATGCGGATATTGCGGACAGTTCCGGTGTGGATTTGGACCTTTCAGATGCGGAAAAGGCGGCATTGCTGCGTGAACCCAGGGATAAATACTTCGAAAGGTTGTTCAAGGAATTTACCCAGGCCAGGGAACAGGCCGGAAACATTGAAAAACAGGACTTCAATAAATTTGTCCAAAAGGTGGTCAGGAGCGAAAATACGTTCAAGGCCCGCCTGGATGCAAAGGAAGTCCGCATGGTGGTTGTGATCAAGGGCGATGATGTGGGCCTGTATCCCGTACCCTTCTCTGCCGAGGAGGTACGAAAATTTTCAACCGACCTGTGGTAAAAACCTATGATGGACCCGGTTGAAGAGTTTGTGGACCTGTTTTATTACCATGCCGTTACAGGTGTCCCCTTTGACAAGGACCGGTTTGCCCGGTTTCTTAACCAGGTGCCCGTGGAATCCAAAAGCGAATTGACCAGGATGACCACCGGACTTCTGGGCCATGGAAACCAGGTAAACGCGTGGGAATTGATTGCTGAGCGGCTGTTTGACCGCATAGCAGATACCAAGGGTGGCAGTGTCCTGATTCCAACGGTTATTGCAAACCTCATCCGGGCCGACTCCAGGTTTTCCACGGAGGTTGCCAGGAAATTTACTGCCAAGTGCTTTCAGAAAAAAAAATATCAACAGGTGGTAACGGACATCCTTGTCAGGTTTGCCCTTGAACATGAACGGACCGATGCCCCGATGTATGAGTACACACTCGAGTGCCTTGGTGACCTGGACATGGACCCGCAGCAACAGGAACTCGTGTTCGTCATGCTTGCAAAAAACCTGCATTCACAGGCAGGCCGCCTGGCGCTTACGCAGTCCCACCTGGTCCCGACAGAGGCTGACCACGTGTTTTCCGTGTTTTCCGTATGCGATACCACCTGTACAAGTGTCATGATTCAGGGGCTCGCAAATATTAAACATGGCCCCGATGTAATTGCCAGCCTGGTTGGCACCCTTGTACAGCAGCCTGGTTCAACTGCGCTGAAATCATTGGGTAAACTTTACATATGTGCGGGTAACGACCCGTTTGGTGAGGAGGTCCGAGCACGGGCCAGGGCAGCGGTGGTGCTTGTGGTTGAAAGGCTTACCAAAAATGACATACCAGACCTTACCGACGTATCCATGGACCTGTTGATCGGTCTGTCCTTAAGCCTGGGGTTGGGCGGCACTCAATCCGCGGTACTGGCAAAGAGCGCTGTCAATGGCATCCTGCAAATCCTGAAATCAATGGAAATCAGCGAACAGGATTTCCCGGTATTTTCCCAGGCCGTGGTGCGCATCCTGCAACAGGTGGCATCCGATCGGTCCCTGCTGCAACAGTTTACCAGCGGAATAGGTGGAATTGCAGGACACCTCTACACGGCCCTCCGTAACGAGGAAACCCGACAGCAGGCACAAACGGCATTCCGCGTGCTGGAGCACGTCATCGAGTCACAGTCACGGATAGGCCGTCCCCTGCCGGCTGTCAAGGCCATCGTGGACAATTACCGAAAACAGAAATAATCCTTACTTGCTGCTGGACGCCTTTTTTAACTTGGTGACTTCGCGTTTCAACGCGGTCAAGTCGGTCTTGACCTTCTGCAATGCCTCGAGTTTTGTTTCCAGTTTTTTGATCTCGGCTTCCAGTTTTTCCACGGTCGAGGCCTCGGCGATTCCCATTGTGGTCAGGAGTTCGTGTTTCACCACATCCCAGTGTTTACCGATGTCCGAGGACTTGAATTTTTCTACGATCTCGGTAGGCTTCAGGCCCCCGAACTGTTCCAGCAGGTCCTTCACACTCTTTTCCTTGAACGGTCCAATGGTTTTGCTCAAGTAACCTTCCAGGGTTTTCATCCCGCCTGCCATTTTCGCCTTTGATGTACCCAATAATTCTTTTACCTGTGTTTTGACTGTCATGTCAGCCTCCTTCAAAGGGTTCACTCAATAATAACGCATTGCGTCAAAATGTCAAGATGTGCGTCAAATTTGTCCCGGGTTTTGCGGTATGTATCATTTTTGTAAATGCTTGTTTGCGGCCTTTGCCAAGGCAAGTTTTAGTTCCTGGATTGTGTAGGGCTTTTTGAGCGTACCAACAAAACCAAATCTCGCAGGTTCCAGCATGGCAGGGGCATCCGGGTACCCCGAGGACGCGATCACAGCCAGGTCCGGTAATTGCTCATGCAGCAGGTTGCATAACTGCTTACCGCCCATGTCGCCTGGCATGGTAAGGTCTATTATGGCAATATCAAAGGGCTTGTCCTCTTCTAACGCTTTGTTGACCATGGCAATGGCTGTCGTCGAATCATTGGCTGCCTCAGCCTCGTAACCCAGGTGATTCAGCATCTTAATGCACACATCCCGGACCACGGTCTCGTCGTCAACCACCAGGACCCTGCCACCGGATTCCACCAAATGGGACTCCTTTGCCCGTTTTAGCGGTTTTTCGGTATCCTGTTCCCCTGCGGGCAGCCATATCGTTACCCTTGTCCCTGAACCCAGCCTGGACTGGATATCCACATGTCCATTGTGCCTTGTGACCACGGAATACACGATGGACAGACCCAGGCCTGATCCCTTTTGTTTTGTGGTGAAATAGGGATCGAATACCTTGTCAATATATTTGGGATGTATGCCAACCCCTTGATCCGTAACAGAAATCTTTACATATTTGCCCGGTGGCAAAGGAATGTTATCCCTCTCAAGCACCATGTTGTTTTCAGCCCTGATTACGACCCTGCCACCGGCAGGCATGGCCTGGACAGCGTTAATAACGATATTCTGGATTGCCTGGCTGATCTGGTTTGTATCACAGACCACAGGCCACAGGTCCTTGGCAATATCCACCTCGATCTGGACGTTGGAGCCAGCGGCCGACAGTTCGGAGGATGCCTTGATCACATCTGCTATTGGCGCATTCTCACGTACCGGGGCGCTCCCCTTGGCTATCAAGGAAAGGTGTGTAACCAGGTCCCTTGCTATGAGTACCGATCGCTGGGCATCTTCCACGTGTTTGATGCCAGCAAAGTCCTCGGGTAACTCATACGCAAGCAGGCTCAGGTGGCCCAGCACACCTGTCAGCAGGTTGTTAAAATCGTGTGCTATACCGCCGGCCATCAATTCCAGCGTCTCGAAACTCTGTAGCCTTCGGCGTTCCTCCTCCCACCGCCGTTTCTGGGTGACGTCGCGAAACACCATGACCACGCCCACAATGGCCCCCTGCGCATCCTTTATGGGTGCACCGCTGTCTGCAATAATGTACTCCCTGCCATCCCTTGCAATCAGCATCGTACCGTTGGCCAGGCCTACGATTTTGCCCATGGATAACACCTTTTCCACGGGATTTTGCACAGGCTTGCGGGTCTTTTCATTTACTATGTGGAAAACCTCGTTCAAATCACGGCCTACAGCCTCGGCCTGCGTCCAGCCTGTCAAGTCCTCGGCCACCTTATTGAGCAATGTTACAGTGCCATTGGCATCTGTTGCAATAACGCCGTCGCCAATGCTGGACAGGGTCACGGCCAGCCGTTCCTTTTGTTGAACCAGTTCCCGGTGGATTTTTACCTGTTCATCCACGTCGCGTACAGCCACCAGCACCGCATCCTGTTGATTGAAGGTAATCGGGATGGCAGCCACCTCCACGTGAAAAGGGGTGCCATCGGGTTTCAGGAAACGTTCGTGAAACAGGCCCGCGCCTTTATGTTCCTCCATCAAACGTCTGATGCGTTCGTTTACAATATCCCAACTGTCAGGATGTACGAAATTTCTTAAAGGCTGTCCTATTATTTGATCGGCGGATAACAGGCCCAATTGACTTATGGCCCACTTGTTTACATATAAAATTTTCTTTCCATCATGCACCACAAGTCCTATGGGCAAAAAATCGATCAGCGTCCTGTATCGGGCCTCACTTTCCTCGATTCCGCGGTGTATATTCCTGCTTTCCTCAATCCGGGCTTCCAGTTGCGCAATTCGCTGTTTCAGTCGCTCAATCTCTGTGGCTCGCTCATTCATGTCTGCACCACACAAAATAATCTATCAAATCACCCTTACGATGTTTCAAGATTACAATGGCCAAAAATAAAATGCAAGAAAAAATTTCGTAGATCCCCCAACAGCCTGATTACTTTAACCCTGGTACTATTTGTTTTCGTTCCCACGCCTTATTTGATTGAATATTCAACAAGTTATGTACTATTCCCGGTGGGTTTTCATGGGTCCGTTTGGTATTCTGTTGATGTTTTTGTTTACCCGTGCTTGACTAAGGCCATACAGTGATTAGTTTTTATCAGGAACTGGCAACAGTCCTCAGATTAAAATTTGGGAGGTAGAAGGATGGCTCAAGAACAGATTATAGGAATTGATTTAGGGACTACCAACTCGGTGGTTGCAGTCATGGAAGGGTCTGAACCCAAGGTGATCCAGAACGAGGAAGGGGACCGCACCACACCCTCAGTGGTTGCAATCGATGACAAGGGTAATATCCTGGTAGGCCAGATCGCCAAACGACAGGCAATAACAAACCCTGAAAATACGATATTTTCGATCAAACGTTTCATGGGGCGCTTTTACAACGAGGTGTCCGAGGAAATGAAACTGGTGCCCTACAAGGTGGTGGCAGGCAAGAACAACGTGGCCAGTATAGACCTGCGTGGCAAGGTTTATTCCCCGCCCGAGATTTCCGCGATGATCCTGCGTAAGCTCAAAAAGGCTGCCGAGGACTACCTGGGGCATGAGGTGCATAAGGCCGTTATCACGGTGCCTGCGTATTTCAACAATGCCCAGCGACAGGCCACCAAGGATGCGGGCGAGATCGCAGGGCTCGAGGTGGTGCGCATCATAAACGAACCGACCGCTGCTGCGTTGGCATACGGCCTCGATAAAAAGAAAAACCAGAAGATCGCGGTCTATGACTTCGGTGGCGGTACGTTCGACATATCGATCCTGGAAGTGGGCGACAACGTGGTGGAGGTCAAATCCACCAACGGCGATACGCACCTGGGCGGTGACAACATCGACCGTAAACTCATGGAGTACCTGATCCAGGAATTCAAAAAGGACACGGGTATTGATGTCAGCAATGACAAGATGGTGCTGCAACGCCTGAAAGATGCCGCTGAAAAGGCAAAGATCGAGTTGTCGTCCATGACGGAGACCGAGGTGAACCTGCCGTTTTTGACCGCGGACAACACGGGTCCAAAGCACATGCAGCTGAAGGTCAGCCGGGCAAAACTGGAAAGCCTGATGGAAGGGATCATTGATGCCACCATGGAACCGGTACGCAAGGCTTTGAAGGATGCCAAGATGACCCCCTCCGACATCGACGAGGTTGTGTTCGTGGGTGGTTCCACCAGGATTCCACTGGTGCATAAAAAGGTCAAGGAATTCTTTGGCCGGGACCCGCACAAGGGCGTAAACCCGGACGAGGTGGTGGCTGTCGGAGCGGCGATCCAGGGCGCAGTGTTGACCGGTGACGTCAAGGATGTCCTGTTGCTGGATGTCACACCGCTGAGCCTGGGGATCGAAACGCTGGGTGGTGTAATGACCGTTATGATCCCTCGCAATACGACGATTCCGACCAAGAAGAGCGAAATATTTTCTACCGCTTCGGACAACCAGACCAGCGTGGACATACACGTATTGCAAGGTGAGCGCCCAATGGCCAGCGGAAACAGGTCGCTGGGTAAATTCGTACTGGAGGGGATACCGCCGGCGCCACGCGGGGTTCCACAGATCGAGGTGACGTTTGACATCGACGCCAATGGTATCCTGAACGTGTCCGCCGTGGATAAGGCCACGGGTAAGCAACAAAAGATCACCATTACCGGGTCGTCGGGGCTTAACAAGGATGACATCGAACGCATGGTCAACGAGGCCAAACAGACCGAGGAAGAGGACAAAAAACGTCGTCAGATGATCGATGACCGCAACAACCTGGATGCAATGGTGTACCAGACGGAAAAACTGGTTAACGAAAACAAGGACAAGATCCCGATAGCCGATTTGAACGAACTCGAGAAGGCCATGACCGAGGCTAAAGAGGCGGTCAAGACCGAGGACCACGAGCGAATCAAGCAGGCCATGAATGCGCTGACTGCCGCCAATCACAAGGTGGCGGAAGCAATGTACAAGGCCGCATCCGGCGGCGGCCAGCAGCCTGGAGCGGAGCAGCAGCAAAACCCCGGTAACGGTGGTCAGGCCGGAGGCTCATCCAATGCCGGTGGTGATGATGTAATCGACGCCGAATTCGAATAAGGTCCTTGTATGCGGTTTGGCGTTTGCGGGGATCGCGGACGCCTCCTGCAATTCGGATTTTACGTGTAATCCTTTGATTTCCATATCCATTTTATCATACCGCTGTCCCCGTAACTGGATTTTGGAGTTTGGCATCGGTAAGACTCCCGTCGGAACCGGAAACCCCGGCCACGGTCAGCGGTCTCGGCCACGGACTCGGTCACTGAATTCTGGCTTCGGGCCTCTGGCATCGGGTCGCAGCCTGAGGCTGCGCGGGACGGCCCTGCGGGCCTTTCGGGAAGGCTCCCGTGGTAACCGGGAGCACACTGCCACGGACACGGTCACGGCCTCGGTCAACGGTCACGGCC
>WGCQ01000227.1 GCA_015493765.1 Deltaproteobacteria bacterium
AACATACACAGGTACAACGACAAAGTCGATGGGACGCTTGCAGCGCCTTGCCTAAGGCCGCAGGCCGTGACAACGAGCCGTCAGGCGAAGTTTCACCGCCGAATTTAGTCAGGTAATTTGGGGATGGAGGCTGTTACAAAGTCCCCCCTGGGATCGCCGGCTTCCTGAGGGTGTTGCAAAAGTCCTCATATTAGACAACATATAAATTGTCTCGTAATGTAACGCACTGAATTGACACAACATTTGTAGGGGTGGGTTCCAAACCCGCCCTGAATTTGCCATCAAATCAACACCCTCGTCATGGTTTGCGATACAGGTTTAGCGTTTTCTGGGACCAGGAAACCCAATTGGTACTGTAAACCGATGCCTGGTCGAATGCATTGATGTTGAAAGCCGTGGATATTACCCCCAGGATCGACAACTGGACCGGATTCGCGCCCTTCAATGGGTCATAACCCATGGCGGACTTCAGGTCAGGCAAGCGCCACTGCAATATGTCGCCCCGAATCAGGGCATCCCACATGGGCACACCCTTGTCGCTGTTAAAGCGAAACCTGGCAAAATCCGGTAAGGGTCCCTGTTGCCACTGCCACTGCAAGAGGCTGCCCGACCAGGGGGAATAGGGCTGCGGAACTTCGAACGTGGGAATCCACACAATTGGCCCCAGAAAGGCCATGGGTGTGCCAGTAATGGTCAGCGGGTTGGTCAAGGGGATGGCTGTGGGCTTGAATCCGTGGGTCACGAGATGCAACACGTGACCGGCCTTCGGGGGACCTGACAGGGACACCAGGGCCACATCCCCACGGTCCGTGGCCACCCACACCGCCCCATTGTCCCCGCAGGTCATGGCAGTAATCACACCATGCAGGCCGGAAGAAAACGATGAAAAGGCCTGGCCGTCGTATTGAACAACAGTGCCCTTTGCACCGGCAAGGAAACTGAGATTGCCGCAAGTACAGGATGTAACCATGTCCAGGCTGACAGGCGCAGGTCGCACGGGATAAAGGGAAGCGCCGTCGTACAGGTAAACCGAACCGCCCTGCCCTGCTGTCAGGACATAGTCGTCCGAAACGGTGACAGTATTGAAATGAACCGGCTTTTGAACCCGCAAAACCCGGGGATTTCCATGGTTGTAATCGATCAACACATTTCCGCCAACCGCAAATGTTCCCATGCCACCCGTTGCAATGGATTCGATATCCGCTGATATGCCGGTTGGTACCTGGTGCCAGTCCTGGTTCCGCATGGACCATATTACGCCATCCCGTGCAGCGGCCAGGGGGCTGCCACCTGTTGGAGTAACACATGACAGCACGTGGGGTCCGTAAGGAAACGGTGCGGATTCTATGGTCATGGAGGCCGGGTCATACACGAACAACAAGCCCCGACCGGAAAACAGCAGGACCTTGCCCTGCCCGTCAGGACAGGCGGCCTGGATATCCAATGCCCACGAGCCGTCCACAGGGCTCAGTGTGTCGCCGGTGGCGTGATAGAGGGCCGGGCCTTCGGGAAAAGAATCCAGGCTGGTGTATGCAGCGCACGTATCCCAGGAACCCTTGTTGTAGTCAGCCTCGAAATAAAGCGATAAGGTTGCATCACTCAGCGGGCCGCTCAGCCTGTCAGGCAGGTTGGTCAGGCGAAATTCCCCCTGTTTCAGGCCGGTGATCTCCGGCCAGAAGGCGATTGCGCCGTCAGACCCGAGATGCAAATAGTAATCCGCAGTATCCAGCATGGGTTGCCCTGTTGCATCAGGCAGGTCCAGGACCCGCAAATTCAGCGTGCGGTCCAGAGGTATATTCAACGGGACCTCCACACCGGCCACCAGTTGCCCGGGCTGCACTGCCACATGCCTGGCCACACCCATGGCAAGCGGCTGAAAATGGCCGTCCTTCATAAACCCGCCCACGCAGTACACGGCGATGTCGCCAGGCCTGGTGGATACGCCAAAGGCACCGTTCGACTGGACCAGGAACCCGGGACCCGGGTCGGATATGCCCCACCGACCCGAACTGGGCGCAGGGTAACACCTGATTACGGGGGTGCCATGGGCAGGCAGGCACGCGGACAACTGGTACTTGATGCCGTAGCAGGCATAACCATCGGGACAATCGCTGTTGCTGGCGCATTTTTTGATGCAATACCACCCCGTACCCAGGGCATCGGCGCATGTAAAATCCGGATTGGCACATCCCTTGGCCGGCTGGCAGGGAACACATTGGATGCCCTTGTCGAGAGTCGCGGTGGCACAGTCGCCCGGGGGGGCCAGTATGCCCTTGGAGATACCGGTTACCCGGCCTGTAATAATACCATGCGGCACAGGCTTGCCCGTATTGCCACCGCCACCGGACTCAATAGTATGGGGCGTCAGAAACAGGGTGATGTTTTCGGCATCCACACCCACCAGGGACGATGCGCTGTAGCCCTGTTTTGCCGCGGTAATCGCAACAGGGCCGCGTAACCCCTCATTCCATATGGTCAGCATGCCGTCGCTGTTCGTGTACCCCTGTAGGCCAGCCCAGGGCTTGTCACCGAGCATCACGAACGCATTGGGGATACGTTTGCCGTGCCTGTTTTCCTTGACCACCACGTTGACCACCTGTTCAATGGGTTCGCCCCACGTACCACCATAGTACGATGTGGGATCGAAATACACAAAGCCGTTACGGCGCGTCAATGTTTTGTGGTCCGGCCACTTTACGGTTACGTCCACAGGGCCTACGTCGTTAGGCGGCAATACCAGGGAGGCCATGGACGGGGTGATTGCCCCTTCGCCTGCGGGCATGGCCCGGTTACTGCCAAAGAAAAACCGGGTATCCCGGGTAAAACCGGCACCGTACACATGAATATGTGCACCTCCACATGTGGCACCACTGGCCGGATACACCGCTGACAGGGCGCGTCCAGGCTTGAAAAATGCGAAGGCCTTGGCAAGGCTAAGTTCATGGCCGTCCGACGTGTGCACCCTGATGTCCACAGGCCCTGGCGCACCTCTGGGCGTGGACACGACCACCTTTGTAGCCCCCACAAGTTTCAACACACCGGGCAGGGGACCAAACCTGACCTCATCCACGTGTCCCAACCCCGTACCGGACAGCGTCACGTTGGTATTGCCCTCCACAGGCCCTGAAACCGGCGTAATCGACGTCACCACAGGTACTGAGTCGTAGGTATAGCCGCCAGCCAGGCGGCACTCACCATCCGGAAGCCTGGCAGACACGTCAACTGGCCCGGCTTGCTGGCTCACGGGCACCTTAACGAGTGCACTTTGCTGGGTCGGGTCCCAGCGCAGGACCATGGCTGATTGCGAACCAAAGGATATGGATGGGCTTGCGTGGTATTTCCCGGGGCCACTAAATATAACGGAGGCACGCTGGTGGCTGCCAACACTGCCGTGATTCGGTATCACGGCAACTATGGATGTCTTTTGCGGTGTCGAACCAGCCACGGAAACAAAACACGACTGCATGGACACCCGTCCCCCCGGACCGACCAGGGTCACCGTATGGCTGCCTGGGGCTAGTTTGTCCACATCAAAGCACAGGCGCAGCATGCCCGGGTCCTGCCTGTCCATTCGGACGCCCTCTCCGTCGATGGACGCGGTGGTTACATCATCAAAACCCTGACCTTGCACTAATACGCATGCGTCTTTTGTACCTGTACCGGTTACCTTCAGCGGTGTACATCCACGAATCGTTGCTGGCGCCACGTACCTGACCGCATTGCGCTTGTGTCCCTCACCGCTGGGACACGATACGACCACGGAGGCAGGTCCGGGGGCGTTATCGGGCACGATTGCCGTAAGTTGCTCCGGTGACATGGCCATGTACTTGGGGCTGCGTCTGCCGCCGACAAACAGCAGGCACCCCGTGGTAAAGCCCTTGCCCTGTATCGTGATTGGGACTCCGCCCGCTGTCGGGAGTACGTCCGGGGTAACCTTTTTTATCTCTATTTTGGCCCAATACGTAAAGGCATCGCGCATGGTCACCATGTGGTAATCCGGTGTCACCAGCCTGATATCTACTGTACCCGGGTTGTGCGGTGGTGTGGTCACGGATATGCTGTGCGAATTTTCAACCACCGGCTGGATACCCTTGACCTGCCCTAACAGCACTATCGTACCCGTGACAAACCCAGTCCCGGTGATGTGAATCCTGGTGCCGCCCTCAACCGGGCCCTTGTCCGGCGTCACGCCAGTGATTGTAAGCGGGCCCGGGCCCGAAAATCCGTCAGGTGGTATCAACCCGGCCACGTCGTATGTATCCGACGGACCCACACCTAAAATATCGATAGGGTTGCCGCATGCAAATGCAAGCAACAGCACGAAAAACATCGTTTTTTTGCAGAACCAGCCCACGGCATCATTATCCATTATTCAGGAATCATGGTCAACACGGAATATGGCTCTTCCGGAATTAGCCTGGGCAGTTATAATTGTGTGTATCGCCTTGTGTTCGATTTCAGGTTGTATCCCGAATCCCGGCTCCAGAGTCCGTTGAACGTGTGGGGCCGGCAGGATGCCGGCCTTTTTCGTGGCCGAGTCCGTGGCCGAGACCGTTGGCCGTTGACCAAGGCCGAGACCGAGTGGGGCCGGCATCCTGCCGGCCTTTTCCGTGGCCGTGGCAGTGTGCTCCCGGTTGCAACGGAAGTCTCCCGCAAGGCCCGCAGGGCCGTCCCGCAGCAGCCGCAGGCTGCGACCCGGATCCCGATGCCAGAGGCCCGAGACCGTTGACCGTTGGCCGAGGCCGTTGACCGTGGCCGTGAC
>WGCQ01000228.1 GCA_015493765.1 Deltaproteobacteria bacterium
CGCAGGGCCGTCCCGCGCAGCCGCAGGCTGCGTCCCGAGACCCGAAACCCGAAGCCAGAATTCAGTGACCGAGACCGTTGGCCGAGACCGTTGACCGTGGCCGTGACCGCGAGCGTGGGCCGTGATACAACAGTCCGGTTTTTCGGACTTCTCCGGACTGTTGTGTCCGGATTACCGGACTGTTCGTATCCATGATTAAGTACGCATAATAGCGTAACCTATTGATATAACAGCATTATTGTGTTTGGTATGCGTTTTGGCACATCCCTTGCAGTTAGGCGTTTTGTCCCTTTAGGGACGTTTGACAGGACAACCGCGGTGGTCAAACAGCGCGCGCGGGGTTTAACCCCACAGACCTTTGGTGGTGGAACAGGTCTGCCCCAGGACCTGGAACTGGCTCGGTGTGCCGGCGGGGGAGGGCCCATGCGTTAGCCCGCCCTGCGTCCCGGCGCCCGCCGCTCGTGGCCGCTGGCCTGGCCCGTGGTAGCAATGGCCTTTTTTCATCTTATCGCTCGAAGAATAAAAAAATTGTAAAAATCCTGTTGCCCTGTTTTTTATTGCGTGTTATACCAATAACACGTATGGTTTCCTTGATTTGGAACTACTGCATCCCTAAGGCATTCATGACGGTAAAAGACCATGGCCTGAAGGGGATGCGGGTCAGGAACAGGAGGAAGTTCAATGGAGATCAATGAAATTCTGGACCTCATCCAAAGTGGTGGCGTGAACCTCAGGAAGGCGGAACAGGCACTGGTAGCGGCATTTGAGGAGGACCCCGAAAACTTCGCTGAGGGGCTGAAGGCCCTTATAGATACAGGGTTCGAGGGTGGCACCAATGACAACCTGTTGCGAACACTGGAATCCGCTTTCAGGCGCAACAAGGAAAACCAGGGATTTGCCGAGGTCATGGCAAAGACCATGGGTGACCTGTACCGCAACACGCTCAATGACATCAACCGGGCCGAGTACTACTACCGCGTGCTGAAGGGAAACGAAAAATTTGCCGAGGAGGTCAGGGATTTCTACGTGGCATTTTACAGTGCCCGGGGCAGTTGGAGCCGCCTGGAGCAGTTCATGGAGGAAAATGCTGCGGCCACTGGCATGTCCAAGGCCGATATGTACAGGGAACTGGGCAGGATCGCTGAGGAGGCCGGCAACCAGGCAAAGGCCGTGTCCTATTGGCAGGCGGTGCTGAAGAATGACCCCGAGGACGAGCAGGCTGCCCAAAAGATGGAAACCCTGTACGAGGCCGCGGGCAAGTGGCACTCCCTGGTTGACCTGTTGATGCAAAAGGTCAAGGCCCTGCCTGATACGGAAACCGAACAAAAGGTCGAACTTCTGCAAAGGGTGGTAGGCATATACCGCGACAAGATGAACGCCGTTACCAAGGTGATCTCCACGTACCAGGCGATCCTGGAAATCGACCCGAAAAATATGGAGGTCATGGATGCGTTGCGCGAGATGTATGCATCCATGAACCGCTGGCCTGACGTGGCCAAGGTCCTGAAAAAGAAAATCGAGGTGACCGAGGACGAGGATGCGCGCATAGAACTGTTGAAGAAACACGCGGACCTGATGAACACCAGGTTTTCCAACGTTGGCGAGGCGATCCGTGACTACGAGGAGTGCCTGGCGCTCAGGCCGGAGGACCCTGAGATACTGGACACCTTGAAAGGGCTGTACGAAAAGCACCGCGACTACGAAAAATACGTTGAACTGTCCCTGAAATTGCTGGATTTCGAGGAGGATCCGGACGTACGACTGGCAAAATTGAAGGAACTGGCCGAATTCGCCACGCCCCAGGTGCGCAAGGTGGAGGTGGTGATCGACCTGTGGCGCCGGGTGCTGGATGGCGACCCACAGGATGTGAAGGCCTTGGAACACCTGGAGGAATTGTATCGCAGGACCAAGGACTACGGTGCATTGGCGGATGTGGTTGAACGCAAGGTGGACCTGATAGAGGACGAAAATGCCCGGCGCATGGAATTGGAGAAACTGGCCCACATGTACGGCACGCAGGTAAAGGACGAGGAGGCCGCGATCAGGACGTGGCTGAGGGTGCTGGAAATCGACCCTTCGAACGACAGGGCGAAACGCGAGATCCGCGGCAAATACCAGGCACAGAAACGCTGGGAGGAACTGGAGGCGTTTTTGCGCAAGTACGCCACAACGAATGAACTGGCCGTGACCATGGAGTCCCATATAAAGGATATGGAGGACCCGGAACAGAAAAAGGCCATCCTGATCCGCCTGGCCGGGGTGTGGCGGGATGAACTGGCCCAGCCATTGAAGGCGATCAAGGACCTGGAGGCGGTACGGGAGATCGAGCGGCTGAATCGGGATGCGGTGATGTCACTGATCGATTTGTACAAGGAAACCGGGCAGTGGAAAAAACTGCCCGAGGTGTACGATGCCGCATTGGAGATAGAGGGCGACAGGGAGGCCCGTCGCAATTTGATGGTGGAGTCCGCCAGGATACAGGAGGAGCGCC
This sequence comes from Deltaproteobacteria bacterium, assembly GCA_015493765.1. Taxonomy (GTDB): domain Bacteria; phylum Myxococcota_A; class UBA9042; order DTJE01; family S145-11; genus S145-11. Next base: position 2,492 of record WGCQ01000228.1, read on the forward strand.
TGCGCCGTCCTGAGCAGGCATTTTTCGTGTTATTGCAGGCCTTGCGCGAAAACCCGTTGGACGGGTGGCTCAAGGAGCAGGTTGAAAGGCTTGCCGAGCCTACGGACAACTGGGAAACCTGCGTTGAGACGCTGGAAGAGGGCGTTGATGCGATCCCGGATGATGAGGGCAAGGTCAGGGAATGGCACCACATAGGGCAGTTGTACTGGGAAAAGGTACAGGATGCGGATGCGGCTATCCGGGCCTACAAGGCGGTGATCGAACTGTCCCCGCACGATATACGGGCCCTGGACTCCCTGGAAACAATCTATACCGGGACGGAAAGGTATGCCGAACTGGTGGACATACTAAAACGCAAGGCCGAGTTCGAGGCAAACGAGGCCGAAAAGATCACTTTGTTGCGGCGGATCGCGCAGCTGCAATACGAAAATACAGGGAATACGGAAGGCGCAATCGATGCCTACAACCAGATCCTGGATATCAGGCCAACGGATATCGATGCCTTCCAGGGGCTGAATAAAATTTATGTTGATACCAGGAAATTCGATGCCTTGTTGGACCTGCTGGAACGCGAACTTGGGGTATTCAGCGGCATAGAAAGCATAAATCCTGATTTCATCGCGGAACTGAATCTGCGCCTGGGTATGTTGACATACGGTACGGGCAAGGACCCTGCGGATGCGGTTGAATACTTTGGAAATGTGCTGGATAATGCACAATTCAGGAATCGGGCAATCGAGAACCTGGAAGACTTGATCACCATGGACGAGTTGCGTCCCAGGATCATCGAGTTGTTAAAAGGCCCCTATGCGTTGCTGGAAAGGTACGACGACCTGGCCGACCTCTACGAAATCGAGTTGAGGGACAAGGGCGAAAGCGCAGACACAATAGACATCATGTGGAAACTGGTCGAATTGTACAAGGGACCGGCCAAGAATGACTTCAAGGTGTATCGTACCCTGGGCAGGCTCCTGGATGTTCAGCCGGAGGACCGGCGCATATGGGAAGAAATGAAGGCCACGGCGCACAGCCTGGACTACATGGAGGACGTGGCCGAACGGTTTGAGAAGGTCGTGGACAGGCTGGAGGACGTGGAGACCCGTATTGCCCTGACCCTGATCGTGGCCGACATCATCTATAGGGACCTGCATGATGTGCCGAGGGCAAAGGCACTGTATTACAAGATACTGGAGGATGACGAAGATTTCCTGCCTGCATTGGAGGCCCTGGAGGAAATCCACGAGAATACCGAGGAGTGGGGCAAACTGCTGGAGGTCTATCAGAAACGCTTTGACCTGAGTACGGACACCGAGGAAAAGATCGCTTATGCCTTTAAAATATCTTCGGTTTACTGGGAGCGCATGAACGACCTGGACGGCGCGGTGCGGGCCGCCGGCATGGTGCTGGACCTGGACCCGGACAATGTGCAGGCGTACAAGACCCTGGACAACCTGTACAGCATATCGGAAAACCAGGAAAAACTGGAGGAAACGCTGCTGGAACTGGTCCGCCTGTCCGATGACATGAGGGACCGCAATTTCCTGCGCCTGCGTATCGCTGACATACGCGAGGCTGCCTTGGATAATGTGAACGGGGCCATCGAGACCTATGCCGAGATCCTGGAGGAGGACATAGACAACGAACAGGCCAAGGTCAACCTGGAAAGGCTGTTCGAAAACGTGGAACTCCAGAGCCGTATCGCGAGCATACTGCTGCCCGTGTACCAGAAACTGGAGGATGACGAAAACCAGGTCAGGGTTTACCAGGTCCTGGTGGAACACGAGGAGGACACGGACGAAAAGATCCGTTACTACCAGACGCTGCGCGATATATGTGAAGCGCGATTGAATGACCCGGCCAGGGCATTCGAGTTTGCTGCCGAGGCGTACAGGCTGAGGCCTGGCGAACCCGAATTGATCGAACAGGTGGTGCGCCTGGGTGAACTGGCGGAGAATCCCAAGGAAACCGTGTCCGTGTTGTGCGAAAAGGTCTTTGACATCGATGATGACGACCAGCGCATGGAGACGCACAAACTGATCGCCCATATCAGCCTGGACAAGGACGTGGACCGGGAACTGGCCAAGAAACACCTGCGCGAGGTCCTGAAAATCAACCCCGAGGACCTGGAGGTGCTGGATATCCTGATCCAGGTGTGCGCGGAGGACGAGGAACACGAGGAACTGGTCAAGTACCTGCGCCAGAAGGCCGAGATCGTATTCGACATAAAGGAAAAGGAGGACATCCTGATCGAGGCGGGCAGGATCCTGCGCTACAACCTGGAGGATGCCGAGCGGGCAATCGAGATGTTCAGGCTGGCAATGGACACGAATCCCCAGTCGTTCCAGGCGATCGAGTCCCTCGAGGAACTGTACCAGGGCACGGGCCAATGGGAGGAACTGGTCGGGGTGCTGGACGAGAAAACCCGGGTCTTCGATGATGTGGAAATCCAGGTTACGGCCATGAAGAAGATGGCCGAGGTGAAACACAACAACCTGAAGGACACGGAAGGTGCCGTGGATACGTTGCAAAACGCCCTGGCACTGGCACCACAGGACATGGAGGTCCTGGAAATGCTGGATGCGTATTACCAGGAACTCGAGGACTTCTCAAGCCTGTACGACGTGTTGAAACGCAAACTGGACATAGTGGAGGGCGAGGCCAGGCTGGAACTTTACCTGCGCATGGGCAAGATCCTGCTCGAGGAACTGGCGGATGCAAGCGGTGCCCTGTCCACGTACCGGCAGGCACTGGCTGAATTCCCGGGCAACGAGGATGTGATAGAGCGCATAGAGGCGATGATCCATGCCGACGAGATGTCCGAACAGGCGTTTGACCTGTTGAAGGAAGCCCTGCCGCAGAGCGGCCAGTGGGAGCGGTTGCTGGTGTTGTATGACCTGATGGCGGAACGGGAGTCCAATCCTGCGAAAAAGGTCGAGTACTATACCACCATGGGTGAGATCGCCAGGGACAACATGGAGGAACCGGCCAGGGCCTTCGATTCGTTTTCAAAGGCCTTCGTGCTGGCACCGGAATCGGATGAATTACTGGGCATACTATACGACCTGGCGGAACAGATCGAATTGTGGGAGCCATTGGCTGACGTGCTCAAGAACGCGGTGGCCCAGTTGGGTGGCGGAGATCGGGCCATTGAACTGAATATGCGGGCTGCTGCGGTGTACCGCGACAAGGTGGAGGACCTGGAAAGTACCGCGGCATGCCTGGAGGAGGTCATTGAAAACAACCCCATGCACCGTGAGGCACTCAGCCAGTTGGAGGACCTGTACGACAGGATGGACAGGCCTCAGGACCTTGCCAGGATATACCAGAACCGGATTGACATCGAGTCGGAACCGGACGAACGGGCCAATTACTATATCAAACTGGCCGAGGTTCAGAAAAACAGGCTTGAAAACCTGGAGGCCTGTTTCGATGCGTTGACGGAATGCCTGTATATCACACCCGGGAATCCCCAGGTCGTGGCGCAGTTGCGCATACTGTTCGAGGAGGGATTCAAACACCTTGACATCATGGAACTGCTGGAGCCGGTGTACGAAAAATCAGAGGATTGGGATGCCATGGTATCCATGTACAGGCTCAGGCTGGAGGATGACCTGGAGCCCAAGGACCGCAAGGAGATCCTGCTGAAGGAGGCGCAGGTCCTCACGGAAAAAATGGTTGCGGGCATGGATGCGGTGGCTGAGGGCATGGATGCCTATGGTGAGGCCCTCAAACTGGAGCCGGATGACGACATGCTGGTGGACAAGGTCCATGAACTGGCCGAATTGACCCAGGCAAAAACGAAACTGGTCGATATCCTGGTTCAGGCAGCAGCCGAGGCCGACGAGGAACGCAAGATCTACCTGTGGACCAAGGCCGCCGAGGCCGCCGAGGACCTGACACGCAAGGAGGAGATCTACAAGTGGATTGTCGAGGCGGACGAAAAGAACCTCAATGCCCTGGGTGCCCTGGATTCGTTGTACCAGGAACAGGAACGGTGGCAGGACCTGGAAAAGGTCCTGGAAAAAGAGGTGGAGGCCTCTGAATTTGACGAGGACAAGGTCAAATTCCTGTTTATATTGGGGGTGTTGCGGGCCGAAAACCTGGATAACCCCGAAGGCGCGGTGGAGGCGCTGGAAGCGGCTGTCCAATTGGATGAAAGCAACCGCCCAGTGTTGAATAAACTGGCCGAAATCTATACGGCCATGGGGAATTACGACGCCCTGTTCAAGGTGTTGGGCCAGATATACGACATTGCTACGGACCCCCAGGACAGGTTGGAGGTGGTACAGCGGATGGCTGTGATTGCAGAGGAAAACCTGGGCAATGCCGCCAAGGCCATAGAACTGTGGGAGGAGGCGGCCGCAAACCTGCCCCAGGATATGGAAATATTGCACCGTTTGCAGGCCTTGTACATCGGCGAAGAGGACTGGGAAAACCTGGTGCTGACCTGCCAGCGGGAGATCGAGCATACCGATGACCGGGAACGGCTGTTCGACCTGTACAAGATGATCGCACAGACGGCCCAGGACCAAATGGATGACGATTACCAGGCAGAGCAGAACTGGCAGAAGGCCCTGGAATTACAACCGAATGACAGGGAATGCATGGACAACCTGTCCGCGCTGTACCGGAAAAACGAGGAATTCGACAACCTGATAGGGCTGTTACAGAAGATGGCGCTTTCCGGTGTATATGACGAGGACGAGGTGTTGCAGTGGAAACTGGAACGGGCCAGGCTGTTGACAACAGAGGTGCCCAAACCAGAGGAGGCGATCATCCAGTGGCTGGATGTACTTGAAAAACAACCGGAAAATGTAGAGGCAATAGAGAGCCTGCAGGAACTTTACGAACAAACAGGCCAGTTTGCCCAGTCCGTTGACATGATGGAACGGCTTGCGGCGCTGGAGGAAGAGAAGGAACGAAAAGTGGACCTGTTGTTCCGTGCTGCCGAGATGACGGCCCAGCAGGTGGGTGACCCGACACATGCGGCCGAGTTGTATGCCCGGGTAATAGAAATAGACCCGTCAAACCTGGATGCATTCAGGCAATACGAGACCTTGTTACGGGCCCAGGAGAGGTGGGAGGACCTGACCGAGGTGCTGCTGAAAAAGGTGGAGGTCCTGGAGGAAACCGAAGACAAGGTTGCCGTTCTGGCAGAACTGTCAGGTGTGTATGAAAACCAGTTGGGCAAGCCCGAGGCTGCCTTCCTGATATACCAGAAGTCAATAACGCTGGATACGGAAAACGAAACCGCACTGGAGGAACTGTGGCGCCTGGCACAGGCCACGGGCATGTGGGAAGATTACGTGGACTTCATCGAGGAAATCCAGGACAGGCTCCCGGAGGAGGCCTTGGTGCCGCAATTGGTGCGTGCTGCCAGCGTGGCTTCCGCGCGTATGGACAACCCGGAACGGGCGATCGTGTTGTACCGGACCGTGGTGGAAAAGGACGAGGAACGGCTGGGTGCCTGGGATGCATTGATCGACCTCTATGAAAAAACCAGGAACAACGAGGAACTGGTGAGGGTCCTGCATGAAAGGGCAGTACGTTCCATGGACTACAATGAAAAGGTGTCCTACCTGCTCCGGGAGGCCAGGATATACAGGGATGATTTCCAGGATGTGGCCAGTGCAATCCGCGTTTACAACGAGGTGCTGGATACGGAGGAGGACAACGACGAGGCACTAGAGGCCTTAACCGACCTCTACAAGCAGACGGAACAGTGGGATGCATACATCAAAACATTGACTCAACTGATTGAACTGCATCCGGAAAGGGAACTCGAATTGCAACGCGAGATCGGCCGGGTTTACGAGGAGGAACTCGGAAACGAGGAAAAGGCCATCGAGGCCTACGAGGCCGTGCTGAACATCAACCCATCGGATGCGAGTGTGCTGGAGCGCCTGAAAGAACTGTATGGCAACCGTGAGGATTGGGAAGGCCTGGCCGATGTGTACGAGAGGTTACAGGAAACGGCCCAGGTGGATGCGGATCGGATCATGTTCCTGAAATACCTGGGTTTGTTGTGGGACGAGGTGTTGCAGAATCCAGAAAAGGCATTGAAGTACTGGCAGGATATCCTGTTGATCGACCCCTTGGAGGACGAGGCCATCGAGAAGTCGTCCATTTTGATGACCAGGCTGGAACAGTGGGATGACCTGATCAATTTGTATGAGAGCGTGGTATCAAGGGCCGAGGATACGCCAACAAAGATCGATTTCCTGAACAAGATCGCAGAGATTTACCTCAACAATCTGGCTGACAAGGACAGTGCGGCTGCGGCGTTGCGACGCATCATCGATTTGGACCAGGAGAATATCAGTGCCTATTCCAGGCTTGCCGACCTGTATCACGAGATGGAGTACCCTGACGAAGAGGTGAACATCCTGATGGCTTGGAAGGACCGTGTGGAATCACCTGATAAGGCCTCGGAACTGATGGTACGTGCGGCCAGGGTGCTGCGCGCAAACCAGGATTTCGATCGCACGGCCACGATCCTGTGGGATGCGGTGCACCTGAACCCGGAATACAGGCCCGCAGCGGAGGAACTGATAGACTTCTATACGCACACGGGTGAATGGCAAAAGGTGGTAGAGGTTTACAAGCAGCAGATCCAATTTGCCAATGACACAGAAAAGGCCGGGCTTATGGCCGACCTCGGTAAATTGTACGAGGACCGGTTCAAGGAAAACAAGACAGCCATGGTTTATTACGAACAGGCCCTGGACCGGAACCCCAACCTGATTGAAGTGTCATTGCGGCTGGCCAACCTGTACGTGCAGCAAAAGAACTGGCCCAAGGCCCAGGCCCTGCTTGAGGTCTTGCTTGACCGTATGGAAACGGAGGCAGAGCCGGATAACCTGGCACAGGTGCATTACCTGATCGCCCAGTCCGATGAACACCTCGGCGATATGGACAAGGCCTTCCGTGAATACCAACAGGCATTAAAACTGAAGCCGGACCACGTACGTGCCGCTTTCGGCATGGCCCAGGTACACTTTAAAAAGGGTCGCTATCAACTGGCCAGGGACCAGTACGAGCAATTACTGCAACGTGGAACCGACGCATTCAGCAAGGATGAACTGGTCGATATTTACCTGCGTTTGGCCGAGATCTCAATCAAGATGGAGGACGTGGACGGGGCAAAGTCATCACTCCAGAAACTGTTGGAAATTGATCCCGAAAACCAGAAGGCTCTGGAGATACTGGTGGACCTTGCCGAAAAACAAGAGGACTGGAACGCACTGGTCCAGTACAACCATCAACTGCTGGAGACGAAAGTTGACCCCTACGAGCGTTTCGCCATACTGATCGCAATAGGTGATTGCTACGTGGACAAGTTGAACAACATCCATGGTGCTGTTGCTACCTTCAAAAGGGCACTGGAGATCGACCAGCACAGCAAGGTGGCATTGCTCAGGCTGTTCGAGGTCTATGTCAAGGGCAGCATGCAGGAACAGGGCATGATCGAGGATGCCATTAGCATACTTGAGCAGTTGGCTGAAATAGAGGAAAGCAACGAGAAGCGAGCCAAGGATTATTTCAGGGCTGCGGTCCTGTTCAAGGAGCAATTACACGACGAGATCAAGGCAATCGAGTATATCGAGAAGGCCCTGGACGAGGACCCGACCTTGCTGGATGCATTCAGGATAATGGATGAGATCCTGACCCGGAAGAAGGATTGGGAGGCCGAGGCCGAGGCGTATAAACGTATGATCGCCAGGGTGTCCGGCAAGATACCTGCCCTGGAATTCAAGTTGTATTCATACCTGGGTGAGATATACAGGTCCAGGATAAAGGACCTGGATAAGGCTGTGGCTGCGTTCGGCCAGGCAGCCAAGCTTAAGCCGGATGACGTTAAGACCCGGCTGATCCTGGCGGACCTGTTTGAAAAAATGGGAAACAAGACCCAGGAGGCCATTGAGCAGCATCGGCTGATTGTAAACATGGCGCCCCTGCGCAAGGAATTCATACCCAACTTGCAGCGGATCAAGAATCTGTACTTGCAAACTCACCAGTTCGACAGGGCGTTGGCCGTGTCTTCCCTGTTGATCGCCATGAATGCCGGTGATGACGAGGAAAAGAACTTCTACAGGGACAACATGGGCCCGACCCTGCCGTATTTTCACAGGTCTTTGACCAATGCCGACTGGCAGGACCACCTGATCAGCAAGGACCAGGACCCGTTGATAGGAACGATATTCCAGATTATCTTTGAGGGACTGGGCAAATCCTTGGGACCGAAAGACCTCAAGGACCTTGGCCTGAGGGGTAAAAACGAGATTTCCACCAGTAATGACAAATTGTTCTTTGTAAAGGTGTACAAGGCCACAACCAAGGCTTTGGGCATACAGCCGAACAAGATCTATCGTGATGACAGCAGGCTGGGGCTTACAACTGATTTCATTCTGCCGCCTATCCTAATCATTGGACCCGACGTGCTGTCCGACAAGGGGCAACGGGAACTGGGATTTTTGATAGGACGACAACTGGCCTACCTGCACCCGTTCATGTTCCTGCCTGCGGTCAAGTCCATCAGGGAACTCAAGGTGTATATGGCTGCTGCACTGAAATTTGCCCGGCCAGAGACCAGTCTGGGCAGGGGGGCCGAGGTGGTTATGCAGGTAGTGAACCTGCTGGACAAACGTTTGAATGCACAGCGCAAGGATTTGATGGGACGGCTGGTGAATGACCTGCTGGGCAAGGGTATCACCGATTTTGGCCAGGCCCTGGCGGATTATCGTAAGGCCATGGCAAAGACCGCGCTGCGAGCCGGTACGCTGGTGGCTGGCGATGCGGTAGCCATATTCGAGACCCTGCGCGCGGAACAACGAGGTGAAGCCGAATTGTCCCTGCATGAATGCATGGAGGAGGTTGCTCGCTTTATGCTCAGCAAGGATTATTTTGTCTTGAGGGAGTCCATGGGTATTGCCGAAGAAGAACCAGGCTGAGCAGTGTCCCAAATCACCTGTCAAATCTGAGGACAACGGTTGCAAAAAATGGTTCAAATACAAGGAAATGATCCAATTTGAGCGCAGGCTTAGCAGCGCTACGTCGAGCATCAAACGGGTGAAACTGACGCAGCAGATACGCTTGATGCAAGCGACTCCCGAATTTAGTCAGGTAATCCGGGAATCACAGGTCCATGTTAGCAGACATCCCTGCCATCCCTTTCTTTTGGTTTATCCTGCCTGTGGGGATAAGAGATGACTATCAAGGCCAAAAGGATTATCCGGTACATCTATCTTGTTGCCCTGGGTGTATTCCTGTTTATCTTTTTTATCGTGTTTTTTCCTCCTGGCTGTATGCCCGGCGTACATTGGAGTAAAAACCTGTTCCTGTCACGTTTTGACTGTTCCAGGGCCGATATATGTACCATGAAACCCCACACCTGTCTAAAGGAATCCGGTGGCAGTTATATGCCCAGGGGTAAGGATTTCGACGAAAACGCCAGGGAAGTCCGTTCCATGGAGGTTTGCTATAACAAGGACGGTTTTCGAGACTATGACCACCCAATAAAACCTCAGGTACCGGATACGATAAGAATAGAATTCATAGGCTCCAGCCAGACTTACGGCTTGGGCCTGCATCCACAGGATTCGATCCCACAACTGGTACAAACATTGTTGAATCAAAGGGCCAGGGAAATGGGATTACCTTACCATTTTGAGACATTTAATTTGTGCCTGCCTTGCATCTATATGCCGTCCATGTTTCGAATCTATCTGGATTTTGGTCAGAAATACAACCCGGACCTGGTCATCTATGAATACTGCGACCCCGGACGACTGCATTACCTGGACATCGAGGGCCGCATCAGGGCGGTCAGGCACAGCCGTTTCCTGTCATATTTGATGAAGTCCTACTGGGGCCGAATCCTGGTGAATCGCATATTTATGATGGAACACATTGTTTTAAACATCATCAGCGACGTCCGTGGCCCATCCAGCCGGGTCATCGCCTTGTTCCGTAAAACTGCCGGGATCGCTGCATCCCATGGCACGCGATTTGCCATTTTTGAATACTGGGATATATCCAAACACCTTGATCGACTGGTGGATGGTTACCCCACGTGGATTTTCTCTTCCGGTGTGAATCGCAGGCAATTCCTGGCAATGTCCTACGACAATGGAAACCATCCGAATGAAAGCGGCAGTTTATATTATGCGTTTACCATTGCAAACCACATCCTGTCCTCACAGGACCCGGTGTTTCGGCCTGTTTTAAAACAGGGTATAGAAAAACGGTGATGTTGATAGAAACTGTAATGAAATCAAAAAGATAGCCACCAACACCAGGAACGTGATCAGGGGGATCAAAAACCACTGCTTGCGTTTTTTCAGGAACAAAAGTATGGCCCAGAATGTGGAAAACCGTTCCTTCATGTTTTAAAATTCCCGGTCAAATGATATCGATTCCACTGGCTCCGACCGTATCCAGGAGGTGGTTTCAACCTTTTTATTTCGCCTGGATACAGGTCCCAGCCAGGAAAGTATAGCGAAATAGGTCAGGTACAGCAAGAACGTGCCAATCGAGTTGACCAGGGCCTTTTGTGCCCGGATAGCCGCCCGGACAACGGCGTTTGACGGTCGTAGCACGGCCAGCAATAACAATAACACTGCCAGCGCCCCGAATAGCAGCGTCAACCACAAGGGCCAGCGGGACAACGCCCCTGCAACGGCCAGTCCGACGGCCAGTCCGCCAGGCCCCATTGCCTGCACGCGGGATGCGGTATGCCGGCGCGGTAAGGCTGGTGGTTTTCGACCCATGTCCGCACGGGTCACAAGCAGGTCATTCATCACCATCGCGTCCATGTCAGAGTTTGCAAATGTCCTCATGGCATCAGTGGGTGTGCTGACAATGGGCTCGCCACGCAGGTTAAAACTGGTATTCAGCAGTACCGGGTGTCCCTTGCGTGCCTGGAATGCCTTTAGCAGGGCATGGAAGAAGGTGTGTGTGGCCTCTTTGACCGACTGTACCCTGGCGCTGTGGTCAAAGTGGGTGACCGCCGGTATCACGGATTTTTTTGCGTACCAGGGCTCGGAATCCCGGTCTTCCAGCCACAATTCACGCCTTACCGTGGTGGTGATCACCATGTATGGGTTTTCTGTAACAGGTTGAAAATACCGGGCTTCTGCCTCGTGTGCCACGGCCGGCGCAAAGGGTCGAAACGGTTCGCGGAACTTGATTTTGCCGTTGATTCTGGCCTTCATTTCAGGGTCCGTGGGGTCAGCCAGTATGCTGCGGTTACCCAGGGCACGCGGCCCGAATTCCTCCCGGCCACGAAATATTCCCACCACCTGGCCTCGGGCCAGCATTTCAGCGATCCTTTCCACCATTTCCGGCTGGTCGAGTTGCCTGTACTGCCAGCCATGTGAATCCAGGGCAGCCTTTACCTGCCCGTTCGTGTACTCAGGCCCCAGGAAAGCCCCCTGCATCATGTCCCTGGCCCGGGCTCTGGGGGCCTTCAAGTGCAAATATCGTACTGCCAGGGCAGCCCCCAATGCACCGCCGGCATCGCTGGCAGCGGGTTGTATCCATATCTTCTTGAACAGGCCCGAGCCCAGGACCTTGCCGTTGGCAACACAGTTCAGGGCCACTCCTCCGGCCATTGCCAGGTTTTCGGACCCGGTCAGGTCCTTGATGTGCCCTGCCTGCCTCAGGATCACCTCCTCGGCCACCTCCTGGATCGAGCGTGCCAGGTCCGCTTCGCGTTGCCCCGGGATGACGCCTTTGGGCCTCGGTGGACCGCCGAACAATGAGTGAAACCGGGAACCGGTCATGCGCAGGCCCCGGTTGAATGCAAAATACGCCATGTTCAGCCTGAAAGCCCCATCCGGTCCCAGGTCCACCAGGTTGTCCAGTATGGCCTGCACATATTTCGGTTCCCCGTACGGCGCCAGGCCCATGACCTTGTATCGTCGTTGTTAACCCGAAATCCCAGGTAATCCGTGAAGGCCGAATACAACAGGCCCAGGGAATGCGGAAACCTCAATTCCTGCAATGGAATCAAGGTGTTATCCTGGCCGTGATACATGGTCGTGGTCTGCCATTCCCCCACCCCATCCATGGTCAGCACCGCGGCCTCCGCAAAGGGGGACGCAAAGAACGCACTGGCTGCATGGGACAGGTGGTGCGTGGAAAACAAAATATCCACCCCGTTGCCGAAACGTTTCCTGATCCTGTCCTTTATCCACAGTTTGCGCGCCAGGTATTCGCGAACCGAGGCCACAAAGAATCGTGCCCCCCGGGGTGCCTCGTTCATGTAGGTTTCCAGTAGCCGCTCCAGTTTCAGGATGGGTTTCTCGTAAAATACCACGATATCAGGCGTTGTAAGCCCTCCCTGAGCCAGCACGTAATCAATGGCATGCTCGGGAAAACCAGGGTCGTGTTTGACCCTGGTGAAGCGTTCCTCCAGTGCACAGGCCACAATGCGGTCACCCTTTAACAGGCACGCCGCGCTGTCGTGATAAAGTGCACTGATACCCAGGATCGTGGTTGATTCATCCATACATGATTTTTCTATATTGAACGGGGGGTTTAGTCAAGGCGCAGGTTTTCGAACAGGCCGGCAGCACCCATGCCGCCGCCGATGCACATGGTGACCACGCCGTATTTTTCCTTGCGACGCTTCAGTTCGTAGCCTATCTGGGTGGTCAGCTTGGCGCCTGTGCAGCCCAACGGGTGACCCAGTGCAATGGCCCCGCCGTTGACGTTGACCTTGTTGCGGTCCAAATTGACCTTTTTCTCGAGTTCGTCCATGCAGTACAGGGACTGGGATGCGAATGCCTCGTTCAATTCGTACAGGGCCACCTGGTCATCCTTGAAGCCTGTCTTCTCGAACAATTGAGGCACCGCGTACGCAGGACCCACGCCCATGACCTCGGGCGGTACGCCGGCCACCTGGTAGTTGACCAGGCGCAGGAACGGCTTGGCGTCGTAACGCTTGACCGCATCCTCGCTCATGATTAAAACCGCGGCTGCGCCGTCGTTGATCTGGGACGAATTGCCCGCGGTCACACTGCCGCCCATCTTGAACACGGGACGCAGTTTTGCCAGGCCTTCCATTGTGGTGTTGCAACGGGGACCCTCGTCCATTTTGAACCAGAAATCCTCGCCCTCCCAGTTTTTCACCTTAACGGGCACGATTTCCTCGTTGAATTTGCCGTCCGCAATGGCCTTGCATGCCTTCATGTTCGATTCGTAGGCGAACTTGTCCATGGCCTCGCGCGTAATCCCGAACTGTTCCACCACGTTTTCCGCGGTGATGCCCATGGATGTATAGGATTCGGGATAGTTCACGGCCAAATCCGGGTCCATCATTGGGACCATACCGCCCATGGGTACGGAACTCATGGACTCGATGCCCCCGGCCATGACCACGTCCACCCAGCCCGCGCGGATCGCAGCCACACCCAGTGCAATGGCCTGCAAACCGGACGAGCAGAACCGGTTGATCGTCATACCCGGCGTGGTAACGGGAAAGCCAGCCTTCAACAGGCCCACCCTGGCGATGTTCATGCCCTGGGGTCCCTCGGGGAAGGCGCATCCCATGATCACGTCCTGCACGTCCTCTTTTTTAAGTCCTTCCGGTCCCCTGTCGAATGCGCCCTGCAGTGCGGTGACCACCAGGTCCTCTGGCCTGACATTCCTCAATGTCCCCTTGTTGGCCTTGCCCACCGGCGTCCTGGCCATTGATACGATATATGCTTCCTTCATGGTGTTACCTCCGTCAATTGCGCAATGGTTTGCCTTTTTCCAGCATGTGTTTCATCCTGGCCCGGGTCCGTTCCTCGCCGCACAGGGACAGGAATACCTCTTTCTCCAGGTCCAACAGGTGCTGCTCGGTCACGATCGAGTTGGGCCTGATGTCACCACCGCACAACACGTAACCCAGTTTCTTGCCGACCACGAAGTCATATTCCGTGATCTTCTTGCCCCAGGCCATGTCCTGCAGGCCCGTAACCAGCGTGCCGTACCCATCCCGGCCCGGCAGTTTCAGGTTCTGGGGCGGAACCGGAGGCCTGTAACCCGTCTTGGCCAGGCCCAGCGCCACCTGCTTGGCATCCCAAATCAGTTTGTCGCGGTTCAGGGTCACACCGTCCACGTCGCGCAGGTACATCAGGTCCTTGGCCTCGTCCGCACTGCGCGATACCTTGGCCATGCCGATCCCCATGAACGCCCGCATGATAAACGGGAAGCGCGATGTCACCATGTCCGCAGGCACACCGGCCAGCGCACGCACCAGCGTCTGGGTCGTACCGCCGCCCGCAGGGATCACGCCAACGCCCACCTCGACCAGGCCCATGTACAACTCGGCGCTTGCCTGTACCCGGTCCGAATGCAGGCACACCTCGGTGCCACCGCCCAGGGTCATACCGAACGGTGCCGCCACCACCGGTTTGCTGGCGTATTTCATGCGCATGTTCGCATCCTGGAACTGCTTCACCACGTCCGCCAGCATGTCCCAGTTGCCCATCTCCGCGCCCATCAGGATCAACGCCAGGTTTGCACCCACGCTGAAGTTCTGGGCATGACCGCCTACAACCAGGGCCTCGTAGTTTTCCTCAACCTCGTCCACGGAGTCGAAGATCATCTGAATCACGTCGTTGTCAATGGCGTTCATCTTGGTGTGGAACTCCAGCAACGCAACGCCGTCACCGATGTCAATCAGGCTGGCACCGTAGTTTTCCTTGATGACCTTGCCCTCGTTTTTCAGGTCATCAAGGATGATCGTGGTCTCGGGCATGTCAACAGGCTTGTATTCACCGGCATTGAAGTCGAAATAGTAACGGGTGCGGCCTTCCTTTTTATAGAACGTGCCTTCGCCCTTTTCCCATACGTCCTTTACGAACGCCGGCACCTTCATGCCCTCTTTTTCCATGCGCTCGACGCTGTCTTTCACGCCGATTGCGTCCCAGGTCTCGAACGGTCCCAGTTCCCAGTTGAAGCCCCACTTCATGGCATTGTCGATGTTCACGATGTCATCCGCGATCTCGCCCAGGCGCTTTGCCGAGTAAATCAAGGTTGCGGCCGTGGCCTTCCACGCGATCTCAGCGGCCCTGTCCTCGGTATTCAACAGGTTGACGATCCTGTCCGCCGGGTCATCCACGCCCTTGGTGTTTTTTACGCCTTCAAACTTGGGCTTTTCAACGGGTTTGTATTCCAGTGTCTTGTAATCGATAACGAATTTCTGCTTGCCTTCCTTTTTGAAGAACCCGGCCTTTGCCTTGCGTCCCAACAAACCGTTTTCGATCATTTTTTGAATGAAGTCCGGAATCTTGAACACGTCGCGTTCATCGTCGTCGGGCAGGTTGTCATAGCAGTTTTGCGATACATGGGCCAGCGTGTCCAGGCCCACCAGGTCAGCGGTTCCGAATGCGGCGCTGCGCGGCCTGCCCAGGGCCTTGCCGAAGATCGCATCGATCTCCTCGACCGTGAAGTCCAATTCCACCATCAACTGCATGACCTTCATCATGCTGTACACGCCGATGCGGTTGGCCACGAAGTTCGGGGTGTCCTTGCCGTAAACAATGCCTTTGCCCAGGACGTTTTCCCCGAATTTTGCCACGAATTCCACCAGTTCCGGGTCGGTTTCCTCGCCCGGGATGATCTCGAGCAGCTTCATGAAACGCACGGGGTTAAAAAAGTGCGTGACAAAGAAATTCTGCTTGAATTCATCGCTCATGCCCTCGGTCATGGCCTTGATCGACAGGCCGGAGGTGTTCGATGTCACGAATGCGCCCCATTTCATGTGCTCCTCTATGTTTTTCAGCACTTTTTGCTTGATGTCCAGGCGTTCGGGCACCACCTCGATGATCCAGTCGCACTCCTCCAGCATCTCCATGTCGTCTTCCGTATTCCCCGGTGTCACCAGGTTTGCGAAATTCGGGTGGTAAAACAGGGGCGCAGGCTTGAACTTCAACGCGTTCTGGATGCCTCGTAAGGCGAACGCGTTGCGTGCCTTCTTGTCCTGTTTTTCCTCCTCGGACAGGTTTGGCGGGACGATGTCGAGTAACACGACCTTTATCCCTGCATTTGCGAAGTGCGCAGCGATCCCGGAGCCCATGACCCCCGCGCCGATCACCCCGACTTTTTTAATCTGTTTCTCCATTTGTTCCTCCGAAAATAGCCAGCTTCGGTCACATATTCCCGGTCATCATAATACCGGGATAAAGAATACGCTTTAATGAGATTAGTCATGTTTATCGGTGTTATTGACGCATTGCAGCATTAAAACGGATGAAAAAAAACAAATTGCAGGACGGTATTCGGGTATCGGGTCACAAAACACCCGGATTACCTGTCAAATTTGAGGACAAAGGATGCAGCAAGTGCTCCAGATGCAAGGAGCCGAGCCAATTTGAGCGCGGGCGTACCAACCGCATCCTGCTGATGCTTGAATTCGTATCCCTTCGGGGCAAAGCATCAAATTGGTACACTGTGACGAAGCAGATGGGCCGCTTGATGCAGATTGTTCAAGGCCACGGCCATGACAACGAGCCACCAGGCGATGTTTCACTCCCGAATTTAGTCAGGTAATTTGGGTTAAATTCACCGTATTTATCCTTGGGTTATAGTATCCAGATCGGTTTCATCCCGTATCAGCGCAACAGTGCCGGAATCGACCAGGCCCGCAAAGTATTCGACACCCGGAAGGTCGGCCAGGATTACCTGGCATCCTGCTGACAGGGCCTCGGCCAGGGCCGTGGAGTACACGCCAACGACAAATCGCGACAGTGCAAATGACCTGTACAAGGGTTCGTTTCCGGGTAATTCCACCGACAGGTTGCTCTGCGTTGCCACCGCTGTTTTCAGGTGGGGATACAGCGACTTCCACACCCGGGCTTCCGACGGATGCAGTCGGTACACGACATTTTTGTCAGGCACCTTGCTGGCATAGGCGATGGCAAGTTCCGCAAGTCTCCTGCCAATGGTCCCCTGGGATATAAACAAAACCCTGGCAGGGTCCCGGAGGACATTGCCGTATTTTTTGATTTCCTGTTGCAGGTATTTAAAACCAGTGTATGTGACCTTGTCTTCGCCAATGGGCAGGTTGGATTTTTCATACCAAAACCTGTCCCACATGTACAGCCGGTCAGGGAAGTAAGGAACCGTTACGCCCCCGGGAAAACTATAGCCGGCATGGAATGATGTGATCGTACCGTGTTGAATCTCCACCACCTCGATACCCAGGTCATGGGCTGCGGCCACCAGGGATGGCAGACCATAGGCCACCACCATGAACACCTGCTTCGGTTGATGTCGTTGCAGGACCCGGGTGTAGTACATCCGGCGCATCAGGAAACGCCGTACAATACCGTTGATATACCACGGGGTCATGGTATCCAGGTCGTGGAGTTCCTGGCCAGCAATCCGTTTGACACCGGACATGGCCGCCAGGATCGGGACGGAATAGTCCTGCTTTTTCCAATACCTGGCAATGACCTGCAGGTCCAGGAATTCATCCCAGTACACGTTGCGTCCGAGCGGACGAAGGTACTTGCCTGCAAACGGATTTTCCACCACCCCGAAGGTGGTTCCCGATGCCTTCCATTCCTCCTCCAGCCAGTACGTGTATATGTCTTTCAGTTGGCCATCCACGTTAAGCTTGCGCTGGTGAGGAAACAACACGACATCGTAGCGTTTTTTGTCCCTCAGCGGGCTGGCCAGGGTGGCCGTGGTAAAACGTTTCAGCAATTCAACGGTATGATTTCGGGGTGGAGCACATGCCCCGGGATGCCCCTGCTCGTACAATCCTGCGCGTTGGGCGATTTCCATGAACACGCGGAATCGTAAAAGTTTCCAGAAATACACCCCGTGGACTTTCAGGGAAAACAGGTTGTGCTTCAATTCTTTCTCACACAGGTCTTCGAACAAGGCTTTTATTGTAATATGCTTACTCATCAATGAAATTTCCCTTCTGACTTTAATTTTTCGTAATGTTCGATATCCCGGTACTTGAATACCTTGGCCGGTGCCCCGCCAGCGATACCGTATTTTGGTATGTCGGAAACCACCACGCTACCCGCCTGGATGATCGCACCTTCGCCGATAGTGACGCCTCCCAGCACGATTACCCGAGTACCCAGCCACACGTTGTCCCCAATCGTGATGTCCTTGACGATATTTGTGGAATCGTAAGGTATTTCGGACCCATGGTCGTAATTATGCACCTGTGTGATCATCAGGCAATCCGGGCCGGAATGGAAATTGTCGCCTATCACCACCCGGCCTGCCCCCTGGATCTCCATGCCGTTGAAGTTCACATTGTTACCCAGGACCGTATTGGAACTCAATTTTGTAATACCATTTATTTTTAGGTTGTTTCCATGCGACTTGACAGTCCTGATTGCGCGTTGCTTGCAATGCCATACTTCTATCTTTTTAAGAAGTTTACGAATTCTCAATGCCAGTGATACGGTTTTGTATAAAATCATATCTTACCTCTCAATTTATACTTGATCGCATAGGGCAAAACAAAGGCGGCCAGCAGGCCCAGGTCGATCAGAACCAGGATCGATATATTTTTGATGTCCTGGGTCGCCTGCAGGCATACGTAGATCAGGAAAATGGAATACATACCCGGTGTTATCACCATTTTCAACGGAACTATTCGTTTTGGCCGGATCAAAAACCTGATATTGGCATAGGACAGTACAAAAAACAGGAAAAACGTGGCCACCGTGGTCCAGGCAGCGACCTGGTACCCGTAAATCGGGATCAAAAAATAGTTCAAAACCACGTTAAAGGCCGCTGAGATTGCGGTGATAGTAGCAATGGAACCGGTTTTTTTCGCGTAAAAGGCATATCCCGTGTAAATCAGGTAAAAAAAGTGAAACATGAAGCCCATGATCACTACGGGAACAACGGGTAAGGCCGCATAAAACCTGGGCGCGGCAAGGACCCTGACCAGCACTGGTGCGCTGATCGAAAGCGCCAGGGCCACCAGGCCCACCAGGAACACGTATTTGTGGATCGTGGAGTCTATGTCCTGGTAATCCTCATCACGCATTTTCTGGTAGAATATCGGCTGCCATGATTTGTTCATACCCATAATAACCATCTCGAACAGCATGCCTACCTTGTAAGCCAGTGCATACAGGCCGGTCTGGGCCGATCCGACCATCTTGTTGATCATTACCTGGTCGATGCTGTTCATTACGTAGGCGGATAACAGGTGAAAAATAATCGGGATTCCAAAGAGTAATGAATATTTCATGTGATGCCACGAAGGCTTAAAAATCCAGACCTTTCTGACCAGGTAAAAACCGATAAAACAATAGATTGTTGAAGTTAGGGCCTGGGAATAGACTGGCCCCATGTAGCGATTGTGTTTTAAATAGTAGGTAATCGCAATCGTAAGGGCCAGTCCCGCGGTTGACATGGATACGCCCAGTTTAGCCACTAACAGGCTTTGTTTACTTGCCCTCAGGTACGAGGATACGGCTGCAAACACGGCCGTCATCATGCTGACAAAGCCACCGATTTTTACCAGGACCAAAGGGATATTCATCAGCCTGGCAATGCTGTTGGCCGTGGCCAGCAGAACAACTGACAACAGAACGTCTGCGGCCAGCAGGAACATCATGTTCGTACCCAGGAAGGCCCCGAAATCGTCGGTCTTTTCATAGTAATACCTGGCTACCCCCCCTCCTATTCCCATACCGTAAACGATTACCAGGATAGAAACCAAGGCATTGAATACGGCCAGGACACCGTAGTCAGCAGGTGTCAGCAGCCTGGTGAGTATGGGTATGCTGATCAGGCCAAGGCTTTTGACGATGATATTAGCGCCAACATAGTTCTTGCCGTGTCTCAGTAGTTCTATGGTCCCACGGTTTAACCTGGATTTCAAGCGGGAAATCATTTTACGTTTGAAAAAAATTGTTTAGAAGAAAAACTTTGGATACCATAGCCTGGCAGAACGACCAATCCCAACTCATTCCATTCAAATACCAATCGGTTCATCAATTTTCGGAGTCAACATCTTTCTAACTTCTTTGTCGATTGTAGCCTCCTTTTTATCTACGTTTAAACGCCTAATCATTCTACCACCGTTAGAGACCGAGAACAATTACCCAAATTACCTGGGCATCTTCGATGTAAGGCTATTTTTAG
>WGCQ01000229.1 GCA_015493765.1 Deltaproteobacteria bacterium
AAATGCATGCAAATATGCTGCTATGGCTACCAAATGCTTACCCTAATCCCCTGTACACCTATTTTGTCAGAATTGATGATTTTGACCCTTGGTTTTGTAACGGTTTGATGAATAACGTGTTCTAAAAATAACCTCACATCGAAGATCCCTCATCCAACAAAAAATGCTTGACATGTGGATATTTTTAATGGATTCTCTTTAAAGATATGTTTTGTGGGTAGATTAGCTTAGTTTGGAGGATAGTCCATGGAGTTACGTAAGTCTGTTCTGATTTCATTGCTGATTGGTGCGTTTGTTGTTTTTGCCCAGTGGGGTTGCGGCGGTAGCAGCACGCCTGCAACGCATGGAACGGATTTAAGCAGCGATATGGATACTTTGTCCGAAGGGGTTAGCCCTGACGGGACCGAGGATGTAAGACATCAAGGCGAAAACCATGTGCCAGTGGCCCAGCAGATTGGTCCGATTCAGTGCGTGGAGGACCAGGACTGCGAGGTCCAGTTAAAGGGAAGTGACCCGGATGGCGACAAGCTGGTCTTTTATATTTCTGGCCAGCCCATGCATGGTGAACTTGACGGGTTGGATTCAGATACGGGCAAGGTCCTGTCACCGGATGGCAAAGTGACCTACAAACCTGACAAAAACTACAATGGTGAGGACCAGTTCCAGTTCTATGTTTCTGATGGCACTGCCCAGAGCGACTCTGTCACCGTAGAAATAAAAATTAAACCCCAGGATGACCCACCTGTGGTACAGGATATGAGTGAGTCAACGGATGAGGACACGCCTGTGGATATTACCTTGCATGCCACGGACCCGGATTCCACACCAGCCAAACCCGACCTCCTGACCTACGAAATCGTGGACCAGCCTGTGCATGGTACACTGGATACCAATGACATGATAGTGTCGTCCGATACAACCCAGGCAAAGGTTACCTACACACCGGATAAGGACTATAACGGGGATGACAGTTTTACGTTCAAGGTCAAGGATGCGGAGGGCAGTGAAAGTAATGTTGCCACGGTCCAGATCAAAATAAGGCCTGTAAATGATCCCCCTGTTGCGAAGGACCAGTCGAACATCGCCACCGATGAGGATACGCCCGTGGATATCACCCTTGATGTAAGTGATGTGGACCACGACCCGTTGACCGTGACTGTTCCGGATAGCGGGGAAGGTGCCCCCCAGCACGGTAAAGTGACAGTTGACAGCAATAATCCCACAAAGGTCACATATACGCCTGATAAAAACTGGCCGGACGGACATACGAATGGAACGGATTCCTTTACCTATAGGGTTTGTGATAATTCGAACGCATGCGCAAAGGCCAAGGTTACGATCACAGTGAACTCTGAAAATGATGCCCCGGTGATCCAGGGTCAAACCGTTGATACCGATGAGGATACGCCAAAGGACGTGACCCTGAATGCGGTGGATCCGGATGGGGATAAGGTGACGTACACGGTCGATACATTGCCCAAGCATGGAAAACTGTATCAGCCTGACGGTTCAGGCGGATTTGCTGAGGTACAGGCAGGGGCGAAATTGAATGGAAACTCGATTCATTACGTGCCTGACCCGAACTGGCCAATGGACAAAACACTGGAGTATGGCGAGGATTCCGTTGCGGTTAAGGCGTGTGATGGTTATCCGAATGGTGAAGGGTTATGCACACCCTTTACGGTTACCGTCCATGTAAAGCCGGTGAATGACCCGCCGACTGTCAAGTCGTTCCACATTGTCGCCAAGAAAAACCAAGGTATTGTGATCCAACTCAAGGCCTCGGATGCGGATGGGGATAAATTGTCGTTTACGATCACGGAGGCATCCCTGCACGGTGAATTGAGGATGGTGGATGACAAGGGTGACATTACCGACCAAAAGGTGAAGGTGGGTGATACCCTCAAGAGCAATTCGGTGGGATTTGTACCCCGGCAGGATTATATCACGCCCAGTGGCGGCGAGCCTGACGCATTCAAGTACAAGGCGTCGGATGGTCAGGCGGACAGTAATGAGGCCACGGTAACGATTACGGTGAAGGAAACGAACCACAAGCCCACCGTACAGAATGCACAAGTATCGACCCAGGAGGATACGGCAGTAGAGATCACACTCAAGGGCGCGGATTCCGATGGTGACAAGTTGACGTTCCGGGTAACAAGACATCCAAATCGTGGTCAATTGAGTGATTTTGTCAGGGTGGATGACACCACGGTAAAGACCACTTACACGCCAAACAAGGATGATCACGGGTCGGATTCGTTCAAGTTTGTGGCAAACGATGGAACCGTGGATTCTGATGAGGGTGAGGTGGATATCACCATAACTGCGGTGGATGATGCGCCTGTGGCCAAGGATGTGAGCACCACAACGGATGAGGACACAGCAAAGGACATCTCCATAAGTGCAACGGATGTGGATAACGATGCAAGTGACCTGACGTTTACTCTGTTGACAAACAAGAGCCAGCACGGTGGTACTTTGACGCTTAATGGCACCACGGTGACTTATACGCCACCTAGGAATTGGCCTGAAGGTCACGTGTTCCAGGCGGATCAAGACACAGACCAGTTCAAGTTCCAGGTTTGCGACCCGGATAACAAGTGTGATACCGGGACAGTCAAGGTATCAGTGAAGCCTGTTGAGGATGCGCCGTCGAATGTGGCGGTTGACCCTGCCAAACCAGAGGTTAACGAGGACGATTGTGTGAATATGACGTTCACTGCGGATGATGCGGATGGTGACACGGTGAAGTTTTATCCGAATGGGGAGCCTCAAAACGGTACATTTACGGTTAACGAGGATGGAGCGGCGAAGTATTGCCCGAATCCGAACTGGCCGCCTAATCATAAAGAACAGCCTGACAATGTGACTGTTGATGCCTGTGACGGTTATCCCAGCGGCAGGGGCCACTGTACAAGCCTTGATGTGATAGTCAAGGTTGATCCCGTTAATGATTTGCCGGTGTCCCGGAACCTGAGTGTGACGGTGGACGAGGACAGCACGGCTGATGATGCGGCAAATGCGATCACGTTGCAGGCAACGGATGCGGATGGTGATAACATCACCTACAGCATTGTCACCCTTCCGTCCAATGGGAAACTGTACTACAAGGCGTCAGGTGGAAATCTGGTACAGATTACTGATAAAACTGCATTCAGTTCTAACACGATATACTACGTCCCGAACCCGAACTGGCCACCGGGACACGATAACAACAACGACAACGGAAAGAATATTTTCGAGTATCAGGCGTGCGATAACTATGACCTTAACAATCCATGCGGCAATGTTGCAACCGGGACCGTGATCGTGACGCCAGAGGAGGATGCGCCGTCTAACGTGGCGGTTACTCCCACCAATCCGGAGGTTAACGAGGACGGTTGTGTGAATATGACGTTTACTGCGGATGATGCGGATGGTGACCCGGTGAAGTTCTATACGGATACGGATCCTCAGAACGGGACATTGACGGTTAACGAGGATGGAACGGCGAAGTATTGCCCGAATCCAAACTGGCCACCTCACCATACACGACAGTCGGATAACTTTACTGTTGACGCCTGTGACGGCTATCCCAGCGGCAAGGGCAAGTGCACGAGCCTTAAGGTGACAGCCCATGTTGACCCGGTGAACGACCAGCCTGTTGCAGATGCTGCACACTACTACACGCCATTTGAGACCCCTGACACGGTAACGCTTAGCGGGAGTGATGTGGATCAGGATACCCTCAATTTCCAAATCGCCACGCAGCCGAAACACGGTACGGCCCGGATCACCACGGACAGGGACGGAAAACCTGCGCTGCAGTACACACCGGATTACGAGTTCCACGGAATGGACACGGTGATGGTCAGGGCGGATGATGGTCAGGGCGAGAACAACAGCCTGAGCGCCCCTGTGCCGATCACCTTTGCAGTGGGTGTGCGGTTCGTAAATGTGAACGCCACGGGTGCGGGCACGGGTTACACATGGACGGATGCGTTTACAACGATTGCCGGGGCACTGAACGTTGCACAGGCCAATGACCAGGTCTGGGTGGCAAAGGGCACGTACTCGGCCACGACGCATGACCCGGTGGCCCTGATGAAGGACGGGATCTCGATTTACGGGTCCTTTGCCGGTACCGAGAGCCTGCTCAGCCAGAGGCCTGCATTCAACAAGGACACAACGGATGACCAGTACTCAATCCTGGATGGTAATAGTGCCAGTCTCCATGTTGTTGTAGCCGCATCCAATGCGGTCCTGAATGGCTTTATCATCAAAAAGGGCAAGGCCCAGGGGAGCGGTGATGACGCAAAGGGCGCTGGTGTGTTCGTGCCGCCAGGTGTTGAGTCCTTCCATATCAATGGATGCAGGGTCGAAAACAATCTCGCTTCCTTTGGCGCAGGCTTGTACGTATCTGGAAATAGTTATGTTATTGCCAGAAATATTGTGTTTAACAAAAACCACGCAAATTCCTTTGGCGGCTCTATCTTTGTGAATGGTGCCTTTATCGGGGTGGATTATGTTACTGCTTACGGAGATAACGCTGGCTCAGGTGGATACTTTGCTGCTGTAAAGAATAGGGGTATGGTTGAGGTTTCCAATTCCATTATCTGGGTGGATAATACCAGGGCGATTGGCACTATCGGGAATGGCAATGAGGTTGATATTGCTGACTCGGATGTTCAGAATGCGTGTCCAACCAATGCAAACTGTGACTCCATAATTACTGGTGACCCCAATTTCGTTGATCAAGATGCTGGAGGAACCGGACTCCATCTGAGTGCGAATTCTCCATGCATAGATGCTGCGAAAACGCAAGCGGATTTTGAAAGGAAAGCAATAATGGATTCGGACAGGCAACCCCGTCCGTTTGGAATCGCTCCGGACATGGGCGCTTACGAGTATCAGGAGACCGCTGATTCGGGCAGGGTGATCTGCGTGGATAGTATTGGAGGGCTGGATAGCAATACCGGGTTTGGATGGAACAAGGCCAAGGCCACGATCGCGAATGCTCTGACCACGGCCCGGCTAGCCAATCCCCCGATTACTGAAATCTGGGTTAAGGAGGGGGGCTATGCCCCGTTTGACGCCATTGATAATGTGAATATCAGGGGTGGATTTGCAGGGACGGAACAGTATGCTGGCGAAAGGACATACGACGGAACCCACGTCACTCTAATCGATGGCACGAGGAATGCATATGCGGTGCAAATTTCCGGGAAGCATAACGTACAACTTGACGGTTTGACCTTCAGTAACACGGACGGTGAGAATGCCCAGTATGCCGGGGCAGTCAAGGTGTACAATAATTCTGCTGGAATTCACATAACTCACTGTAATTTCACAAATAATTTCTGTCCGAGCAACGGTGCCGATACCATTGGTTGCGGTCTCACTGTACTGAATTCGGGTGATGTATATGTGGAGGATACGAACTTCACGGATGATGATGGCAGTATAGTGGTGGATGGTTCCGAGATAAAAGACCTCTATAATGTCCGGTTCAGTACCACCAGTAAGATTTCCTACGGTAAGGCCCTGGCGATTTATGTGAATAATAATGGTAAGGTTGAGATGGGCGACCGGATCCTGATTACGAATACGAATACGAGTCTCCCTCTGTTTGACCTTAACAATAACGCCTACATGGAATTGGATGATCTGAGGGTACTTAATAACATTGCTGATGGCGGAATGATTGTCGTGGAGGATAGTGGTTCACAAGTTGTGCTCGACTACGCTCATGTTATGGGCAATCAGTTACAGGCTCCGGTTATCAAGGCACCATGTTCGGTGCAAGTGCACTCCTCAGTGTTTGAAAGCAACGATATACGCAATGCTGGTACTATGGAATTCGGGGATGGGTATTCCCGGAATGCGTGCACCAATGGCCCTGTGGTGATTACAAAATCCATGTTTGACCACAATAATGTGGAAGGGGGCAATGGTGGATGTATCAGGGTTCTGAATGGTCCGGTAAGCGTCATTAACAGCGTCTTGCACCATAATACTACTACCGGATACGGCGGCGCGTTTGCCGTGGAAGGCGGAAGTTTGAAGGTGTACCACAATACTGTGGCTTCCAATTCGGCCCAACTGGAAGGTGGCGCTTTATACATCAATGGCGGAATCACAAAGATCTACAACACCATACTGTGGGGGAATACTTCATCCATGGGAAGCTATCCGGAGATCTACAAGGCGAGTGGAACCCTTTCAGTAACCTACAGCGATGCGGATACAAACCTCGTAGGTGACGGGAATATCCATGCTGACCCGAAGTTTGTGGATTTTGCGAATCATGATTACCATCTTCAAGCCGACTCCCCGTGTATTGATAAGGGTAACGAGTGGGTCGATATTCGGCACAGGATCAACTATGGGCATGAAATAGACACTGATTACGATGACCACGCAAGGCCCAGGTGGCTCACGGTTGATATGGGTGCTTTTGAGTATCAACCTGAAAATACTGCCACAAAGAAGGAAATCCTTTACGTAAAGAGTGGTGGTTCGGATTCCAACAGTGGAGATTCCTGGGCCGAGGCATTCGGAACTCTTAAGGCAGCGATCAAAGCGGTGACTTCGGATACCAAGGAGATCTGGGTTAGTGCGGGAACCTACACACCTCCTTCAGGCCAGGGAGCATATTCCGTACCCGTGGGGGTGGCCATTTACGGGTCGTTGCCTGTTGGTGCAACCAGTCTGTTACAGCAACCACCATTTAAACCGGAAGCCCCCGGTGCTTTAAGGGGTACGGTGTTTGACGGTAATGGCCAGGTATGCCAGATCTTTGATGTGGTAGGACCATGCAGAATAGACGGGGTAGGGGTGACAGGTGGACTCGCAAATAGCAGCCTATGCCCCGGGACAAATGGTTATGGGGCTGGTCTGTATGCCTGGGTGTATAATTACCATGGTCCGTTCTATATCGTGGATGACAAATTCTATAACAACAGGCAACAAGGGTATGCTGGTGGAGGGGGCGATATGTATGTATTTGGCTCCAGTGCCTGGGTGATGAATTCCCTGTTTTCTGGCAGTGAATCAGAAGGTAGTGGCGGGGGAATATTGCTTAACGCAAGTAGTTTCCATAGTTCCGCAATGTTTATAGGGAATTGTGTCTTTACGGGGGAATCGGCAGATAATGGTGGAGCACTTAACGGTAGTTATTTTGCCACCCTGAACATGGACCATGTGCTCTTTAGCAACTGTAGCGCTGAGTTTGGCGGGGCGATAGAAGGTGGTAGTCCCGGTCGCTGGACCAATGTGTGGTTCAAAGGAAATCACTCGAATAATACTGGAGGCGCAATTTCCTACATTGCCCCACCTGATACCCTGTCAATTGAGAATGCAGTGTTCTGGAAAAATCAGGCATCAGGTGATGGCGGGGCAATCTACTATCACAAACCCAGTGAATCAAATCCTAATCCAATCAATGTTACAGGTGCTTCTTTTGCCAAGAATTCCGCTAATAATGGTGGCGCTGTTGCTGCTGCGGGTAATGTCATAGAGATCAATCTGTACAACTGTGCTCTTGGTGACGATAGTTGCACGGGAGCTGGGTGTTACAAGGAGATCAATGGAAGGGATGGTACGGATTACACCGTCCATGCGGAGTACTCGGTGGTGCACCAGGTGTTAACCCCCTACGGGTTTGAGGCAGGGACCAATCTGAAAACCGAGGACCCCCAATTCTACGCCCCGGACAGTGGTAAACTTAACCTGCAATGCAGCACTTCCCCCGCGGTTGACCTGGGGAATGGCGCGAAGGGGCTTTCCACCGACATTAATGGCAAACCCAGGGTGGATTACAAGAATGGCGGTGGCAGCGGGACCACGCCCTATCCTGACGCCGGTGCATACGAGTGCCAGAACTAACTGATTCCGCACAACTACGCCAATTTTCCTGAAAAAATTACCTTGGTGTCCTGTAACGGCAAGTCCGTGCACCTGGCCTGAAAAGGGGATTGTTTGTCGGACAGTGTGTGGGTTACCTGGCGGTTCGCCGAAAATGTATCAAATCAAGGAGTCGCACGGTCAGTGTTTCAGGATTGCCTGTCCAAGGTGTATTTCAGAGCCGATTTGTGGGCCTGTCCGGTGTAGTTTTGCAGAGGTAAACAATACAACCGTGGAACCCATGTTGAACATGCCGATTTCAGCCCCTTTCTTGCGGGGCATGGGTACCCTGGGCGCAAAAAAGCCGGGCTGGTTGCGCGTCCGTTCGTTGATTTCGGGGAATCCGTGCACTTCGATGCCGCCAACACCGGTGGCCCCCACCATGGCCAGGACCATTTCGCCGAACTGTTTGGTTTCCAGGGTCAAAATAACCCGCTCGTTGCGGGACAGGAGATTGTTGCAGTAACGCGTGACCTTCGGATTTACCGAAAACAGCCTGCCCGGGATGTGCCTGGCGGATACAATGCGGCATGTTACGGGTGCATGTACCCTGTGGTAGTCGGCCGGGCGCAGGTAAACCGTGTAAAAGGTGCCGCCCTCGAAACGCCTGGCCTGATCAGGGTCCCCGAGCAGTTCCGAGACGCTGTAAGACATACCTTTTACCTGCAATGCCGTGTCCTGTTTGATGGTCCCCGTGCTTTGGGCAATACCGTCGGCAGGCGATACAATCACGTTTGGATCCGGGTCCACGGGCCTGCTTTCCGGTTTCAGGCGCCTGGTAAAAAAGTCGTTGAACGAATGCCAGTCCTCGTACAACACATCCGACATATCCACGTTGAACCAGCGGCAATACGCCCGGACCATGGATTTTAGCAACGGACGGGGCACACGCAATGCAGCGGTCCTGCCCATGAGCCGGCTGAACGGCTGAAACGAGAGAGCGGTGTAAAGCCCTCCCATGGCCTTGTCGCGGACTGTACCCGGGTCAGTCATCCCCCCAGCCTCGGCAGCATGGAATCGTCAAACCGCGCGGCCTTCACAAAGCCCTGTACCCTTGCGTCAAAGGCGTGTCTGTCCACGGCAGTCAGGTGCCTGGGACCAAAGCCCTCGACACAGAATGATGCAACAACTGAACCCGTTACCAGGCCTGCACGCATCGCGGTAAAGGAGTGATCACCTGCCTTGTCCATGAAACCCAGCATCCCACCGGCAAAACTGTCACCTGCACCGGTGGGGTCAGTCACGGCATCAAGTGGCCATGCCGGTACGAACGCCCAGCCGTCCGTTGTAAACAACAGGGCTCCGGCATCACCGCGTTTTACGACCACTGCCTTTGGTCCCATGCTCAGCAATGCCCTTGCAGCACCGGCCAGGGTTGGTGCATCCGTAATCCTGAATGCCTCTTCCTCGTTCAGAAAGAACAAATCGACCCGGCCTATGACCTTAAGCAGGTCATCCATGGCCGTGTTAATCCACAGGTCAATCGTATCGGCGGCCACGAATGGACGATTCTTCATCTGTTCCAGCACGGACAGTTGTAACACCGGTGCGATGTTGCCCAGAAACAGGATGTCCGGGCTGCGCATGGCGTCGGGTAACTCCGGTTTGAATCCTTCGAATACGTTCAGGCGCGTATCCAGGCTGTCACGGCTTTCCATGTCCGCATGATAGCGACCGTGCCAGAAGAATGTTTTGCCCTTGCTGCGTGTAATCCCCGATGTATCGATGCCGCACTCATTCAAAAAGCGCATGTCCTCATCGGCAAAATCATCACCCACCACTCCGACCATGCCCGGTCTGGTAAAAAATGATGCGGCCACGGAAAAATACGTTGCAGAACCGCCCAGCACCTTGACGCCTTCCGGAAGGGCCGGTGTTTCGATACGGTCATAGGCAATGGAACCCACTACTATCAGGCTCATTTCGCCTCCTCTAAAATAAAGTCAAGCCTCTTTCGTACATCCTCGGGTATTTTTTGGGGGTCTGTCATGACCATGCCAGTGGTCCACTCACGACAGCCGCAAGCACCAAAATCCGGTGCCCGGAAAAGTTCCTTCAGAATCCTTACAACCTTGTCCAGTCCTTCGGATGCGACCCGCATAACCTGCTGCACGGTCACTGCCTCCTCGGCCTCGTGCCAGCAGTCATAGTCCGTTGGCAAGGCAATCGTGGCATAGTGTATCCGTGCCTCCCTGGCTAGTTTGGCCTCTGGCATATTGGTCATGCCGATCACGTCCACACCCACATCGCGGTACATCAGGCTTTCCGCACGCGTGGAAAACTGGGGTCCCTCGATGCACAGGTAGGTCCCCTGTTTGCGTACCTCGATACCGGCCCTCTGCGCAGCCTCAATCAAGGCCTCGCGCACGGCAGGACACACGGGTTGGGCCATGGATACGTGTCCTACCACGCCATCACCAAAAAAAGTGTTGTTGCGTTGAAAGGTCCTGTCAATAAACTGGTCTATGATTACGGGCACTCCCAGCCTGACTTCCGGCTGCATGCTACCCACCAGGCTAACCGATATGACGCGATCGAATCCGAGTTTTTTCAATGCCCATATATTTGCCCGAAACGGAATTTCACTGGGTAACAGTGTGTGTCCCTCGCCGTGGCGCGGTATGAACCCGATTTCCACATCGTTCAGGGCACCTGTCAACACAGGTGCTGATGTCTTACCAAACGGCGTGTCCAGTTCAATCTTCCTGGAATTCTTCAGGTCCTTCAACAGGTACAGGCCTGAGCCTCCGATGATTCCAACCTTCTGCATTGCTATTTACCCCCTATGCTACCAGGTGAAAGTCGGTGTAACCCTTTGCCAGTAAAGCCCTTTCGTTGGGCTCGAAACGTAGTTCCCACAGGCCGTTTATCGGCACTGCAAACGCATGGTTGCCCGAATACTTTAAAAAGCCCCAGTTTTGGCTCCTGGCCCACTCCAACAGGTCGGCAAGTGCATGAAATTCCCTGCGATAAAAGGCCCCGCAATTAGGACAAAACTCGATCTGCTCGTCCCCGTCCAGGGAAAAATAGGGGCTTCCGCAACTGAAACAAGTGAGGTCCAACAGTTCCTCGACCTCCTTGCCTGCCGGGTCCAGGTATTTGCCATCCTCGTAGTGGATCTCGAAATAGTGGGTTCTGCCTATGACCACCATTTCCAGGCCTTGCATCCTGGACATCTAAGCCCCCTTGTACGTGGATTCAGCGTAGGTCTTGAATTCCTGGAGCATCTTGGGCAGCCCCAATTGGGCCAGTTGAGTAGTGACGGATGAAGGCACCAGTGCGGACAATTTCAGCGTGATCGAATAGGTCGCGCGGATCTTATCAGGCCCCAGTTCCTCGATGTCCCAACTGCCCTCGTTGACCTTCATAAATTGGCCCTTGAGCAACTTCCAGGTCATGCGCTTGTTGGGTTCCCCGATATGCTTCAGGTCGTATTCGATTTCCTTTATCAGTCGGACCTTGTAGCGCACCGTGTAGGTTTCACCTTCCTTTGACAGCAATTTGACATCCTGCAGGTCAGAGACGAAATCCTTTTGTTTTTCAAAGCCGGTCAGGACGCTGTAGAAATGTGCTGCCGAACAATTGATTTCTATACTTTTTTGTGCCTGAGACATGGCCACCTCCTTGACGAGGCAATGATAACCATACAACGCATTCAGGTCAAGGGCAATTAAAACCGGAGGAATCTTCGATACAGGATATTTTTAGAATGCGTTGTTTATCAAAGCATTGCAAAATTCCGGGTCAAAATCGCCCATTCTGACAAAACGCGTGTACAGGGGATTAGGGTAAGCATTTGGTGTCCATAGCAGCGAATTTACATGCATTCATAGCGCTTTTTGAATTGCAAGATTTTTTATTGATATGCGTTGCATATCGGTTACTGGGTCCGACTGTGTCCCTGCCTCCCTGATTCCTCGCCGGCCTCGACCTGCCCCTGGGCCCTCGAGCAGATTTGGGAGTCGGTTGTTGTTAGCGGCCCATCTGCTGTGTCGCTTTCAGTTGTTTGATGCTCGACGT
>WGCQ01000230.1 GCA_015493765.1 Deltaproteobacteria bacterium
CCGTTGGCCGAGGCCGTTGACCGAGTCCGAGGCCGTTAACCGAGGACGTGACCTTCCGGTTACAACGGAAGTTTCCCGAAAGGCCCACGGGCCGTCCCGAAAGCAGCCGCAGGCTGCGTCCCGAAACCCGAACCCGACGCCCGAGGCCGTTGACCGTTGGCCGAGTCCGAGGCCGTTAACCGAGGACGTGACCTTCCGGTTACAACGGAAGTTTCCCGAAAGGCCCACGGGCCGTCCCGAAAGCAGCCGCAGGCTGCGGCCCGAAACCCGAACCCGACGCCCGAGGCCGTGACCGTTGGCCGAGACCGTGATCTTATTCCATGAGTCCCTTCAAATGCTGTAACAGGACCTGGGGACGTTGCCTGCGGTCGGAAATCCAGGTTGTGGGTGCCTGGATTGCTGCGCGTGGTGCAGGTTTGCCAGAAAGGTGCATGCTCAGGACTGTTTTTCCGATGGTAAGTTTGATAGCCAGGTCGGTCCACACACCATCATCCGTTTTGCTGCCCGAGATATCGAAGGATTTTTCCTGGGCACCCTGCCACAATTTCTTTAATTCCCTTGTGCGCATGTCCGGGTGAGTGAAATCCGGTTTGCATGCCCCTTTTGATGCATGGACCTGCCGGTTCAGGAGATAATAACAGGATTCAAAGGATTGCAGCAACCTGTCCACGTCCCCGAACGCCAGGTTCCATAAGGCCTTGTCCTCATCCACGAATGAACTCCATTGTATGGTCGGGCTGCCGTCAACGCGTGTAAACAATTGGTCCCTGGTCCTGAACACCTCCAGGCGATGTGTGATGTGGATTCCACCGGGGATGTCCGAATCCTTTTGCATAACGAAATGAAACAGGCCCTGGTCCGCCGTGCCTGTAGTATGGGCTTTGACAAGTATATTCCCGTCCTTTTCAATGGACCAGTCCAGGGTGTAATTCGCCTTTTGTGCCACAAGGCCCTTGTGGGCTTTTGTCGTTACCACGGGTGGTGTATGACGTTGCTTTTTTGCGCATCCTGAAATGATTATTAACAGGAGTACCGCAATGGATGGTTTCATTCCCCAAGCCTCATGCCGGGCCGCAGCACGCCGCCGTTTATCATGGACCTGGCATCCACCTGCCTCTTTCCAGGCAGTTGCACCTTGTCCAGCACCAGCCCGCCGCGGCCGCACGCCACGCACACCCGTTTTCCCAGCATGAGCACCTCCCCGGGCTGCGCATCGAGTGCCTGGGTCACCAGTTCCACGTGCGGGAATACCTTCATCACCCTGTGGTCAGGCAGCACGGTGAATGCCACAGGCCATGGCACCATGCCGCGTACCTGGTCCCGGATTTCATGCGCATCCCGGTCCCAGTCGATGGCACCGTCCTCCCGCTTCAAGGCCCTGGCCCACACCACCGCGTTTTCGTCCTGTGGCGTTGCCTGGACCTCCCCTTTTGCCAGCATGTCGATGGCCTGGACCAGCAGGCGCCCGCCCTTTGCTGCAAGGCGCTCCATCAGCGTGATGGTCGTATCCATGGGGTCAATGGGCTCGCTTTCCTGCAGGATGATTGCACCGGCATCCATTTTTGATGCAACGTGCATGATCGACACGCCAGTGCCCCTTTCGCCGTTGATGATCGCCCACTGGACCGGGGCTGCACCGCGGTACTTTGGCAGCAAAGACGGGTGGACGTTTATACATGCCACCTGTGCGGTCTTGCGAAAAGACCTGGGCAAAAACAGCCCGAATGCGCTTACCGCAATGATGTCAGGCGTGAGCGATCTTACCTGCGAAGTCAATCTGGCGGTTATCTTTTCGGCTTCAAGGACCTGGATGCCCGCGTCCATGGCCGCGCGCTTTACCGGCGTGGGGGCCTTTCGCATACCCCTGCCCTTGGGTCGGTCCGGTTGGGTGATTACCAGAACCACATCGTGGCCTGCATCCACTACGGCACGAAGTGATGGTACTGCGAATTCGGGTGAGCCTGCGAATACGACCTTCAATTGATACCCAGTTTCCGTTTGGCACGTTCATAGTCCCGCAAAGCCCGCTTGCGTGCCTTGGGCGTAAGCCTGTCAATGAAAACGACCCCATTGGTGTGGTCGATTTCATGCTGCACTGCAACTGATAGCAGGCCGTCAGCGTGCACTGTCTGGAGTTTTCCGTTCCTGTCCAGGTATTCGAAGGTCACCTTTGCAGCCCTGGGTACATCGATGTACAGCCCTGGGAAACTCAGGCAACCCTCCTGGAACTCGACCTCGCCCTCGGATTCCACGATCCTGGGATTGACCATCTGCAGCAAGCCCGTGGCCTTGATCCCCTGCTCCTCGTCCTCCGGGATGTCGATACACACGAGGCGCTTCAGCAGGCCCACCTGGTTGCCCGCCAGGCCCAATCCCTTGTTCAGATACATGGTTTCCGCCATGTCATCCAGTAACTTGCGGATTTCGTCATCCACATTCCCCACCGCCTGGGCAGGCGTGGTGAGTATCTCGTGGGGATAGTACAGTATTTTCATTTCACTCATCGTTTACCCCCAGCCTCCTGGCCTTCCAGATCGTGCCCTGGGGCGTGTCCATCATCACGATTCCCTTTGCGGCCAGTTCGTTGCGGATTGCGTCCGCCCGCTCGAAATCCCGGTCCTTTCGTGCAGCCTTGCGTGCCTCGATGGCCTGTTCGATCTCATCTTCCGTGACCCCAAGTGCGGCAATCCGGCGCTTGCGGATGCCGTCGAGTACGGACTGCGGGTCCGATGTAAACAGGCCCAGCACCGCACCCTGGCGTTCTATGGCCTGCAGCAAGGACGCAATGCGGTCGGCCTTGGCCGGTGCCTTGCCCTTGATCGATAATGCCTCGTTCAGGGCCTTGACATCCGTGTTCAAGCCGCCCAGCACGCCCGCGGTGTTGAAATCGTCATCCATGTAGTCCACGAGCCTGTCCATGGATTGCTGGACCACCTTCGGGTCCACTGTGCCGCCACGGCGGTCGATGTATTCGCGTGCCGCTGCAATGGACTCGTAAAAGTACTCGATGCGGTCTTCCGCGCGGGCCATGGCCTCCTCGCTGTAATTTATGGGCTTACGGTAACCCATTGACAGTAAAAGGTATTTTAATGCCTCTGGAAAGTACATGGCCGTTACGTCCTTGATCGTGAGGAAATTGTGCAGGCTCTTGCTCATCTTTTCCTCGCTGACCGTGACGAACCCGTTGTGCATCCAGTACTTCACGAAGTCCGTGCCGAATGCGGCGTAGGACTGGGCCCGCTCGTTTTCGTGGTGCGGGAATATCAGGTCGGCACCGCCGCCGTGGATGTCGAAACGGTGGCCCAGGTATTTCGTACTCATCACAGTGCACTCGATGTGCCAACCAGGGCGCCCCTTTCCCCACGGGCTGTCCCACGAGGGTTCCCCGGGCTTTGCCGCCTTCCACAGGGCAAAATCCAGGGGATGTTCCTTTTCCTCGTTTACCTCGACCCTGGCGCCTGCGACCATGTCATCCAGCTTCCGGCCGGACAACTGCAAATAGCCGTCATAGGCCTGGACATTGAAGTAAACATTGCCGTTTTTGACGTATCCGTAGCCGTTGTCAATGATCCGCCGGACCACGTCGATGATGTCCTGCATGTGTTCGGTTACCCTGGGCTCCACGTCCGGCCTCACCAGGCCCAGGGTATCCATGTCCTCGTAGAACGCCTCGATGTTCTGGTCCGCCAGGGTCTTGATGTCCACGCCCTTTTCGTTCGCCCGCTGGATGATCTTGTCGTCCAGGTCCGTGAAATTCCGTACGTATTTTACCTTGAATCCCTTGAACACCAGGTATCGATATATGGCGTCGAACGCCGTGTAGCAGCGTGCATGCCCGATGTGGCACAGGTCGTAGGCCGTGATCCCGCACACGTACATGCCCACTTCAGGCGGATTCAACGGTTCAAAGGGCTCTTTTTTGCGTGAAAAAGTGTTGTATATTTTCAATGACATAACTTCACCCGAGGTGCAATAGTGGCCCATAGGGGACTCGAACCCCTTCTTCAGGCTTGAGAGGCCTGCGTCCTCACCGATTAGACGAATGGGCCGTGCCTTGCGAATCCTGCCGCAAAACAACGTTCAAAGCAGGATATAGTATACACATCGGGCGCTAAAAATCAACCCGCATTCGCCAAATTACGAGGAATCTTCGATGTGAGGTTAATTTTGGAACGCGTTATTTATCAAACCGTTACAAAACCAAGGGTCAAAATCATCAATTCCGACAAAATGCATGTACAGGGGATTAGGGCAAACATTTGGTGGCCATAGCGACGCATTTACATACATTTATAGCGCTTTTTGAATTGCAAGATTTTTTGTTGATATGCGATGCATATCGGTTACTGGGTCCGACTGTGTCCCTGCC
>WGCQ01000231.1 GCA_015493765.1 Deltaproteobacteria bacterium
ACCGAGGCCGTGGCCGAGTGGGGCCGGCATCCTGCCGGCCTTTTCCGTGACCGTGACCGTGGCCGGGGTTTCCGGTTGCAACCGGAGCCTTCCCGAAAGGTCCGCAGGGCCGTCCCGCAGCAGCCGCAGGCTGCGTCCCGACACCCGATACCAGAAGCCCGAGACCGTGGCCGTGGCCGTGGCCGTTGGCCGAGACCGTGGCCGTGGCCGTTGGCCGAGTGGGGCCGGCATCCTGCCGGCCTTTTCCGTGGCCGTGGCCGTTGGAGGACGGACGTCCTCGGTATGTTGGAATTGTTCGCCCCGGGATCGCCGGCTTCCAGCCGGCATCTTAAATCATCTTTGTATTTCAAGGCATTACAAAAAACACAAATTACCGCATTCGTTACTACATCCATCAAATCAACACCCTCATCGTGGCCGCCTGCGACCCGCACGGTCTCTGTCAACGAATGCAAAAAAGACTTGACAAAAATGTCAATCAGATTACAATATGCTTGCTTTGGATGCGAAAGTGGCGGAATTGGTAGACGCGCAAGATTCAGGTTCTTGTAAGCGCAAGCTTGTGGGGGTTCAAGTCCCCCCTTTCGCACTGCCCTCATTCTTAGTGATTACCTCCTTTTTGTTGATGCTCGGCTGCAGAAGCCGGGCTGATCGGATGCTGGACCGGACAATCGAAAATCTTCAGGTTGCCGCGAATATACTGCAAAAAAATGCAGGCAACACCGATGCCGCGGTGCATGCACTCGATAAGTATATAAAGGCGCACGAAAAACAATTGATTCGCCTGCACGCAAACGGGATGGACATGTTCCGGGCCATGTCACCCGAACAACGCAAAGAATTCTCGAAAAAGGCGTTGAAGCGGTCCATGCCCATCAAAACCAGGATTGACAACCTGCTAAAAACATACCCCAATCCCCAGAAAATCGTGATCAGATTGCATCGCTTAATGTAAAACCCAACCTGGCGGCCCATGTCCGGGTAGAACACGACAACATGACACCTTATTAAATACAAGATGGACTCGTCAAAAGTCCGATTCTGGTCATCCAAGTCCCTGTAACACATTGATTTTATTATGGATTAATTTGTTGTGCTTGATTTATTACGAATCCATCACCTTTTATGCAGCAACAGGCACAGGTTCTTGAAAAATGGCAGAGCCGTATTCGCACCCGTGGCGTGCGGCATGGGCAAACGGTCGTCGTAACCCACGTAAACAGCCATTGTCATGCCTGCGCATCCGCCTGCAAACCAGACCTCGCGTGACCGGTTCGTTGTCCCTGTTTTGCCCCATGCATCCGGGATCCCAGCCATACTGCGTCCTGTTCCATAGGTGGTAACGGCGTGCATATATTCACGGACTTTGCGTGCAACCCACTTTTGCAGGACACGCCTGGGCCTGGCATGGTGCCGAAACAGGAGTTTGCCGTCAAATGTCATGACCTGGCGGATCAAAAACGGCCGGTCGTACATGCCGTTATGCGCAAACAGTCCCATGGCGCCGGCAACCTCCATGGGACTGGTTTCCAGGCTGCCCAGTGCCAGCGACAGGTTGTGGGGGACGCGGGCGTGTATGCCCAGGCGCGTAAAAAATTCGGATACCGCCGTAATACCGGTTCGCAGCAGAACCCGGATCGCTATAACGTTGATCGAGTATGCAAGTGCTTGTTCCAACGTGTAATTTTTGTTATCGAAACCCTCGTAATTCGATGGCCTCCACCACCTGCCGCCGCCCGCCCGCAGCGCAAGAGGGGTGTTTGGGAATGTCTGCCCCGGTGCAACCTTGCCCGTGTCAAGGGCCACGGCATAGATAAACGGCTTGGCAACGGAGCCCACCGGCCTGATGGCGTTGACAGCACGGTTAAATCGGCTGGCATCGAACGATTCGCCTCCGGTCATGGCAACCACGCTGAAGTCCGTGGGGTCGATCACGGTGATGGCCGCCTGCGGTCCGAACACGGGGATGCCGGTCAGTGTACCGTCGCTTTGGTGTAATATGGCGCGTAACCTGACGCGTCCCTTGACTGCGCATGGGGCAAGGTCAGAAAAAAACAACCGCTGTGCCCAGGCAAAAGGTATGTTGACTTTCAGGCCCTTTTTGTCAGTCCTGACAATCCAGTGACCGGCCCGGGCATCGCAGCCAATGATTTGGGCGTTTCCCACGGTTTTGTGCGCATGGTTCTCATCGGCCAGCCTGCGCCTGCCCTGCCTGAACAAATGCGCCAGTCCCAACGCCTCGACCCAATTAGCATATGCCTGCACCCCGGTATCCAGGGTCGTATAGATGCGCAAGCCCTCTGTTTCCAGGCTATGATCACCCAGCAACAGCCTCAACTGCTTACGCACCATGGATGCAAAATAGGGCGCGGTACCAAGGCTCGGACGAGGCCTGGAATACACAACCGGGTGCTGAACGCGTGCCGCT
Organism: Deltaproteobacteria bacterium; assembly: GCA_015493765.1. Taxonomy (GTDB): domain Bacteria; phylum Myxococcota_A; class UBA9042; order DTJE01; family S145-11; genus S145-11. The sequence goes on from WGCQ01000231.1 coordinate 2,429, forward strand.
TGCCAGGTTTTCCTGTCGATGAATCCCTTTTTCAACATCCTGTCCAGCACTATTAGCCGACGCTGTTCCGCAAGCTCCGGATGCGTCACAGGATTATTTCGTTCCGGCGAGGAAATCATGCCTGCCAGCAGGGCGGCATCCGGGATCGTCAATGCCTCGCAGTCCTTGTGCAAATAGAATTCGGCGGCCTCCTCGAAACCGATATTCCCAAGTCCCAGGTAAACGGATGACATGTAAACCGACAGGATTTGTTGCTTGGTCATCCTGCGTTCCAGCATGTATGCCAGCACCAGTTCCCGGATTTTGCGGTGAAGTGTGCGTTTATTGCTAAGGAATATCACTTTGACCGCCTGCTGTGTAATCGTGCTGCCACCCTGTTTGACCCTGCCGTACAAAAGGTCAATCAACAAGGCCCTGAGCACGGATATAGGGCTTACTGGCCCGTGCTTGAAAAAACCCGCATCTTCCGCGGCCAGCACGGCCAGTTTCAGGTTGTCCGGTATCGCATCAGGCAGGATTAACGTACGTTTCTGCAAGTAAAACTGGGCGATCAACCTGCCGTCCGCTGCATATACTTTGCTGGTCTTGGGGACCCGGGCAGCCCACTGAAAATACGACGGTATCGACGGCAATCCCCGGAGATATTCCCGGTACACCCATACCGCACCTGTCAAAAGCGCAACCAGGCATATCAAAAACAGGGTCTTGAACAGTTTTCCCACGAGTCACCCCGTACATGATCGCCTGCTGTTAACTAAATCGCAAGAAAATTACCAGGGTCGTGCAGTGGATTGCCCGTCAACCCAAATTACTTGTCTAAATCCGGGATAGATACGATATCGAGTGTTTTGTAATATGTGATATGCTGAAATCAAAGATATTTAAGAATGCCTGCTGGAAGCGGGTGTTGAATTGATGGCAAATTCAGGGCGGGTTCAAAACCTGGCCCTACGAATATTGTGTAAATTCAGTGTGTTATGTAATCCAAGGGGATTTGTGTGTTGTGTAATATAACGACTTTCTCAACCCCCTCTAAAAGCCAGCGATCCCAGGCTTGACATTTTCAACACACTCCAAACGGCTGCATTCAAAACCGGTATGAAATGCCCAGCAGGAGGTCCGCCTTGAATTCCGTGTCGCTGCGGCCTGTTGCCGCCAGGATATCCGGGCCAAAATCCGTAATAAAAAAGAAATTCATTTTGTTTAATACCCTGTATTCTACACCGAAATAAAACAGGATCGGGATGCTGGCCACAAAATTGGGATATGCAAAGAATGCAATGGGGATCTTCATGCCTGCGTCAAGCACCAGTTTGCGATTGATAGGAATGGTCATCAGCACCTGTGGCAGCCCCAACTGAATGGCAAGGTCCGCCCCCTGCCCGAATATCCTGGAGCGCACGAAAGAAAACCCCCAACCGGAGTGATAATACCCTATGCGCAGGGCAGGCGCGGCACACACGGCTAACTGGAATTTTGGCGAAGAATATAAAGACAGTTTGATGACAGCGCCAAATGTATTGCTGACATCTATATAGGTATCAATGGCATAGTCAAACGAAAACAGGGGGGCTATCTCGAAATTCGAGGTAATGGGGATGTGATAACGCACGAACACGGCGGACGGAAACCCGGTACCCGCATCCAGGATTCTGCTATGCAAGGGCACGATTGCGCCACCCATTGAACTGACAATCTTGGGGCCGGTGTCAGGCGGTGGCGGCGCCCTGAATATGTCTTTTGCCTGAACCGACGTCCCCGCAATTAACACAACAATCGCAATTAACGCTGATAATGCCTTCATAAATCACCTTCTGGTGCAACGGGCAACACTTGATACATTAAACATCAAAGCAAAAAAGATTGTCAATAGGTCGCGGGATATTTCATAACAAATTGCCACTTGATGCCAAGGTTGCTGAAATGGGTTCAGACACAAGGCTATGAGCGGGGTAAACGTCTTATCCAAGGCAACGGAACTGACTTCGACCCAAATTACCTGACTAAATTCGGAAATCGGTTGCAACACGCGACCCATCAGGCGAAGTCCATCTCCAGAATTTAAACAAGTAATTTGGGTTTTCATTTGTCAGAATGGAAATAATCTGCTAATTATAGGGAGGACCCTATAGGGGGATGAAGATGCAAAAATTATTAACGACCGTGTTTATAGTTTTGGGTGCGCTGTTGGTTTTGTCGTGCGGGCAGGAAAACGACTATGCTGCCTGTCCCATGCCGCAGGGCATGCAGGGGGAATGCGAACAAAAGGTGATGGATGGGAAATGCAAGGACCTGGGTGTGGACTGCAAGGCATCCTGCATCGTGGATGACCACCCGGAGTGCAGGAACAACCCATGCCTCATGTACAATTACCAGGACCCTGCCACGGGTGACACTGCCGTAACCACACCGTTTTGCACAAAGAAATGCACGCCCGACGACCCCAAGGCCCTGTCAGGACCTGCTGCCGTGTGCGGTAAGGATGCGGTTTGCATGCCGTTTCTGGACGCGCATTACTGTATCCCGACGGAATACGTTACAAAGCAACAATAACCATTACCCCATACTGCCAACCAGGATGCCGATCCCTACCATCAAAAAGACATAAAAGGACAACAGCGCATACGTAAGATTTTTCCGGCCCAGGAAATAGAAGGCGCTATAAACGACCCGGCTGACGGGCACGGCGATAAAGCCCAATACGCCCAACGCGGTCATCAGCAGTGCAGGACCAGAGTGATGCCACCGGGACGGTGGGAACGGTTGCAGGTCCTTGCAGGAAACGGCGATGTGGTGAGTACTGGTCAGCAAAAACACGTATCCCGCAAGGGTCAGCAAAAAGGCAACGGTCACGGCAGTACGGAGTATCCAGGCGATACGCTTGTTCAATTCAACATCGCGTTCGGTCTCTTGTCCGTTTTCCATGTCAGCCCTTGAATTGTTTTATCGTCATTTCCGTTGCCGCTGCCAGCAAAACCAGTACGAACAACAGGCGGATTCGGCCATCCTTAACCTTGGGCATCAGCCTGGACCCTGCCAGGGCACCCAGAAACACACCCATGACCACGGGCGCTGCGAGCATGGGGTTTACGTATCCCATGAAATACATGGTTACTGCCCCGCTGGCCGCGGTCACGCCAATCATGAAATTCGATGTTGCAGAGGACGCCTTCGCAGGCAGACCCATGGCAGCGTCCATGGTGGGGACCTTCAGGACACCGGCACCTATGCCAAGCATACCGCTCATCATGCCAGCGAGCAGCATCAAAAACCAGCCAACGGGGATATGCCGCATACCGTAAACTATTTCCTGGCCGGTGGATTCGTCAACGTAACTGCTGGACAACTCCAACCTGTTTTCCCATTTGCCACCGCTGCCTACTGGTAGGTGACCTGCGTGCCTGCGCCGGAAAATATTGTAGGCGGCAAACAGCAAGACCGCGATAAACATCAAGGCCAACAACCGCCTGGGCGCATGGCTGGCCACCATGACCCCGATTACGGCCCCGGTAGTGGTGGCGGACTCCAGGAATATGGCCAGGCGTACATTCGTCAGTTTGTCACGCACGAATGCCGCGGCCGCAGCGCTGCTGGTTGCGGTTACGGCCACCAGGCTGGCACCTACGGCCAGGCGTATGTCCACGCCCAAAAAGCCGGCGAGCGTTGGCACAATAATCACACCGCCACCAATTCCCATCATGGAGCCAAGGAAACCCGCGGCAAGTGATGCGAAGGCTACTATGAGCGTCCATTCCACGGGGGCATTATACAAAGTGGTCCGGAAAAAGTAACCAGCAAAAGGCAATAAAATGACAGAAATACCCAAATTGGATGTCAAATTTGAGGGCAAGGGGTACCGATTTTTGGACAACATTTTATAAATCATTGAAAATACAAAGATTGTTACCAACGAGACACCATCAAACCGAGCATACCGGAAGGATGGTGTTACAAAGTCGTGATATTACACAACACGCAATTTGTCTTGTCATGTAACAGATTGAATTTACACAATATTCGTAGGGGCTGGTCTAAATCCGCCCTGAATTTGCCATCAAATCAACACCCTCATCGTGGCGGCCTGCGCTCCACGGTCACGGCCTCGGCCACGGGTACGGCCACGGACTCGGCCAACGGCTGAGAGACCAGGCGAGTCGCCTGGGTTACAAGCAGGCCGGCGGCCTGCGCTCCACGGTCACGGCCTCGGTCAACGGCCACGGACTCGGCCAACGGCCACGGACTCGGCCAACGGCCACGGACTCGGCCAACGGTCACGGCCACGGTCACGGAAAATACGGGCGAGGACGAGGGTGTTGTTTTGATAGATTTAGTGACGAATCCGAAAATTTGTGTATTTTGCAACGCCTTGAAACACAAAGACAATTCAAGATGCCGGCTGGAAGCCGGCGATCCCAGGTAAGACTTTACACACCCTCAGGCCGCCTGCGCTCCACAGATTTCGTTTTCACCGGGATCACACGGCCTCGGCCACGGACAACGGCTGAGAGACCAGGCGAGTCGCCTGGGTTACAAGCAGGCCGGCGGCCTGCGCTCCACGGTCACGGCCTCGGTCAACGGCCACGGCCTCGGTCAACGGCCACGGGTACGGATAGGTGGACGGGGGCGGGGAATTTTAAACACTTTTTGGCCTTCAGTGTCGGTCACCCTCCAGGCTAATTCCTGAAAAGCCCTTTTTATTTACAAAAAATACAAAATTCGGTATTTTGAAAAGAGAGGAAATGACGGAGGACTCATGCGCCTTTCTTTCAATAAAATAGGACGACCGCACAGATTGTCGATGCCAGGTGTATTGACCTTGTTTATGCTGCTGTATGCCGTGTCCTGTACAACCTTTCTGCCTGATAACAGGCAATTCAAGGACAATGGGATTGACCTGCAAAACCAGGATGCTGCGGCTGGTGAAGTGAATCAGACCATTCAGGATACCGGCATACCGGATGTTACCAATGACACGCCGGACCTGGCCGGAAAACAGGATGTAACAGACACATCAAATTTTGACACCGCTCCTGACACCGATATTGCAGATACAATGGTTGATGCCATGCGTGACCAGCAGGGGGAAGTATCATGTGAAATGCCACAGGGCATGTCCAGGGACTGCGTGGACATAACAGGGGTTGAGGAAGGTGTATGCGCCGTTGATTTCAAACCCGAAGGCACGTTATGCACGTTGAAGACCCCAAAGCCATGCTCCACGGGACGATGCGATTCAAAGGGTTTTTGCCAGGCGGTGTTGTCGTGTGATGACGGACTCGATTGCACGGAGGATCACTGCGATACCAACGGCCATTGCCAGCACGTGGTGCAGCCAGGATACTGCATGATTGGCAACACGTGCTATAAGGATGGCGATAAGTCCCCGGGTAATCCGTGTAAAGTCTGCGATAGTTCCAAGGCCCGGGATGAGTGGACCAATGTGGCTGACAATACCGAACTGGGTAACGGCCAGCGGTGTTTCGATGGTTTGCCTTGCAATTACGCAGCCCATTGCGCAAACAAGGAATGCGGATCGGATGGCTGTGGTGGTTCGTGCTGGAAGGGAGCGAGGCCGGAATGCGATGATGGCAACGTATGCACAAAAGACGTATGTGGCAGTGATGGCACGTGCACCCACATACCGAACAATAAACCGATGTGCAAGACCAAGGGGGTGTGCCAGAAAGGCGTGCCTTGGAAATGTGATACAGCCAAAAGGGTCTATGTATGCGACTACCAGGCGGTCAAGGATTACGAAGCACAGGAGGTTTCGTGCGACCACCTGGATAACGACTGCAATGGACGGACAGACGAGGCATTTCACCTGGACACGGACTTGAATAACTGCGGGGATTGCGGCCACAAATGCGTATTGCAACACGCAAAACCAACATGTAAAGAGGGGCAGTGCAAAGTGGAGGCGTGCGAACCAGGGTACTCCAACAACGATGGTAATGATGACAACGGTTGCGAGCACAAGGTAAGCACATGGTACGTGAATTGTATGTTTCCGGAAAGCGGTGATGGCAGTAAAACGCGTCCTTTCAATAGCATGGAGGCTGCGCTGGCCAAGGCAGAGCCACACGACACGATCACTATCCAGGCAGGGACCTGCCTGACCAAGGGGCTGGTTATATCCAAAAATGCCAAGGGTATGGCCCTGTCTGACCTGACCATCCAGGGGGCGGGACAGGACAAGACAATTATTCAAAACACAACGAAAACCAGCGATACGATAAACGTAAAGGTGGACAGAATAACAATCCGCGGTCTCACCGTGACAGGCGGTATGTCAGGCATACATGTACAGGGCACGGATGGTCATCAAATCCGGGGCGGTACAATATCCAATGTAAAGGTAACCAAGGTCCATGCATCAGACGGTAACGGTGACCAGGCCGTGGGAATCTGGCTGGAAAACACCAGGGACATGGACATAGAAGAATGCAAGGCAACAGACATAACAGGCGGATTGGGGAAGGTTTCAGAAGGGGACCAGCCCACGGGCCTGGATGGGGGCATGGGGGCAGGACTCTACCTGTATAACAGCCAGGGTGCGAACATTACAGGCCTGGACATCGAGGAGGTGACCGGTGGTGCCGGCCCTGATGCGTATGTGGCGGGAAATGGCGCCATCGGGGCGGGTATATACATGGACAAAGCCAAAAACTGTATGCTCCAGGAACTTACGATTACATCGGTTACAGGCGGGACCGGTGGTGGAGCAGGGGACAACGGACTGGACGCAGGTACCGGTGGAAAGGCTGCGGGCATCTACATCCTGGATTCACAAGGCAACACATTCCAGGACGTCACCGTGGATAAGATCGTTGGCGGAGTGGCCGGCAAGGGATACACCTGCGCCGCGCCAGGGGATGCAATCGGGGTTTACCTGGATGCGTCCGAGGGCAATACATTTACCACAGGCTCGTTTGGCAACCTGAGGGCCGGTGGCCATAGTAATTGCCAGGAGGGTGCCCAACCCGGTGCAAAGGCACTGGGCGTATGGGCGTTGAAATCCAATACCTGCGCATTTAAGGATATAAAAATCGATGACCTCGCTGCTGGTGGCGGGTGGTTGGCCGTAAATACCAAGACCAACACCCACACGATTTCACCTGGTGGCATGGCAGCCGGATATTATGTGTCAGCCTGCACCGCCATTGACATCGAATCCGGGGGCCTTACCCAGGTCGTTGCAGGGGATGGATTATCCACAAAATGGCCTGGTCCCGGTGGTACGGCCGTGGGCATCTATTTTGACGAGTCATGCCAATCATGCAACGCCAAGGGTGTAAACATCGAATCCATACACGGTGGCCGGGGTGGCGATGTCAAAGATACCAAAGACACTACTATCACCGGAGGTTTCGGGGGCGAATCCATTGGAATCTTTGCGGACAGCGGCAAGGGTATGCACATTCAAAACTGTCATATAAGCAACATCAAAGGGGGCACTGGCGGTCTGGGGTATCTTGGAGGATTTGTTGGCGGGGATTCAGGCGATGGAGGCCCTGCAACCGGCATCCGCCTGGTAAAGTGCTCTGATACCGTAATTGCGGGCAATATTATTGGTGATGGCAAATATCCGGTTATGGGCGGTCCATCCCAAGGTTATATAGGAACACACCACGGTGGTAACGGTGGTTCAGCCGTTGGGATTGAATCGTATCAAGGACTCCGTAATGCGTTCAGCAAAAACATTATCACCAATATTACTGGCGCAACAACAGGGCTTGCCATGTACCCAGGCGCACCGGGAAATGCCACGGGGATACAGATAGGAGACGCATCGGATTTAATATTGGATTCAAACATGGTCAGCCAGGTTACCGGCGGGGAAACAGCGTCGTTTCCAGATAAATTAACAGGTGGCGGTGCCATTGGCATATCACTTTCCGGGCTCAAGAAATCAGAACACATCAATAAAATTACCAATAATAAGGTCATTGATATTGCCGGAGGCCATGGCACCAAACAAAATGGACCGGCATCCGGTTATGACCTGGAAATATGTTCCGGTACGGACCTGGATGCTGACATGGCAACCGATATAAACGGCAGTGATTCCCAGGGTATCAGAATCACTTCTTGTATCGGGATGAGCATAACACACAGTATAATCGCACACGTAAAGGGCTCTGGCATAGGTATCTACGGACCTGACTCGGCTGTAACCCTGGTCAACAATACCATTGCATTCAATGATTACGGGGTCTATTTCGATAGCCCACCAAAGCAAAGTAACATCAGGAATTGCATTTTTTATGAATCCGATAAATATTGCATTTATAATAGTTCCGGTCAAACTGACGTCAACCTTGCATATTACTCACTGGAATCAAAATGTAGCAAGGGCATTGCATATGGGGGTAACCTGGACAATAGTAATCTGACCGGGGACAATCCTCGCTTCAGGGACCCGGAGAGTTTCAAATTGCTTCCATCTTCAGATGCCATCGATCGAGGTGACCCAAAGGACCCATTCTGTAATGAACCCAGCCCAAATGGATGCAGAATCAATATTGGTGCCTATGGTAATACGAAGTATGCCACATCCGGACGAGAATCTAATGATTGCGTATGCGAACAATAACACGTTTTTTACATAAACAAACGACGAACACGCCGTAAAAATTCTGTTACGTTTTTCCGATTATGGCGCAGCAATGCCGGTTGCAATGCCTTGCCTAAGGCACCAGGCGGGAATCATCCTGCCGGTTGTTCGGTATTCTGATCGCTTTCGGGTTCCACTATCTTTACCTCCACCTGGCGGCGTAAAGGTTTGAACCCTGTACCGGCGGGTATCAACCCACCGATCAGTACATTTTCCTTCAGGCCTCTCAGGTGGTCTGTCTTGGCGGACAGGGATGCCTCGGTCAAGACCTTGGTCGTCTCCTGGAACGATGCGGCTGACAGGAATGACTCCACGTTCAAACTGGCCTTTGTGATGCCCAACAGGGTTGGGATTGAACTGGCCGGTTCCTTGCCCTGCCTGATCAAACGGTCGTTCTCCTCGTCAAATCGCCACTTGTCAACGTATTCGCCTTCCAGGAAGTGGGAATCACCGGGGTCCATCACCTTGACCCAACGCAGCATCTGGCGTACCACGATCTCGATGTGCTTGTCGTGGATACGCACACCCTGCAACCTGTACACCTGCTGGACCTCGTCCACCAGGTACTGGGCCAGAGGATGCACACCCAAAACGCGCAGCATCTCGTGGGGGTCCGGGGAGCCTTCCATCAGGGGCGAACCTGCACGGACAAAATCACCGTCCCGCAAGCTGATGTATTTGCCCTTGGGGATCAGGTAGTCCTTTTTGAACCCGATTTCCGGTTCCACTGTTACCTGTGTTTTTCCCTTGACCTTGGCGTCGGATATGCGGACCGTGCCGTCGATCTCGCTGATAATGGCGTGGTCCTTGGGCTTACGTGCCTCGAACAACTCCACAACGCGGGGCAGACCACCTGTAATGTCACGCATCTTCGTGGTCTCTTTGGGGATCTTGGCCAGCAGGGAGCCGGCATCCACCATGTCGCCTTCCTCCACCATGATGATGGCCCTCACGGGCAGCGAATATATCGCCTCGTGCTTGGTACCGGGCACCTTTATTGCACGACCCTTTTCCGTGGTCAATCGAATGCTCGGCTTCAATGACGCATCCTTGGTTTCTATCGTGGTCTTTTTGGACAAACCGGTTGTCTGGTCAAGGGTTTCCACGTAGGACACCCCCTCGATCAAGTCCTGGAATTTGACCTTGCCAGCCACCTCGGTCAGGATTGGGTTGGACCACGGGTCCCAGTGGGCCAGCGTCTGGTTCACCTCGACCTTGTCGCCCTCAGCCACGGACAGTATGGCGCCGTAAGGCACCTGGTACTTGTCACGCTCACGGCCCTGCTCGTCCTTGATCACGATCTCGCCGCTGCGGCTCATAACGACCTGGGAGCCATCGCTGCGCTGGATCGTATGCAAGGCGTCGAAGTGTACAATACCGGACTTGTTGGCCTCGATGGAGGACTGCTGGACCACGCCGGCAGCACCGCCACTGTGGAATGTACGCATTGTCAACTGGGTGCCGGGCTCGCCGATCGACTGGGCACCCATAACGCCAACGGCCTCGCCCACGTTGACCAGGTGGTTATGCGCCATGTCCTGCCCATAGCACAACACGCATACCCCGCCCTTGGTACGGCAGGTCAACACGGACCTCACCTTCACCTTGTCAATACCGGCCTCCGTTATGCGCTTGGCAATATTCCTGTCGATCAGTTTGTTGGCCTCTACGATCACCTCGCCGCTATACGGGTCCAATACATCGTCCAGGGCCACCCTGCCCACGATCCTGTCCTCCAGGGGCTCTCGTATTTCACCGCCGGATACCAGGGCAGAAACCTCCAGGCCGTCCAGGGTCCCGCAATCGTATTCCTTGACCACCACGTCCTGCACCACGTCCACCAGTCGCCTGGTCAGGTAGCCGGAGTTTGCCGTCTTCAGCGCCGTATCGGCCAGGCCCTTGCGCGCGCCGTGGGTCGAAATGAAGTACTCCAACACGCTCAACCCCTCACGCAGGTTGGCCACAATCGGGGTTTCAATAATCTCGCCGGATGGCTTACCCACCAGGCCGCGCATCCCGGCCAGCTGCTTCATCTGGCTCTCGCTGCCTCGGGCTCCGGAGTCGGCCATGATATAGATCGGGTTGAATGAAGGCATCTCGACCTTTTCACCATTCGGCCCTTCCACCACGTCAATGCTCATGTCCTTGAGCATGGCCTTTGCCACCTCGTCCGTGGCCTGCGACCACTTGTCAACCACGTTGTTGTAACGTTCACTTTCGGACAGGTTACCCTCGGCATGGTCCTGTTCGATCCGGGCGATTTCCTTTTTGGTACGTTCGATGATCTCGTTCTTGTTACGAGGAATTTTCATGTCCTTTATGCCGATGGATATACCGGAAATCGTGGAAAAATGATAGCCCCACGTCCTGATACGGTCCGCTGTGATAACCGTGTCCTTGCTGCCGGCGTGGTGATAGATATAGTCTATCAACGCGGCCAGGCCCTTTTTGTCCAGGACCTTGTTGTACATCTCAAACGGAACCACATCCGGCATGATCTCCGTGATCAGGGTCCTGCCCACCGTGGTATCGTACATCTTTCCATTAATCCGCACCTTGATCGCAGCGTGCATGTCGGCCTCGCCATGGTCAAAGGCCACACGGACCTCTTCCGGTGAGGCGAATACCATGCCTTCCCCCTTGACGAACGGACGCTTCCTGGTCAGGTAATAGAACCCCAGAACCATGTCCTGGGTGGGCGTAATCACCGCCCTGCCATCCGCAGGTTTCAGCACGTTGTTCGACGACATCATCAACGCCCTTGCCTCGGCCTGGGCTTCCAGGCTCAGAGGCAGGTGCACCGCCATCTGGTCCCCGTCGAAGTCAGCATTGAATGCCACGCATGCCAGGGGGTGCAGTTGGATAGCCTTGCCCTCGATCAACACGGGTTCAAAGGCCTGCATACCCAGCCTGTGCAAGGTTGGTGCGCGGTTTAACAGCACCGGATGTTCCCTGGACACGTCCGCCAGGATGTCCCAAACCACCGGGTTTTCCTCTTCCACCACCTTTTTGGCCGTCTTGATGGTGGTAGCATAACCCAATTCTTCCAGTTTGTTGTAAATAAAGGGTTTGAACAGTTCCAAAGCCATCTTTTTGGGCAACCCGCACTCGTGCAGTTTCAGCGATGGCCCCACCACGATCACGGAACGGCCCGAGTAATCCACGCGCTTGCCCAGCAGGTTCTGGCGAAAACGACCGGTCTTGCCCTTCAACGCCTCGGACAGCGATTTTAACGGACGCTTGTTGGTCCCTGTAACGACGCGACCGCGTCTGCCGTTGTCAAACAGTGCATCCACGGCCTCCTGAAGCATCCGCTTTTCGTTACGCACGATAATATCAGGTGCATCCAGTTCCATGAGGCGTTGCAGCCGGTTATTGCGGTTGATTACCCTGCGGTACAGGTCATTCAGGTCACTCGTTGCAAAACGACCGCCATCCAATGGCACCAGAGGACGCAGGTCAGGCGGCAACACCGGCAGGTTTTTCAGAATCATCCATTCAGGTCGGTTATTGGACTCCTCTATGGACTCCACGATCTTCAACCGCTTGGATATCTTTTTCTTTTTGGCCTCGCTGGTAACCTCTTTCAACTGCATACGCAGGTCCGTTGCCAGGGCGTCCACGTCCACTTCCTCCAGCAGCTGCCTGATTGCCTCGGCACCGATGCCAACAGAGAACGATTCCTCGCCATACTGGTCCACCAGGTCCAGGTAATAGTCTTCGGTGATCACCTGGCCCTTTTCCAGTCCCTCCACGGAGCCCGGGTCCATGACGATGTACGCGGCAAAATACAGGACGGACTCCACCTCTTTCAAGGTCATGTCCAGGATATTGCCTATCCTGCTGGGAATGGACTTCAAAAACCAGATATGTGCCACCGGAGCGGCCAGTGCCACGTGTGCCATGCGTTCCCTGCGGACCTTGCTCTCAATGACCTCGACCCCGCACTTCTCGCACACCATACCCCGGTGCTTCAGGCGCTTGTACTTGCCGCACAAACACTCGTAGTCCCGCACCGGACCAAAGATCCTGGCACAAAACAGGCCGTCCTTTTCGGGTTTGAAGGTCCTGTAGTTGATCGTCTCGGGTTTCTTGACCTCGCCGTACGACCACTCCAGTACCTTTTTGGGTGATGCCAGGCTCACCTGTATTGCATCGATGGACTGAGGCCCCTTGGGCCTTTCATAAGGTATAAACATGCTCCTCAAGGCAACCTCCTCGATGATTCACCTTTTTCGATCAGGCGTACGTCAATGGCCAGGGCCATCAATTCCTTCATTAACACCTTGAAGGATTCCGGCAGGCCCGGCTGCATACTGAAGTCACCCTTTACGATGGACTCGTAGGTTGCAGTCCTGCCCTCCACGTCATCGCTCTTAACGGTCAAAAGTTCCTGCAACGCATAGGCCGCACCGTAGGCCTCCATGGCCCACACCTCCATTTCACCCAGTCGCTGGCCGCCAAACTGGGCCTTACCACCAAGCGGCTGCTGGGTAACCAGGGAATACGGTCCTGTGGACCGGGCATGGATCTTTTCGTCCACCAGGTGGTGTAATTTCAACACGTACATGTAACCCACTGTCGAAACAGTTGAAAATGGTTCCCCCGTACGTCCGTCGAACAGAATGGTCTTGCCGTCCTCGGGCAAACCCGCCTCTTTCAACAGGTAGTCGATTTCTTCTTCCGTGGCACCGTCGAATACGCGGGTAGCCATGTGCACGCCATGCTTAAACCGCCGGGCCACCACGCGCAGGTCATCCTCGTCCATATCCTTGATGATCTGGGCGGCCCAATTGTTTTTAAAGATGCGTAACAATTTTTTCCTGACCGTCTCCATGGACTGATTGTTATCGATCATGCGTCCAATCTGACGACCCAGTTCCTTTGATGCCCATCCCAGGTGTGTTTCCAGGATCTGGCCCACGTTCATACGACTGGGCACGCCCAGGGGGTTCAAAACAATGTCCACCGGCGTCCCATCGGCCAGGTAAGGCATATCCTCCACGGGCAGGACCCTTGACACCACGCCCTTGTTGCCGTGACGCCCGGCCATCTTGTCACCAACCTGTAGTTTTCTTTTGATCGCCACATACACCTTGATCTTCTTGATCACCCCCGGGGGCAGGTCATCCCCGCCCTTCAGGCGTTTCAGTTTTTCCTGGTACATGGAATCGATCTGTTCCCGCTGATCCACGAAGGCATCGTACATCACGGCTATCTGGCGGTTCAGTTCCTCGTCCGTGGTGACTATTTTACGCACCAGTGTCAGGTTAAGGTCTTGCAAGGCCTCGGCATTCAATACCGTACCCTTTTTCCACTTTACCTTACCGGAACCGCCCTTGGCAGATTCCTTCAGCGTATGGCCCTCCAGTAACCTCCGTGCCCTGGCCAGGAAACTCTCTTCCATACGTATCAGCATATCCTTGCGCTTTCTTTCCAGGACCTTTTCCTCGGGATTACCCTCAATTCCTTCCAGGTCTGCATTCTTGCGCGAAAAGACCTTGGCCCCCACAACCACGCCCTCGATACCAGGCGGCACGCGCAACGAGGAATCCTTTACCTCACCGGCCTTTTCGCCAAAGATCGCGCGCAACAGTTTTTCCTCCGGGGACAGTTGGGTCTCGCTCTTCGGCGTTACCTTGCCGACCAGGATATCGCCGGTTTTGACCTCTGCGCCCAACCGTATAATCCCGTTTTCATCCAGGTCCTTCAGGGCTTCCTCGCCCACGTTGGGGATATCACGCGTGATCTCCTCCGGTCCCAGTTTCGTATCCCGGGCCACGATTTCCTTTTCCTCTATGTGCAAGGAGGTATAGACATCCTCGCTGACCAGGCGTTCCGAAATCAGAACCGCATCCTCGAAGTTGTACCCGGCCCAGGGCACAAATGCCACCAGCACATTCTTGCCCAAGGCCAGTTCACCGTCCTGTGTGGCAGCACCATCGGCAATCACCTGTCCCTCGGTCACCACGTCGCCGATTTTTACAACGGGGCGCTGGGTGATCACCGTATTCTGGTTCGACCTCCTGTATTTTACCAGGTTGTATATGTCCAGTGGCGGTCCGTCGCCAGGCTCATCCGCGCTCACGATGATACGCTCGGCATCCACGCTCTCAACCACACCATCCCTTTTGGCCAGGATCACCGTACCGGAGTCCTTTGCGATATTCCACTCCATACCCGTTCCGATGAGCGGTGCCTCTGGCTTATACAATGGCACGCCCTGGCGCTGCATGTTGGACCCCATCAAGGCCCTGTTGGCGTCGTCATGTTCCAGGAACGTAATCAGCGATGCCGCAGCACTGACCAACTGGCCCGTAGCCACGTCCATCAATTCCACGTCATCCGCTGACACCATCTGGAATTCGCCGTTTACACGACCAGGCACCATGTCATCCACGATGCGGTTGTTCTTGTCCAGCTTGATCCCGGCCTGGGCGATCACCCTGTCTTCCTCCATGGCCGTACAATAGCGAATTTCATTTGTTACTTGCCTGTTGTTCACAATCCTGTACGGGGTCTCGATGAAACCAAACTCGTTGACCCTGGCATACACAGCCAGCGAACTGATCAGCCCGATATTCTGGCCTTCAGGGGTTTCAATCGGGCACAGCCTGCCATAGTGTGACTCATGCACGTCCCTGACTTCGAAACCCGCACGCTCCCTGGTCAAACCGGACGGCCCCAATGCCGACAAACGCCGCTTATTGGTGATCTCGGACAGCGGGTTGGTCTGGTCCATGAATTGTGACAACTGGCTGGCCCCAAGGTACTCATTCAGCACTGCGGACACGGGTTTTGCATTGACCAGGTCATGGGGCATCATGGTTTCTATGTCCTGGCTCATGCTCATTTTTTCCTTGATTGCCCGCTCCATGCGCACGAGCCCCACACGATATTGATTCTCCAACAGTTCGCCCACGGCCCTTACACGCCGGTTCGACAATTCGTCGATGTTATCCACCCTGTAACCTTCCACGCCCATTTTAAGATTCAGCAGATAGCGAATAACATCTACGAAATCCTCCCGCGTCAGCGTACTCTGCTCAAGTGGATACTGCCTGCCCAATTTGTAGTTCATTTTCAATCTACCCACCCTGGACAGGTCGTAACGACTGGCGGAAAAAAACAGGCTGTTGAAATAGGCCCTCGCCTGCAACGGCGTGGATGGGTCCCCTGGCCTCTGTTTTTTGTAGATTTCGACCACCGCATCGTCCTGGGTCTCAATATCCTTGTCCAGCAGCAGGGTGTTACGCAGAAACGGACCATAATGGATGTCGTCCATGTACAGGACATGAAACTCTTTGATCCCCTTTTCCTGCAAGGTCTGGATCATGGAGTCGGTTACCGGCTGGTTGGCCTCAAACAGGACGATACCGGTCTTTTCCTCCACAATGTCCTCGGCCAGTATCCTGTTGGTCAGTTCATCACCTTCCAAGGGCAATTCGGTAATATTGGCATCCTTCATCTTTCTGATGTTATATTTTGTCAGACGCCTGCCTATTTTCACCAGCACTTCGCCCGTGGTTGGATGGACGATGTCAGTCATCGTCCTGGTGCCCTCGATCAATTTAAAGTCCAACTGGCGCCAACACGTCCCGTTTTTGTGTATCACCACCTTTTCAAAGGGATAGAACATCGCCAGGATTTCTTCCACCGTATAACCCAGTGCCTTCAGCAGCACGGTTGCGGTAATCTTGCGCTTGCGGTCAATACGTACGTACAGGATATCCTTGTGGTCGAACTCCAGGTCCACCCAGGAGCCGCGGTTCGGGATGATCCTGGCGGAAAACAGTTTTTTCCCTGATGCATGGGTATTACCTCCGTCGTCCTGGAAAAATACCCCGGGTGACCGGTGCAACTGGCTGACCACGACCCTTTCGGCACCATTGACGATAAACGTACCCTGATCCGTCATAATGGGAATTTCCCCGAAATAGACCTCCTGTTCCTTTGCATCCCTAATCGATTTGTCGCCGGTATCCTGGTCCACATCCCAAATCACCAGCCTGAATCGGACCCTCATGGGCGCCGAGTACGTCATACCACGGTCCCGGCATTCATCGGCGTCGTACTTGGGTTTTTCGATCCGGTAATTGATGTATTCCAGGGATGCGGTCTTGTTGTAGTCATAAATCGGGAATACGCTCTTGAACACGGCGTGTAATCCGGAGTCAGTATGCTGATCCGGTATCACGCCCTCCTGGATGAAGGCCTTGAAACTGTCCCTCTGGATAGCGATCAGGTTGGGTACGTCCATAACCGAGGGATACTTCGAGAAATCCCGCCTGAGGTGACGGATTTTAGGGTCAATTTTCTTCATGTTGCCTGCCTCCGGGCGCACGGTATAAACGTTCCTGGTTACATGGACAATTATTGACGGTAAAGATATTATACCTGTCCCTGACCAGGAAATTGTAGTCAGTCCAAGCCGTAAAATACGGCACAGACTTATCTTGCAAAATACGGTCTGTGTTCAAATCAGCACATAACCTTGCCAAGCCCGTATCAAACGATACAGATACGAACCTACAGCCTGATATTTCCAGTCCGGTCCATCCAAGGACCTTC
Organism: Deltaproteobacteria bacterium; assembly: GCA_015493765.1. Taxonomy (GTDB): domain Bacteria; phylum Myxococcota_A; class UBA9042; order DTJE01; family S145-11; genus S145-11. The sequence continues at coordinate 19,617 of WGCQ01000231.1, forward strand.
CAATCGGGGTGTCCTGCCTCACCCCTGTTTCCCATAACTGCTGCGATACTATTTTACCTCAACAACAGCACCGGCTTCTTCCAATTGCTTCTTGACGGCCTCGGCCTCATCCTTCGTAACGCCTTCCTTTACCGTCTTGGGCAGTGAATCAGCGACTTCCTTGGCCTCTTTCAGGCCCAGGCTCAGCAAGCTCTTGATCGTCTTGATCACGGAAATACGCTTGCCATCAGCAATACCCTTGACCACAACGTCAAATTCCGTCTTTTCCTCTGCCTCTTCCGCCGGGGCCGCGCCACCTGCTGCAGCAGCCACTGCCACTGGTGCGGCAGCACTCACGCCCCACTTGTCCTCGAGCGCCTTGATCAGGTCTGTCAGTTCCATTACCGTCATCGAGCTAAGGTAATCTATTACCTGGTCCTTTGTAATTTCAGCCATGATTCTCCTCCTAAATGCTTATGCCTGTTCCAATTGTTCCCTTCTGGCGTTCAGAAGGTAACCAAAATTTGTCATCGGTGTCTGCAACAATCTCACGAACTTTGTAGGCACCGATGCCAGCAATCCCGCAAATTGTGCCCTGGCAACGTCCAGGGTGGGCATGTCCGCGAGTTTTTCCACGTCATCAGCGGACAAGGCCTTGTTACTCAGCATCCCTGTCTTGACCTCGACCTTCGGGATTTCCTTGATGAACTCCTTGAGGGCCTTGGCCACACTTACCGGGTCATCGGTCGTCCACACCATGGCAATAGGACCAGCCATACCTTCGGCCAAAAAGGCCTGGTCGCTGCCGTCCACAGCCCGTCTGAACAAAGTATTTTTGACCACCCGAACACGGCCGCCTGCCTGGCGCAGGTCAAGCCTCAAACGCGTAAATTCGGCCACGCTCAAACCACGATGACCCAGGAGTGTAAGGAAATTGGATGTCTCTACAACATTCCGTATTTCCTCAACAACCTGCTCCTTTTGTTGTCGTAACATCTATAAGCCTCCTTGGCCCATCAACGCGGGTGATAACAGCATAAGCCGCAAACAACCTCCGCGGGATTTACGCGTAAATCACCACCCGCTTCTCAGGCCATTGCATTACTTCAACAGATTCTGAACCTCCACCGGGTCCAGGTGCACGCCAGGACCCATTGTAGGCGACAAGGTCAGGCTGCGAATGTACTGCCCCTTGGCAGCCGCGGGTCTCAGCCTGATCAATGTCTCTACCACGGCCAGCAGGTTCTGACGCAACTGTTCCTCCGTAAAGGATTTTCGCCCAATGGACACATGCACTATACCGGTGCGTTCCGTCTTGAAACTGATCTTGCCGGCCTTGGCCTCTTTTACGGCGGAAACCACGTCCTGTGTCACGGTTCCCACCTTGGGGCTGGGCATCAAGCCCCTCGGTCCCAGCACCCTACCAAGCCTGCCAACCACGCCCATCACATCAGGACTGGCGATCACCTTGTCGAATTCGAACCAGCCCGATTTGATCTTTTCGACGTATTCCTCCAGGCCTGCATAATCGGCTCCGGCCTCCTTGGCAGCCGTAACCCTTTCGCCCTTTGTCAACACCAGTACGCGTACCTCCCTGCCGGTTCCAGCAGGCAAAAGGCAGGCCCCCCTGACCATCTGGTCCGCATGCTTGGGATTCACACCAAGCCTGGCAGCAAGGTCGATACTTTCATTGAATTTTGCGTAACCAACCGCTTTCACCAGGCCAAGCGCCTCATCCAACGGGTAATTTCTGGCCTTATCAACCTTTTCGGCCTCTGCCCTGTATTTTTTTCCGTGTTTAGGCATCACGCCCCCCTGCTTTAGTCGATAACTTCAATACCCATACTGCGGGCCGTTCCCATGATCGTGGCCATGGCGGCTTCCTCGGAATTCACAACCATGTCCACCATTTTCATTTGAGCGATTTCACGAACCTGCTCCCTTGTGATTTTACCCACTTTCACACGGTTCGGCACACCCGAACCCTTGGGAATATTCAACTTCTTTTTGAGCAAATCGGCCACAGGCGGTTTCTTGGTCACGAAAGAAAAACTTTTATCGTGGTAGATCGTAATTACCACGGGAATTTTGAAGCCCTTTTCCTTCTGGGTCGCCGCATTAAACTGCTTGCAAAAATCCATTATGTTTGCGCCATGCTGACCCAGGGCAGGCCCAACAGGTGGCTGCGGAGACGCTTCGCCCGCAGGAATCTGCAATTTTACCAGTGCAACGACTTTTTTCTTTGGTTTAGCCATACCAGCCTCCAACACCAGGTTTTTTATAGCGTTTCAACCTGGTCGAATCCCACCTCCACGGGTGTGGCCCTGCCAAATATGGTAACCAGAACCCGTAGTTTTCGTTTATCTTCCCGGACCTCTTCCACGATTCCCTGGAAATTCATAAACGGTCCTTCTTTCACCCGGACCGTGATCCCCTGTTCAAAGGTCTGGGTCTGTTTCTTGCCTACCACACCCTCTTCGACCTGCTTTTTCAGCTTGGCCACTTCGCGGTCGGGTATGGGTGCAGGGTTAGTCCTGTCCCCCACGAAACCGGTCACGTAATCCGTATCCATAACCAAGTGCCACGTATCCTCGTTGAGTTCCATGTGCACGAGGATATATCCTGGCATCACCCGTCTGGACTGGGTTTTACCGCCCTCCTGTTTCTGATCGGCCATGGGAACCAGGATCTCGTCCAGTTTGTCCGACAGACCCTTCAAGGCAGCAGCCTTTTCCAACGAGGTCTTTACCCGTTGTTCATAATTGGAATAAGTATGGACTGCATACCATTTCATTGCCATCGTTCTACCTACAGCCTGTAAATCCAGCTCGTCACATGACCCCAAATCAGGTCAAAGAAGGCAAGGATCAGGGAAATAACCAGGGTAACCGCGATCACCACTATCGTTGTTACCCTGGTTTCCGACCACTTGGGCCAGGTCACCTTTTTCAGTTCCATGGCCACTTCCATGCCCAGTTTGTTTACCGTGCTGTGATACCACATGGTCAGGAGCACCGCAAGACCGAAACCGAGACCCAACAGGTCACTCACCGTAAACTGGCGGCCTATTAACATAATGTCCCAGTCCGGATTGATCCAGTTGATCACGGTCTGGAAAAATGCTGCCATGAGAATCCAGGTGAGTATCCCTGTGATCACGATTCCAAGTTTTACGTATTTTTCCATATATCGACCTTAAAGGGTATCACGCACAAAGCCGTCGGCCCGAACACAAATTACTTCACCTCCTTGAAGAGTGTGTATTTGTGTTCATACTTACAGTACTTCCTGAGTTCAAGCCGTTTCGGATTATTGGTACGATTTTTCTGGGTGGTGTACCTGGCGACCCCGGGCATACCGCTGGTACGACAGCTCGTACATTCCAGATGGATCGTAATCCGTTTGTCCTTGCTCTTCTTAGCCATGGCTCGCCTACTCTATGATTTCGCTGACCACACCCTGGCCAACGGTACGACCGCCTTCACGCAGGGCAAAACGCTGGCCCTGTTCCAGTGCGATCGGGGCAATCAGTTCGACCTCTATATCGAGCCTGTCACCAGGCATGGCCATCTGTACGTCTTTCGGCAGTGTGATGGCACCGGTCACGTCAGTCGTACGGATGTAGAACTGGGGCCTGTAACCCGAGAAAAACGGCTTATGACGGCCGCCTTCGTCCTTGGTCAGCACGTACACGGAACCCTTGAATTTTTTGTGGGGTGTGACCGTTCCGGGCACTGCCAGAACCATACCACGCTCCACCTCGGTCTTTTTGATACCCCTCAGCAGGCAGCCGATGTTGTCACCGGCCAGACCTTCGTCCAGGAGTTTGCGGAACATCTCGACGCCGGTCACCACGGTCTTGCGGATGTCGCCGAAACCAACGATTTCAACCTCGTCGCCCACGTGGACCTTGCCACGCTCGACCCTGCCGGTCACCACGGTACCACGCCCCTGGATCGAGAACACGTCCTCGATGGGCATCAGGAAGGGCTTGTCAACGGGACGCTCGGGCTCAGGGATGTACGAATCCACGGCATCCAACAGTTTCATGATGGCATCAGCCGCGGCATCCTTGCCATCGCCTTCCAGTGCCTTCAGCGCGCTACCACGAATAATCGGAACCTCTTCACCCGGGAATTCGTACTGGTCGAGGACCTCGCGGATTTCTTCCTCGGTGATTTCCAACAGTTCCTCATCAGGCTGCTTGTCCACTTTATTGAGGAATACGACCATTGCGGGCACACCGACCTGGCGGGCCAGAAGCACGTGCTCACGGGTCTGGGGCATAACGCCGTCGTCCGCACCAACCACCAGGATTGCACCGTCCATCTGGGCCGCACCGGTGATCATGTTTTTGATATAGTCTGCGTGTCCGGGGCAGTCGATGTGTGCATAGTGACGTTTTTCGGTTTCGTACTCCACGTGCGCCACTGCGATGGTGATGCCCCTGGCCTTTTCCTCAGGCGCCTTGTCAATATCGTCAAATGCGACGACACTATTGATCTTCGAAGGCATTCTGGCAGCCAGGGTCTTGGTGATAGCCGCGGTCAATGTAGTCTTGCCATGGTCGATATGACCGATTGTCCCCACGTTGAGGTGCGGCTTGTCACGGACGAATTTTTCTTTAGCCATTGTTTCCTCCTTTTAATTCCTTTGGCATCAAAACAGCCTTAAGCCACCTGTCTAAAAGGCAATGTCCATTCCACAGGCCCATCACCCGGAGCCTTCGACCGGATTTGAACCGGTGACCCCCTCCTTACCAAGGAGGTGCTCTACCGACTGAGCTACGAAGGCGCAAGAGCGGGAGACGGGATTCGAACCCGCGACCAGAAGCTTGGAAGGCTTCTGCTCTTCCATCTGAGCTACTCCCGCAAGGCGCTCGGTGGAGGGGGGAGGACTCGAACCTCCGTAGCACTGCGGCGGCAGATTTACAGTCTGCTCCCTTTGACCAACTCGGGAACCCCTCCCTAACAAAGTTCGGTTCGGACATCGCCCAGCCGGAGCTGGCGATGGGACTTGAACCCAGAACCTGCTGATTACAAATCAGCTGCTCTACCAATTGAGCTACGCCAGCATTCAAAGAGCCACACCAGTAAAGGCGCTTGAATATACACGTTCGTTAAACCGTTGTCAAGGGTTTATGGGGCCTTTTTTTATGACTTTAAAATTAGTACCAAAATACATGTCAAAGTGTGCTGTACCGCTTGCAGTGCCCTGTTTAAGGCCTCAGGCCGTGACAACCAGCAGTCAGGCGAAGTTTCACTGCCGAATTCAGGCAGGTAATTTTGGAAATATCCCAAATTACCTGCCAAATTTGATGACAAAGAGGGTTGATTTGATGGATTTGACATTGGACGGTCAACGGACTCGGTCACCACGGCCACGGGCCTCTGGCATCGGGATTCGGGACGCAGCCTGCGGCTGCTGCGGGACGGCCCTGCGGGCCTTTCGGGAAGGCACTCGTGGTAACCGAAAACCCCGGCCACGGTCAACGGCCTCGGCCACGGTCTCGGTCAACGGCCACGGACTCGGTCAACGGCCACGGGCCTCTGGCATCGGGATTCGGGACGCAGCCTGCGGCTACTGCGGGACGGCCCTGCGGGCCTTTCGGGAAAGCACTCGTGGTAACCGAAAACTCCGGCCACGGTCAACGGCCTCGGCCACGGACTCGGTC
>WGCQ01000232.1 GCA_015493765.1 Deltaproteobacteria bacterium
ATTTCGCCTGGCCTTACCCTGCCTGCCTGCGCCTTCCGTCAGGTTCAATGGCATGGACAACGCGGCACGTTGCAATTGCGAAACCACGTCGCCAAAGGGGTGTTGCACGTGATTTGCCAGTTCGATACAGGACGTGGCCGCCTGTGTTGCGACCGTGAGTGCCTGGAAGTTCGAGGATTGGTGTTTCATAAGACCTCCTGGGTGTGTGTCAAAGTTACACCCCCGACAGTCCCGATTTGCAGCGATTGACAAGGGTTGCAAAGCAACCGCGCAGCGGCCTGCCCTTGCAATCGCTGCAAGAGGGACTATTTTCCTGATTTTTTAGACACACCCCAGGAGGTCTGAAACATCCGATTCCACCACCGCTCACACGGTCTCGGTCAACGGACTCGGCCAACGGTCAACGGACTCGGTCCACGGCCACGAAAATGCACTCCCATAACCTGCCGAACCTTGCCGCAATATTACTTTTCGGTCTTTCGGACTTGACAAATCCATACATTTTCTTTTTATTGTATTGACTTGTTTTGATTTTTTGGAGGAATGTATGAAAAAATTTTCAATGGTCCTGGCCTTGGCCTTGGTAATGGGATGCTCCGGCAGGTCTAACACGACCACGGATACCAACAATAATCCCGGAAATGACGTCAAAGAGGGACACGATGTTGTATTGAACGTCGATTTAAACGGCAGCGACCTTAAGGGCATTGACACGAATGTCGGTAAGGATGCAAACAACAATCAAAAGGATTTCAGTAATGTCAGTGGCACACTGGTCAAGGACCTGCAGGGCTCGAATGACAGTTTAAAATGCAGTACGGACGGTTTCCAGTCGGTACAGACGGACCTGACCATGGCACCCCTGATCGTGGTTAGTCCCCAGTTCGTGGCGTCCAAGGACAAGAACACGGGCGATGTCAAATTGTATGGCTACTTCGTGGCGCAGGCAGGTGTGGACCCGGCCCAGCCGCTAACCGGCATCGAAATGACTGTTGCACCGGAGGTGGACCCAGGCCTGAAGGAAGGCGACGTCATTAATGTACAGGGCGATTACGTGGAATTCTACTGTAATTCCGAACTGAAGGCCAAAGCGATTACCGTAACGGATAACACCAGTGAGCCCAAGCCCCTGGACGTGACCCCAGGTGATTTCGATAATCCCGAAAAACTGGAGGGCGTTTTGGTCAGGCTGAAAAACGTTACGGTCACCAACGCAAATCCGGACGCACCCAAGGACTATGGTAATTTCCAGGTTGCAAACAAGGTCCTGGTGGGCAACCTGTTCCGGGTTTCCTACATGAACAAGGGGACCAGCCAGAGGGCTGTGGGCGATGTGTTTGACTCGCTGGTAGGCGTGGTCAACTATGCTTACGGCCAGTACGTATTGGAGCCCCGCTCCGATGCGGACCTGGTGATCGGCAGCAAGGCCGAGGGTGTGCAACAGCCCGACCAGGGCGCCGATGCCGCAGACGTGGCACCCACCACATCCACCGTGGCCCAGGTCCAGCAGTCGGATACCAGCACCAAGTGCAGCGGCGGCAACAGTGGCAAACCACCGATCCAGGAAAACCTTTCGTTTAGTGGCCTGGTCGTGATCAGCCCGGTTATTACTTCAACGAAATACAAAACCAGCACGTACTTTGTATGTGATGGCGGTGCCACCCAGATGACCGATTATTCCTGCATCGAGATGACGATGAAGGCCAGCACTGACCCCGGCCTGGCACCTGGTGATGTGGTTGACGTCACGGGTGACTACAAGGAATTCTATTGCAATTCCGAGATCTATGCGACATCGGTGACCAAGGACAACACGGCCACCGTGCCTGCTGCCAAGGTGATCAATGTTACTGATTATCCGGACAGCACGGACTCTGCAAAATGGGAGCCCCTGGAAGGCCTGCTGGTCAAACTCAACGACGTGACGATTACGAACGCCAAGGTCCTGGGAAGCGACGGCAAGGACCACGGTGATTTCATGGTTGGCGGTGACGGCAACACCACAGGCGTGATCATCGGCCATGCCTTCCACCTGGACTACATGAGCACTGACCCCACCAAGGACAAGCGCAAGAACGGTACCAAGTTCACCAGCATCACCGGCGTGGTGCAATACTCCTACGGACATTACAGGGTCAACCCCAGGACCGATGCGGACCTGGCGGAAGCGGCCCAGTAAAGCCAATCCTTACCTCGCTTTTCGCTACATCCTGCATGCCTGGGGAACCAGGTTGTGATTTCCCTCGAAACCTTTGAATTTGACAGGTATTTTCGCCTTTTTCATCGGTTTTAGCAGCATTGCCGGCCCTTTCATCAATTTCATTAAAAAGGCACCCTCACGTGTGCTTGATTGGCCACCTTCACCACCCTTGCTGTAATCGTCGTGTGTGAATGACCATTTCACCGGGAACAGGGATGTACACCAAACTGCACCATTACCGTCCAATGTACACAATATGCGCAGGTCCTCATCAAACTCGTCCTGCTGCAAGGGGTCACCGTTTTTGTCCATGTCGGCATCCTCCGGTGTATTAAAGCCGCTACGATGCAATGCCACCCTGAGCAGTAGTTTGGTCCCTGCCCCGGGCCTCACCGTCTTTACCCCGCTTACCTGCATCTCGTCGTCCCACAAACGGTCATGGCCCTTGTTACTGAACACCACAGGTGCAAAAAACCACCCCTTATCCGTGTGTACAGCCAGGTTTCCAACGGTTTCATCCATGGAATCCCCGGATATGGTCAACAGTTTTACCCCCAAAAACGGCCCCCCGGATTTGCTACTAAATAACGACTGACCTACGCTGCACTTTCCGTCGTCCTTATAATCGCTGTGCTTCAGGTATGTCCTGCACGCCTGCAATGCATCCTTGTAGGGTCCCAGCAGCCGCATCATGGGGTGCGACGACCGCCAATTACTGGCATTCCACCGTACACACCGCGCTGTTTTATCCGCCTTCAGGGGCCTTGCCTTGTGGGTCGATTTGCCTTTGAGTACCCTGGCGGTCTTGGACTGCCTTGCCTTGGGCTTTTCCTGCTTTGCACCCACGTAAACGGCAGTGCCCATTACAATGGCCATTACAACGGCCAGTTTTCCGGTTGTCTTCATACGGTCCCCCTATTTTTTCCTTGAACATTTCGATGGTTGCGTCAGGTCCTTTTCCTTGAGCACCTTGACACGATTCTGCAACAGTTTCACTATCTCCACCTCGCACTTCGCGAGGTCATCCATGGTTACGGACTTTGACCTTGCATAATGCCTGTCAATAACCCGCCGGACCCCTTTGGCAAAGGTCGCCCTTGCATTGCCGGCACCGTGTTGAACGGCCCGGTCGAACAAGGCCACCCTGCCTGCCTCGGATTTCAGCACATCCTGCCTCAAGCCGCTGAATTTGTGCCCCCTGTACGTGTATGAAAAGCGCTTATCCGCCAGGTAATAGCCCTTGTACGCCTTTTTGAGTTGTTCCGCCTGGAATGCCTTGCTGTGGTGGCCAGCATACTGGAATACTGCGGTCAGGCGTTTGTCCTTGATGATTTGCGTAACGGCCTGTTCGCCCGTCAGGACCTTGCCATTATCGATATCCACCACTTCCAACACACCCTTTGATGTCACGTCAATGCCCAGGTTGCGGAAGTATTTCTCGAATTCCGCCGGCGAATCTTTCTTCATGTTCTTCAGAATCCTTACCAGGCTACCCGTCTTCCCCTTCCTGCCAGTGGTAAACTGGATGAATCCCACGGATACATACCCTGTATCATAGGTATTTACCGCGCCGAAACCGCCTTCACGCGAGGAAACATGGGCAAACGCCTTGGCTATGGCGGAGTCCTTGTCCAATCCCGCCTGTTTCAGCATGTCCTTCACGGAAACGTTTTGGGAGCCATAGCGATAATTGCGGTCCACAGAGGAAACCCCGTGCTCATTCCTGGTTATTGAATACCCACTGCGGGAGCGGATTGGGTGGTCCTTGTACCGGAACGTCTCTTTTCCGTCAGCCCCCGGGACAACCACCTTGTAACTGGACACGGGCTCCAAAACATGTGCAGGCGGCCCGGAAATGCCCTGTTTTTTCATGAAATCGGCCACGGACTTGCCGGGCTTGGGCCTGGTGCCTTTTCCACGGACCAGGTAATCATCCATCCTTTCAAGATACGCCTCCACGTCCCCCCGTTTTGCCTTTTTCGCCTTCCTGTAGCCGTGTTCATACCAGTCTATGTATTCCTGGGTAGGGGCTTTTGTCCTGGTCTGACCGGACTTCAGACTGCCCTTTTGCCAGTTACCTTTTACCTGTTTGGTCCAGGGTTGGGCCGCCTGTGTATGCCCTGTACCGGGTGCCTGCTGCTTTTGGTGCACCGGCCCGTTTTTCCCGACTCCCGGGCCGTCGTGGCCCTTGGCGCCAGCGCCTTTGGCATTAGGCTGCGATTTTTGGGGCCGCGTGCCCTTGGGTTCGGATGTCTTGCGCCCCGACGCCTTGGCTCCAGTACTACCTGCTCCCGTACCGTGGGGTTTGCGCCCCTTGTGCACGGTGTCCTTGTGCCCTGCGTGCCCTGCCGCCTTGGCATCCGTCCCTGGGCCACCCGGGGCCTTGGACGCGGGACCTTTCGACCCGGTTCCATGTTGTGCGGGCTGGTTTTTCTGAATCCCGGGCCTGTCCTTGTCATGCTGTTTTACCTGTTTGTTGACCTGTTTTTCCTGCCTGCTTACCTGGGCGTGCCTGTCGTCCAGTTCCTTGATTTCCTTAACAGCATTGCTCTTTTTACCCTCTTCCAGCAAAACACTGATGTGGATCAAATGGGCCTCTTTTTGCAACTCCTTGAGCAGTGCTTCCCTGCCCTCCTTCCATTGCCTGCCGATCTCGTCCATCTTCTGCAAGTGCACAACGTAGGCCATCAATTGTTGGTGTACTTCCTTCTTTTGCTGTTTCCTCCTGGTCTGGATTTCATTCAACCGTTTCAGGCTCGCAGCCTTATACGCCATGGTCTCCTGTAGCCTTTTCAGCCCCTCCTCCTCGTCCTTTTTGACCTTTGCACGTGTGCTGTTCAGGCACACCTTGGTCTTTTGGATCTCCCTTTCCCTGGCATTCATGCCGGCCTGTCCCTTTGCAGGGTTCATGTGGCCGGTGAGGTCTTGTCTGTTATTGGTTACGTTCTGAACGGCCTGTGCGTTTTCGCCGGGGTCACCGGCACCTTCCGTGCCTTCCTTGGCATTTTTATTCTTCAAGGCCCTCAATGTCTTTGGTGAAAAATACCCGGACAGTTTCGTCACCATACTGTTGGTGTCGTTCGAACCCTTCTTAATGCCCCCAGCAGCATTGTCGTGTTGATTCTTTATATCATAGTACCGTATTTCCCTTTTTTCGACACTCCGGTTCAATGCCTCCACCTGAGGCAAGGTTGCCCTGGCACCATTGATGAAGGTCACCTGCCCCTTCTCCCGGACCGACAACGCACCCAGTTCATCCACCGTATCATTGTAGGCCTGGTCCAGCCACTTCAGTGTGTCATACGCGACCTGACGCTTCACGAAACTCTCATCCAGGGCCTGCCCGTTCTGCATAAAATCGTTTTCCGCTGCCACGTAGGTATTGGCCGCGCCCAGCATTGCCTGCTGGTTGGCCCGCAGCAGGGCGTCAGCCCTTTGCTTCATGCCTTCCAGGTCAACCTCGCCGAACGATTTCTTGCCCTCCAGGATCTCCTCGCTCACCAGGGGGTAAGGCACGCCTCCAGCCGCTTGTTTCAGCCAATGTTCCGACAATTCCAGGCCAATTTCCGCGGTCAGGGGTGCCGAGATCCCCATTTCATCCTCCTCCTCCCGCCTGGAGGCCTCCTTTACACCGACCGCCCCCATTTTGCCCTTTGCATTGGCAATGATTTTATCCTCGTCCTTGATGATTTCTGCGTATTCCCCCGCCTTATTTTCCTCTTTTACGGCTGCCGCGTGTTCCTGTTGCCTCTGTTTTTCCAACGCCTGCTTTTGCTGTTTATCCGTGATGGTCTTTGCTCGGGCCGCCAGTTTATCGGCCTTGACCTGGTGCTCCAAGGCAAGGTCCTCGTGATGCGTCTTTTGCTTGTAACCACCACGTTTCAACTGCACCGCTGTCTGGTGTTCATCGATGGCCTCCTTCATGCCGTGGTAACTTTCAGCGTGGTGCTCCCAGTGTTCACGCAGGCTCTTCACGCTCAACTTTTTGGGGTCCGCACCCCATACGTCCATCACCACGCCCTTCAACACCTTGCCGCCGCCCTTCAACACCTTTTTGCCCAGTGATGTCTTTTGCCCTTCCGGCTCCTGTGCACCCTTTTTCCCTGGCCCTGGTGCGTTTTCCCCGGGTTCCTTGCCCTTTTGCGGTGGTTCCCGGCCTTCCGCCTCGTGTTCAGCGTGTCCACCTTCCTCTGCATGGGCATGACCCTCATCGGACACGTATTTTTTTGCAGTACGTACGCCCTTTGAAGCGGCCCATCCCCCCAGGAAACCGGCAAATGACAGCCCGAATGCCTCCCATGCCTCGCCCGCCTGTTTACCCACGTATGCCTCGGTCTGGGGGTCAGTACCAGGAATCCACTTGGCAACCTGGAACAACGCCACGCCCAGCGGCTGCAAGAAATAGGTCATGGTGAATACGAAATCCGCCAGGTCATACACATCACTACCCGCCTCCACCAGCCAGGCCGCAGCAGTCAAAAAGAACGCACCCACCCCGAATATGGCCATTATGGCACCGATCACGAAAAACACGGCCGCCACCACCATCATCAGCATGGCCAGGGTTTCCAGCAACTGTCCGAACCCCGTAAGGAACTTGGACAGCCCGTCCACGAGCATGGCATAACCCGTGATCGTCATTGCCAAACGGGATGCTCCGCTCAGACCCACGCATTTCCAATACCTGTCTTGCCCGGAGAATCCCGCAAGGGCACCTGTGGTACTTAACTTGTCACCACTCAGAGCATAGCCTAACAATGGTCCGTCATACTGGCCGACCAGGTCAGCCCCCTTGGACAGTTCCCGGATGCCCTCGACCATACCGCCTACGCCGCCGGCTTCATACATGGCCTCCAAAAAGCCCTGGCCCTGGGACATGGCCCGTCCCACGTTGAACACACCCATTGCGGCCTTGCTGAATCCCGCAGCCCCCGGCACCTTCAGCGCCTCCATACCTGTTGTCAGGCCCTCGCCCAGCACCCCCATACCGAATGACTCGACCACGGTTGAGCCTGCGGTGGCCAGGAACCCGGCCCCCCTGCCTTCACCCTCACCCTCCTTGCCGATCTTCTTGATATTTTCGGCCTCCTCGGCAATTCCTGGATTTTTGCGATGTTCGTCCAGGGCTATACCGCTTTTTGACTCCACCTTCTGGCCCGGGCCCATGAATCCGCCCTTCATGCCGCCCATCTCGTACCAGTGCTTTTCATTGAGTTCGTTCAGGGCGCCCACAAAGGTCCTGTAGTCCCAGTATGAATTGTTGATCCGAACGCTTTGTGGTTCCCTGGGTTGGTACAAAATGTGGGCAAAATCATCCAAATGTAACAAGGACGGTTCCGGGGGCACCTTGTCCAGTTTCACGGTATTTGCGTGTAGTTTGCCGCCTCCTCCACCGCCGCTGCCAGTGCCACCGGTAACACCGCCACCGCCTTGCTTTCCTTTCTTACCGCCTTGTGCACCTTTTCCCGAGGACCTTGCACCGGGCACGTTGATAGGTTGGGAAGGCTTGATGGGGTCGCTGTGAAAGACATCGCGGTACGCCTGTAGCGCGGCACGCCTGATTTCCGGTCTCTTCGGGTCTTTGCGCGCAGCCTTGTGATAATACCCGGATGCCTCCTCCCGGGCCTTTTTATCATCCCCTGAATGGTCAAAATGATACCAATGCTGGTTCCTTGACCGGATTTTCTTGAACATCTTTGTGTAATGCTTGAGCAGCTCGGAATAGCTTGGTTTGGGCTTATTGTTTTTGATCTTGTCTAATTTGGTTGCAGTCCCTTTAAGGCCCTCAGTCTTCACAGGCATATTAATCCTCTATCTGAAATGTTTTCGTTACCTATTTTAATGTTTATACGAAAAAAAACAAGCAGAAATTTTTCCCAAATTACCTGACTGCCGGATTGAGACAGGTAGTTTGGGATCTTATACTGTGATTAATCCGACATTTCTGGTATTATAAACCGGAGAGTTTGCTGGCAGGTGAAAATGATACGAAGAGCATCCAGGCTGACAATTTTGGTAATAGGTTTGTTGCTGATCGTTTATACCCTGTTCTTTTTGCGTATCGACAACAAGGCATTAAAACTGGTGACCGGCAGTTCCGCCACGGCCCATGCAACGGAATTGACCGGAAAAAAGGCCGAACTGGCCAGGCTGAGGTTGCTGACCCAGTGTATAGGGATTATCCGCCGATACTACATAGCGCCCAAGTTGATAAAACCTAAACAGATGCTTATTTCCGCGCTGAAGGCCGTGGAAAACCTGGTACCGGAGGTAATGATAAAGACCTTTGGAAAACCTCCGTCAGAAGTGGCAGTGCGCGTGGCATACAAGCAACAGAAATTCAATATTGCCAAACTAAAGGACCTCTACCAGATGAACTGGCGGCTGCTGGACATATTTCACTTCATTGCGGCAAACCTGCCGAATGACCTGGACCCGGCAGACGTTGAATACACCGCTATCAACGGTATGCTGAAGACCCTGGATGAACACACGATCTTTCTGCCGCCCAAGGCCTACGCGGAAATGAAACTGGATACCAAGGGCCAATTCGGCGGCCTGGGTATAGTGATCACTGTGCGCAAGGGGTACATCACGGTCGTAAGCGTCATGCCGGGTACGCCTGCGGCCAAGGCGGGCTTGCACAGCCGGGACCAGATCGTGCAGATCGAGGACGAGACGACATTGAATATGCCCTTGATCGACGCTGTCAGCCGTTTGCGAGGCAAACCCGACACCAAGGTGTTGATATACGTAAAACGCAAGGGCTGGTCCGTGCCAAGGGCCTTTCACATAACCCGCAAGGTCATCCACGTACGCAGCGTGGAGAGCAAATACCTGGGTAACCACATCGGATACGTAAGCCTGAAACGCTTCCAGGAGGACTCTGCCGAGGAACTGCGGCAGTACATCGATAAATTGAAGTACAAACACCACATCAACGGACTGGTACTGGACCTGCGCCAGAACCCGGGAGGCCTGTTGAACCAGGCGGTGGAATGCGCCAGGTTGTTTTTGGACCATGGCCAGATCGTGACCACCACGGAGGTCTCTGACATGGATGGCGAGACCTACGAGGCACTCGGGGATGCGCCATACGCGAATATACCCATGGTGATCCTGGTGGACGACGGGAGCGCCAGTGCGGCCGAGATCCTGACCGTGGCATTGAAACGAAACCACAGGGCCATAATCATGGGTAATCGCACCTTCGGTAAGGGCACGGTCCAGATCATGCAGGACGTTGGTAAGGGCGCCTTGAAGATCACGATCGGACAGTACCTGGGACCGGGCCGGGTTTCGATCCAGGGTGTTGGGATCATGCCCCATATCGAACTGATACCTGTAACCATATCCAAAAAAGAGGTTCACCTGTTGAATCCGGATGACCAGCCCAAGGAAAAATCCCTGTATAAACTAAAGGCCATGGGGCCACTTGAAATCGATAAGCCCTTGTTCAAACTACACTATTTTCTGCCGGACAAGACATCCCAGGACAACAACGACGATGGCGAGCCACCGCTGCCCAAAACCGATGAAGAGGACCCGTCAAAGGATTTCGAGGTCCAACTGGCGGCCAGGATGCTTCAGAAAGGGGGCAGAGCCAATGCGGATAAATTTTTCAAGCATGCCTTGCCTGTGTTGCAGGAAACGGCTTCGCAGCAGGACCAGTTGCTGACCCAGGAATTCAAAAAATTCAAAAAAAACTGGTCCGAAGGTCCTTTGCCTGCTGACCTTAAGTTGAAGGCCTTTGTTACAGCAGTGCCCAAAGACGGGGCCAAGGCCGGCGGATCCGTCACATTTTTCATCGCCGTGGCCAACCAGTCAAACCAGCCCGTCTATCGCATTCACGGGGTTACAAAAAGCGACGAAGGCGTTCTGGACGGGCAGGAATTCGCCATCGGTATGATTCCACCGCATCATACGGGGCGGACGAAATTGACAATTCCTGTTCCGGCCTCGGTGGACCCGGCCCTGAACCTTGTACGCTTTAAATTTCTTGCCGGACAAAAGAAACTGAAGGTCAGCACGCACTCCCTGGTACTGTTCAAGTCGCTCCACCGTCCCAGGTTTGCATACGTGTTCCAGGTCCAGGACAGGGGCGGCAATGGAAACGGACTGGCAGAACCGGGTGAAACCTTCAACCTGGTCTTTGATATCACTAACGTGGGTGACGGGGCGGCCCGAAAACTGCTGACCACACTGCAAAACAAGTCCGGTCACGGCGTGCTGGTACGTTTTGGCCGCAAAACCATCAAGCACGGACTGGGCGTTGGAATGACCAGGCAGGTAACATTCAAGGTCAGTTTGACCAAGGAATTCAAGCAAAGCACTTTGAAACTGGCGCTGTATTACGGAGTTGAAACTGAGGAGTTTCCTGTCGGAAGACATAAATATACCCGTTTACAAGCCACAGGAACTACAGGTAAAGCCCCTGAATACCGCCATCGAGGTCACGGCGCCCCAGGCGACGATATATCCTGGTGCCGACAAATCTCTGCCAGCCTTGTACACCGTGGAACACGGGGCCTTTTTGAGGGTCGTGGGCAGACTGGGGGCATTCTACAAGATAGGCATGGAGGACGGCAGGTTTGGATTTATCGATACTGCCAAGGCCAGGGAGGTCAGTGGCGTGGTAAAATTCACCGAATTGCCCGAACACCCCGTCTATGCCATGGCCCAGCCGGCGGTTTATATCACAAACATCAAGGACCTGATTGCATCACCGTTACCCAAGGGCAAGGCCATCGTCAAAGGCAGGGCCATATTTTATGGTCCGGGCCGTCTGTCCAGAAAGGTCTTTGCGTTCGTGGGTGACGAAAAGGTGTTCTTTCACATGCTGCCGCGTCACAGCGTGGGGCCAAAACAGGAATACAGATTCCAGTTCCCGGTTCAATTGAACAAGGTTGCGGAAACGATCCGGGTATTTGCATTGGAGGGCAAAAGCAATGTAAACACCAGGACCATAGGTATATTGAACCGGGCAAAGATACAACCGGCTGGGAGGTAGTACATGAAACGATTAAAAATCCTGTACCGGAGGCTTGTATTCATCATGCTGATCGGTCTTTTTGCCCTGCCAGGCACGGCCAAAGACAAGGATAAGCCACTGTCATACGACGCAGCCCTGCGAAAGGCGATCTACTATGCCAGGGTTCGTAACTACAAGCGGGCATTGAAGTATTTCAAACTGTCCATAACGGCGAATCCCGCCTCCATAGACCCATATTTCAATGCGGCAAATATAGCCAGGCACTTCAACAATTGCAGGGACCAGTTGCTGTATTTCCGGGGCTTCATCTATCTGTCAGTGCAGTTTGGTTCCGCTGACCGCGACATAAAGACCGCAAAATCGGCAATAAGGCGATGTAAACGGGACCCCAAGGTGGGCACACTAAATATCACCACGCAGACGCCGGGGCTCGAGGTAACGGTGGACGGGGCATTGGTGGGCAAGACCCCTATAAAAGGCCTGCCCCTCATGGAGGGAACCTACACCTATGGCATAAAAAACCCCTTGTTTGAGCCGTTCAGTGCACAGGTGAAAATCAAGGCCAAGGAAACAACAGACCTCCAACCCCAGTTGGTCAAAAGGACCTTTTACGGGTGGCTTCAAATCACAACAACGCCCAAAAAGGGCGTACACGTGACCCTGGCCGGCAAGGACATCGGGGTTACACCGTTGAAAAAACTTCGATTGAAAACAGGGAAATACCTGGTGGTATTGAAGGCTGACGGCTATGACACGTGGCAGCGTTACGTGGAGATCGCCAAGGACCAGACCGCCACACTGGATGCAACATTGCAAAAACCGGTTAAACGCAAGAAACTGGACATGGAACGCTGGAAGAAATTCGAGGGACAATGAAACAATCTACAGCCTTGACCCTGCTGGAGGGCCTGTTTGCCTCACAGGAAGACTCCGGGTCATACAGCCTGTCCGAAGTACAGGTCTATGATTTCCTGGCAGCCGCAGGTTTCAGGACACCTGCGTACAGCACGTTTGACAAGGACCTCAATGGCCTCGGTGATTTTTTACACGAACTGCCCGGGGACCGGGTGGTGGTGAAGGTCGTTTCGCCCTACATCAGCCACAAAACCGAACTCCAGGCCGTGCTGGACGTGGAAAAACAGCCCCAGGTGGTGCGTGGCGTTGCCCTTGAGATGCTGACCAACGTGCCGGTTCGTTACGCGCAATTCCTGGGCGAACGGCCGGACCTGGTCCCGGCACGCTATGCCGGTCTGTCCGGGGAGGCAATGGTGTCAGCAATAGGCCGCGACATCCAGGGGATACTCGTGTCCGAATACATCCACCACAGCCAGGGGTTTGACAGCGAACTGTTCGTTGGGCTGCGTTGGACACGTGAGTTCGGACCTGTTGTGTCGGCAGGCATTGGCGGCGTGGATACCGAACTCTTTGCAAAAAAATTCCGCGAACAGGAGGCTGTAATCACGGATTCCGCGATACTGACCACGCCCGAAGGGTTCCTCGAGCGTTTCAAACGGACAACCTGTTATGCGATCATCAGCGGACAGGTACGAGGCCATGAACGCCTGGTCAACGATGAACAGGTCATGCGAATCTTTGACCTGTTTTTCACCCTGGCCCATCGTTTTTCCGGACAAAGTACGGACACGCGTTACTGCATCGAGGAATTCGAGGTGAACCCCTTTGCCTTGACAGGCGGCATGGCCGTGCCGGTTGACGGTCTGCTGCGGTTTTCCACCCGCCGGGTCAACAAAGGGGTACGCCCGCGTGCAAAGGTGGAGGCATTGCTGAAGCCTGCAAGCGTGGCCGTGGTGGGGGTCAGCGAAAACCGGGTGAACGTAGGCCGTATGATCCTGTCCAACCTGAAGTCTTCGGGCTTTGACCCGACAAAAATCAGGATAATCAGGGAGGGCTGCGACCAGGTGGACGGGGTGCGGTGCGCAAGGTCTTTCGATACGCTGGACATACCGGTGGACCTGGCGATCATTGCCGTGAGTGCCAAGGCGGTGCCCCGGGTGTTCGAGGACATCCTGCGGTCCCAAAAGGTCCGGGGTGTCATCATTGTACCGGGCGGTATGGGTGAAAAGAGCTCCGGGAAGCCCATCGAGGAGGCCGTGCTCAGGCAGATACGGGAGGCCCGCGAACGGACGCCTGATACGGCACCCGTGGTCCTGGGCGGGAACTGCCTGGGTATTGTGTCCAAGCCTGCATCGATCGACACCTTGTTCATCCCGGACATAAAACTGCCCAAGCAAAAGGGGGTACGTCGAAACATCGCGTTCATCAGTCAAAGCGGCGCCTACATGATCACGCGCATGAACCGACTGGAGTACCTGGAAACAGTGTACGACGTGTCCACGGGCAACCAGATCGACATCAGCATTTCCGACCTGCTGAGCGTGGTGGGCTCGGACCCACAGGTGGACGTGATCGCGATCTACGTGGAGGGATTCCAGGACATGGACGGGCTGACTGCGGCCAGGATTACCAGGGAACTGCGCATGCAGGGCAAGGACGTGGTCATTTACAAGGCCGGTCGCACGGCAGAGGGCAAAAGCGCAACCAGCGGTCACACGGCATCCATTGCGGGCGACTACGACGTGGCAGTCACAATCCTGCAATCCGCCGGGGCCTTCGTTGCCGATTCGTTTACGGGTTTCGTGGATTATTTGGCCACAGCCAGTTTACTGCATGACAAAAATGTCACAGGTATGAAGATCGGCGCGGTCAGCAACGCGGGTTACGAAACCGTTGGCATGGCGGATTCGATTAGGGGACACGGTTATCAACTGGAACTGGCTGTTTTTTCCGGGAACGTGGCACAAAGGCTGCAAAAGGTGTTGGAGGAATCGGGACTGCAGGACCTGGTAACCGTCCACAACCCCCTGGACCTCACGCCCATGGCGGACGACCACGTGTACGAGATGGCCCTTTCAGCGATCATGCAGGACCCGAATGTGGACTTCGTGGTGGTGGGGCTGGTGCCATTTACAACCGCACTCAAGACACTGCCCGAGGGGGTGGACCCGGTGGATTCGGTGGAGGCCGAGGATTCGATTGCACGACGCCTGGTCAAACTGGCCAGGGAGTATCCCAAGCCCATGGCCGCGATCGTGGACGCCGGTCGGCTGTACGACCCGTTGGCCCAGGGCTTGAGGCGCAACGGGGTCCTGGTGTTTCGTTCCGCTGACCGGGCCGTGTTGACGCTTGGCCGCTATCTGCAAAATCGCATGCAAAAATTCTGAATGCTGGCCAGGTTCGAGCCCGACTAAATTCAGGGATCGGCACTTCCCGGATTAGTCCGGTAGGCATGGGATTGCTTGACACCGCAATCGCGATAATAAATTGTGGGACAGGGTCCTTGCAGGAACTGGTGATGACATACCCTTGGCAATTGGCATAACCAGGGACGGGGGTTATGCATTTGCAGGATTTACCACGTCCAAGGGTGCCGGTGGTCGCGACTTGTGGGTCGTGAAAACAGATGCTCACGGCAATGTGTATTGCCCATAACGTTGGAGACTGTCGAAAAATCTGACCTGGGATCGTTTGTGTGTTTTGTAACAGTTTGAAATACAAAGATAATTCAAGATGCCGGCTGGAAGCCGGCGATCCCAGGAGGGACTTTACACAATATTCGTAGGTGCGGGTCTGAAAACGACCCTGAATCTGCCATCAAATCAACACGCCCGGTTGGGCTGCCTGTAATGCCCTTGTCACACTTCCATGATCTCTTTTTCCTTGGCCGCGATGATCGTGTCCACCTTTTTTACGTTTTCATCGGTGATTTTAGTGATCTTATCGATACCACGGCGCACATCATCCTCAGGCAGGTTCTCCGTTTTTTGCGCCTTTTCCAGTTTGCTCTTGCGTTCCCTGCGCGCATTACGTATGGCGATCTTGGCCTCCTCGCCCATCTTTTTCACCAGTTTCACCAGTTCACGCCGGCGTTCCGTGGTGAGTTTCGGGATGTTCAAACGGATCGTCTCACCATCGTTGGATGGGGTCAAGCCGATGTCGGATGCCTGGATCGCCTTTTCAATAGCCGGAATCAAGCGTTTCTCAAACGGTTTTATCGCTATGGTGCTGGGTTGTGGTATGCTGAGCGTGGCCAGGTGCGCAATGGCAGTGGATTGACCATAGTAGTCAATATTGATTCCATCCAGCAAGGCCAGGTTTGCGCGTCCGGTGCGGATCTTGGTCAGGTTGTACTTCAGATTTTTCAATATCTTGTCGTACGCCGTTTCCAGGTCTTTTATCGTGGCCTCGATCATATCAACCTCCTGCTTATTCATCCTTTGCACTTATGATTGTCCCGACAGCACTGTCGGAGCATACCTTTATCAGTGCTTCCTTTTCCCGCAGGTCGAATACCCTAATCGGAATCGAATTTTCCTTGCACAGGGTTACGGCCGTAAGGTCCATGACCCCGAGCCCTTTTTCTATCACCGACTGGTAACTCAGCCTGGCAAACAGTTTTGCAGTGGTAAATTTATGCGGGTCCCTGTCGAATACACCAGGCACGTTGGTTGCCTTCAGCAATGCCTCGGCCCCCAGTTCCGCAGCCCTCAACGCGGCCCCCGTATCCGTGGAAAAAAACGGATGTCCCGTCCCACCGCTCAGGATCAATACCTCGCCTCGTTCAAGGTATTTTTTTGCGCTGAATGGTTCGTATAACTGCGCAGCCTGACTGACCTGCAATGCACTCATCAGGCGTGCTGTAACACCCTGCCTTTGCAGGGATGCACGCAAGGCGAGGCCGTTCATGACCGTGGCCAGCATGCCCATGGTATCAGCGGTATTCCGATCCAGCCTGTCAGGATTCAGTTCACGACCCCTCAGGATGTTTCCACCACCTATCACCATCGCAACCTGTATTCCGTCCCGCACCAGCCTGTCGATATCCCGGCACAGCCCCTGTACAACATCCCAGTCGTATCCATGCCCGGCCTTTCCGCCCAGGGCTTCACCGGAAATCTTTAGCACTATGCGCTTGTAAAGAGGTGCCGGCATGTTTTATTTTCCGACTTCAAAACGCACAAAACGCTTGATCACAACATTTTCGCCCACCTTACCGATCAGTTCAGTAAGCAGGTCCTTGACCTTTTTGCTGTCATCCCGCACGTACGGCTGTTCCAACAGCACCACGTCCTGATACCACTTATCGAGCCGCCCCTCGGCGATCCTGTCCAGCACCTTTTCCGGCTTGCCGCTCTTGGCCGCCTCGGTCTTGTACAGGGTCTTCATTTCCTCGACTTCCGCCTGGTCCAGGTCCTCCACATTTACCACCTTGGGTGACATGGCCGCGATCTGCAGGTTCAGTTCCTGAACAAAATCCTTGAACGGGTCCGAACGCGCAACGAAATCGCTTTCGCAGTTGACCTCAACCATCACGCCGATCCTGTCCCCGGGGTGGATGTAGGCCGAAATCACCCCTTCCTTTGCCGTACGCCCGGCCTTTTTCGTGGCAATGGCCTTGCTTTTGGCCATCAGGATCTTCTTGGCCTTTTCCATGTCGCCGTCCGCCTCGGTCAGGGCCTCCTTGCAGTCCAGGATACCGGCGCTCGTAATGTCTCTTAATTGTTTTACCATCTTTGCTGTAATTTCCATTTTCGCCTCGCAAAAAGGTTGTAAAAATTGTCAAAATATCCGTGTTATTCCGCAGGGGACTGCTGCCCAGCACCCCTCACGATCACCTCCGGACCGGCACCACCGCCTTCCACGCTTGAATCCACACCGGCCTCAAAGGTGCCGGCCTTTTTGGCCTTACCCATTTCGATGCCTTCCAGGCAGGCATCCGCGACCAGGCGTGCCATCAGTTTAATCGAACGGGTGGCATCGTCGTTGCCCGGAATCACGAAATCCACGTCATCCGGGTCGCAGTTCGTATCCACCACTGCCACGACCGGTACACCCACCCTGTTCGCCTCACGCACGGCATTGTGCTCCTTGCGTATGTCGATCACGAAGATTGCACCGGGATATTCCTTCATATCCCTGATACCGCGCAGGTTTTTCAGCATCTTGTTCAGGCGTTTTTCCAGCCGCAACACCTCTTTTTTAGGCAGGTTTTCCACCGAACCTACATCCAACAGGCGCTCTATTTCATTGATCTTGTCCAGGCTTTTCTGGATCGTGGAGAAATTGGTAAGCGCGCCGCCCAGCCAACGATTCACGATGTATGGCTGACCCGCACGGATCGCCTCTTCCTCGATCACCAGTTGGGCCTGGGCCTTGGTCCCTACGAACAGGACCTTTTCACCCCGTGCAGTAACACTGCTGATGAAATCCAAGGCCCTGTTGAGCATCTTCATGGTGATCCGAAGGTCAATGATGTGTACCTTGTTCCGGATTCCAAAGATGTAGGGTTCCATCTTGGGGTTCCACAGGTTTTTTTGGTGTCCGAAGTGAACACCGGACTCTAACAGGTCTTTGAGTGAAATTTCTGGCATGTCGTCCTCCGTTTTGCCTCCACCCGGTCCACAGGGACATCCCACGGAGGTTACCGGGTGTGCGTCAATAAGTCCCGATACAGATAACAAAAACAAGGAAATATGTCAAGCCCCAATTTACCTGACTAAATTCGGGAGACGGTTGCAGCACGCGGCCTATCCACTTTGTCGTTTGCACCTGTGTGTGCTCGACGTACATCAAGTACGCCTGCGCTAAAATTGAGATCAACTCCTTGCATCCGAGCCCATTTCTGCACCCTTTGTCCTAAAATTTGACAGGTAATTCAGGATTCCGAAAGGGCCAAGATTTTTTTAATACAACCTGCTATACTACCGCCCTGATGCGTGTGTTTCTGTTATACGCCCCCTACCATCACAAGGCATTCGAGGAAAACATACGTACTGTAAGCAACGATTTCGGGGTGCTGCCACCACTGAACCTCGCCTATGCGGCTGCACTGTTCCGCGAGGCCGGCTGTGAGGTAAGGCTGATGGATGCAAATGCCCTGCGTAGTACCGGGGACGAGGTTTTGAAGGAGGCACGGGCATTCGGACCAGACCTGCTGGGCACCTACGTTTCTACATACATGTTCCACGAAACCCGTGAATGGCTCGGTTTCCTGAAACAAAACCTGGGACTCCCCGTGGTGGCGGGCGGCATAAATTTACGCCTGTACCCCAGGGAAACCTTGTCCTGGGATGAATTCGATTACGGAATCATTGGGTCGGGGCAACGCTCGATCCGGGCATTTTGCCGGGCTTTTGAAAGTCATGCCGACATGTCGGGCATACCAGGCGTGGCCTACAAACAGGATGGCAACGTAATAATCCAACCACCGGAAGACGACGAACAGGATTTCGCCGGCCTGCCCCTGCCTGCACGGGACCTTCTGCCCAGGGGCGTGTACCAGTCCATAGTCTCGCAGTTGCAGGAATTCACCGTCATGCTGACGTCCACTGGTTGCAACAGGCGATGCAGTTTTTGCCCCATCTGGCGCAACCCTTTGCAATTCAAACCCGTGGACGCGGTGCTGATGGAATTCGAACACCTGGTCAAGGACCTATTGATCCGGGAAGTGGACATATTCGATGCGGACATGGGGATGAAGCCCGCCAGGTTACGGGCTGTTGCCGAAGGGCTGCTGGACAGGGGCCTGAGTATTGACTGGTCGTGCAGGATGTCCATAGGCAGACACTTGACCGCGGACCTGCTGAATCTGATTGCCCGGGCAGGGTGCCGTCGCATATTCGTTGGCATAGAGAGTGCTGACACAGAAAAATTACACCGTGGCCTGAACAAGGTGATCAGCCCGGAAGAGGTCAAAAGGGTGCTGAACGATGCAGTGGACGCCGGGATCCGCCCCTTGGGATTCTTTATGACCGGACTGCCCGGTGAAACGTGGTCCAGCATGATGGCCACGGCCCGCCTGGCAGCCAGCCTGCCCCTGGATTACGCCCAGTTTTCCAGGTTGATTCCCAAACCCGGAACCGTATTGGCTGAACGCATCGCCCGGGAAACCGGCGTGGATTACTGGCGCGAGTACATACTGGGCAATGTACCCGAGCGCAGGATCGGGTCTCCGTGGACCGGCCTGACGGAAAAGGAGATCGAAATCGGGACCAAGCTGGCCTATTACATGTTCTATTTCCGTCCGCGCATACTTTACCGTACGTTTCGGGACCTGCGCTCGCCCAAGGAACTGTTCAAGTATGCCAGGACTACGATACGCATGGTATCCGACATGTTTTACAAGGACAGGGAAGACCGATGATATCAGGTATTGCAATACAACGGCTTGTCCGCGGGCTCCCAGTACCCCTTGCCGTCAGTTTCGTGATCACAAACCGCTGCAACTACAAGTGTGCCTACTGTGACCGGTGGCGGTTGCATACCCCGGAACTCAGCACATCCCAGGTCCTGACCATGGTACACGGACTGCGGGACCTGGGCATGCACTTCTTTCAGATCACAGGAGGCGAGCCGTTCTTGCGCCAGGACCTTGGTGTGATCTGCAAAACCGCCAAGGCCCTTGGCCTGTACGTGGGAGTGAATACGAATGGCTCCCTGCTGAAGCCTGACAGCGAGGTGCTGAAATTCGTGGATCGGCTCACCTTCAGCCTGGACGGTCCAAGGGAGGTCCACGAGACTGCCAGGCCCAGGGGCTCTTTTGATGACGTGATGCGGGCAATCGAGGTTGCACAAAAAGCAGGGGTCAAGGTGGGAATTACCACCACAATCACCAGGGCCAACTGGGCATTTACCGGTTACATGGCGGACCTGGCAGCAAGGCTTGGTGTGAATATCGCATTCCAGCCTGCTTTCGAGTACGCCCTGTCCAGCGACCGCAAAAACACGTATTCCCCGGAACCGTGGATGGTCAGGCGGGCACTGGCTGCCGTACGCAAGTCCACGGCCAGGGACGCGGTTACGAACGACAGGACCGTTATGGCGCTCATGTCGATGTGGCCCAGGGACCAGGGGCTGCAATGCGCAGGTGGCAGGCTGTTTTTCCGTATCGAAACAAACGGTGACTTATTGATCTGCGGAATCAAGGACAAACCCGGGGGCAAACACCCGAACATACTGCTTAACGGGCTGGATAATGCATTGCAAATGGTACCCAGGCCGGATTGCACACGTTGTTACAACCACACCCGCCTGAAGGTCAACATGCTGTACACCCTGGCCCACGGCGACCTTGGGCTGCTGTCCTTGCTGGTAAAAAGGGTGTTTTTGCCATGATACGGGCATTGAGCCGACGGACAATCACGGCCTATCCCGGCGAGGTCCGGGATTTGCTTGATGCGTGGCTACGCATGGATGTGCAACCGCGCGAGGCCATACAACGTTTCAAAACCGAATTTGCCGGCCTGCTTGGCGTAAAATACGCAATACCAACCCCCAACGGCAGGAGTGCCCTGCACGCCATCGTGAACAGTTTGGGCCTGGAGCCCGGATCCGAGGTAATCATCCCGGCCTACGAGGACAAAAGCGTGCCTGATACCGTAATTGCGGCAGGGTTCCGCCCGGTGTTTGCGGACATTGACCCCGAAACCCAGAATATTGACCCGAAAGAGGTAAAACGATTGATCAACCGGCACACCAGCGCGGTTATCATTGCACACATCTTTGGAAACCCCGCACCGGTCCAGGAAATCCGGGCAATACTGGAGCCACGCGGCATCAAGATGATCGAGGACTGTGCCCATGCAGTGGGGACCAGCATACAAGGACGTCCGGCCGGTTCCATGGGTGATGCGGCGTTTTTCAGTTTCCACCTGACCAAGCCTTTCATGACATTCGGCGGCGGCATGGCGGTGGTAAGAGATGCAGATATTGCATCAAGCGTCGAACAAATGGTGAGCCACGGTAAACCGGACACCTGGGGGCTGGCCCGCCGCATGGCATCCGCCGGTCTGCTGAAGGCCGTTACGTCAAAGGCTGTCTTCCCCTTTGTGGGTTATCCATTGGCCCTGATACAGGAACACTTGGGCCAGGGACTGACCCGGGCCTATGACAACACGCTGCGACCCTTCACCCGCACCGGAGGCGGCCCGTTTAACGCGATCCAGGCCGTGATTGGCCTGGGAATGCTGCAATACCTGCCCCGCATGCTGGAGCAACGACGCAGGCTTGCGGCCCTGCTGGACAAGCTACTGGCCCCCGGTGTCCCCAGACTGCAACACCGGGAAGGCTCCAGCATCTATTTTTACCTGGTGTTTGCCCGGGAAACGGCCAAAATACGGCGGTATTTATTGCGACGTGGACTGGACACGGGCATTCATGTAATGCGCAACCTGCCACTGATGTTCAATGACCCCTCGCCTGCACCCAACACGGCATGGGCCTGGGAACACACTATCCAGGTGCCCTTGCACGAGTATCTCGATGAAGGTGATATAAGGTGGATGGCAGGTTTGCTGAACGCAGCCGCTGTTAGATTCAAATATTGAGCATACCTATGGTGCCGGGACAGCCTTTTTGGTGTTTTTCCGGCCATGCGCAGGCATTATCCTAAATATCAGTAGATTCAACGCATCCGTTAGGGGTCGGAAAATGGACTTGTGCCTGCCATACAGGTCGTGCCTGTCATGGATATCCGTACGCCATTTGAACACCTGGATCGCGTTATGCCGCAGGTCCCAGACCATGTGAAACGACTCTGTTGCCACCCCGACCCACCACAAGGCCCGTTTATGTCTAACCGCCCTTTCCGGTATGTACATGGTCTGGAAAACGCGGTCCACCGTGTGCGCGGCGGGGTCAAACAACACTGGCACCAGGCTGTTGCCTCGAAAACCAAGGGACTTGTCCGGTTTCCGACTGAACAGGTTCACCAGGGTAGGTGTTATGTCCAGCAAGGAGGCCAGTTGTTCCCTGCGACCCGGTTTGAAATCGGTATCGCAGAAAAACAAGGGTACGTGCACCACAGGCGTGTATATATCAGCGCCATGGTGCTTTCTGCGGTGCCTGCGGTCAAAGGATTCCCCGTGGTCAGCAGTGATGATGAAAAGCGTATCACGCCCCAGCCTTGCCTGTGCGGCATGCACGATCTTTTTGATCTGGGCATCCACGTACAGAATCTCGGCATCATAGCGGTCCGCTTCGGACTTACCAAAACGCCTTGTCCGTGGTGGCTGCACATGAGGGCCATGGGTATCATAGATGTGGACCCACATGAACAAGGGCCTTTGGGCCTTCTTCATCTGTAAAATCGCCTCCCTGGCCACATAACTGCCATTATGATAGGAGGGCCTGTGCCAGTAAGGTATCGCCTTGAAATCCACAATCTCAAAGCCAGCGGTCAACCCCTTCCACCTTTTGAAATAGGTTGTGGGCAGCACGGCCACGGTATGAAACCCCAGGGTCCCCATGATTTGGGCAAGCATCCTGTTGTCCGGCAGCAGTTCAAACGGGATACGGCGCTTGCCCCTGCGCTTTATTTCCGGGTCGAACCGGGACGTAAATATGGAGGGAAAGGACAGCCTGGTGCTGGGGCCCTGTGAAAATGCCGCATCGAAATATACACACTGTTTTATAAAGGTATTTAAAAACGGCGTGGTCAACCGTTTGTATCCGTTAAAGGAGCAACGCCTGGCATTCCAGGCATCCACAGTGATCAGCACGACATTACGTCGGTGGAATGAGTCGGGAACAGGGAAATTCCACCTGTGAATACCCATGGCCTGGTTCGCGGGCAGGTCCTTACCGTCGCAGTTCTCATCAATTCCGTTACCCGGGATCTCAGGCGCACCGGTGAAGACATGGGGATTGAACGGGGCACAGTCCCCGTCCCCCAGGATGGATATCTGGCCGTCACCGTCAAAATCAAGGGTTACTTTTAATATACGGTAGCAAAATGACGACAGGTTCCCGTTTGCAATTGCCGCCCTGGATGCATCGCTGGGTATGGCAAAAGCCAAAAACAGGACAGACAGGCCAGATAGTACGTAGTATGCCCAAAGGCCCAGGGGGATTGCGAGCCTTTGTAGCCGACTCGATACCCGGGGCAGTAGTATCACCAGGAGTGCGGGGACAAGTGCCGCCAGGGTAATAACCTTGCACCACCCGATAACCCGCAAGGCCTTTACAAGTGAGGGCGTCAGGAGGATCGCCACGACCAGGGCCAGCAACAGTATAAAAAGCACTGTCCATGTATTAACAATGTATTTTATCAGGTGGGTCTTTGTAGATAAGGCATCCGTGCCCCTGTCCAGCAGTTCGGTCAACCACAACCATGCCAGCCAGCCTACCACGGCCATGACCACGGCAACCAGGGCAATGGCCATGCCCCGGTAGGTGTTTGTCCTCATGGAGGCGATAATGTGGTTATAAGACAGCAAGACAGCCTTGTACAGGACGGTCGTAACCACTGCGCCGGCCAAAAGCCGGTTGGCAAAACGGGAATTAGCCGGATTTGCGGTAAACAGGGTATGAAAACCGGATATTATGGCCTCGCGTTTCCGTGGCCTTAGCACAGATACCAGTCCTGTTATAACCGGTGCAGCCCAGACACCGACCAACAGGATAACCGCCACATCCACCATGCCGACCCACAGCCTGGCCAACATCCCCCCGCCGGAACAGGCCATATCAAATACAGAGGCAAACAGCGCCAGGCACAAGGTCCCCAGTTGGACAGCGCCTATCCTGGATATTAAGGCTCGCATCGCAATCCAATTAACACAATACGACCATCGGGTCAAACAGGGGGGCGGACACTGCAAGTTTCTAATACGAGGGTGTTGTTTTGATAGATTTAGTGACGAATTCGGAAATTTGTGTATTTTGTAATACTTTGAAATACAAAGATAATTCAAGATGCCGGCTGGAAGCCGGCGATCCCAGGGGGGACTTTACACACCCTCAATACGCCTGCGCTCAAATGGGCTCATTTCTTTGCATCTGAACCACTTTCAGCGTACTTTGTCCTCAAATTTGACAGGTAATTTGGAAAAATTTCTTGACATTTCCATATATATTCGTAGTATAATATCCGACCCTTTTTCTGGAGGGCGTGCGTCTGTATGCCGCGCGGTGATTTTAACATTGCTGTCCAACAGGTCCTGGAACGGACCGACATTGTTGATATAATCTCGGAGTATGTCCAGTTGAAAAAGAGCGGCCGGGATGCCTACAGCGGCCTGTGTCCGTTCCACGAGGAAACAGCCCCGTCGTTCAGTGTAAACCGGGCCAAGGGCGTGTACTACTGCTTTGGTTGCAAGGCATCGGGTAATGCAATCACCTTTCTGTCTGAAATGTTGGGCATAAGCAGGGGTGAGGCCATCAGCAAACTCGCAGAACGTACTGGTGTGCAATTACCACAGTACGACCGTAAACATGCGGACGTAATCAGGCACGACCGGGATGTGTTACGCCAGGTTATGGATATTACCGCACGGGAATTTCGGGGATTACTGGGCAATAGCACCGGCAAAATCGCCAGGCAATACCTGGATAAGCGCAAGATGGCCCCTGATACAATCGAACGTTTTGGCCTGGGTTTTGGGGGCGGCACAGGTGACCTGGTGGGTAAACTCAGGACAATCCAGGGCGGCCTGCGTATGGCTGCATCCTGCGGCGTGGTAAACCGCGGTCCTGATACGTACAACCGATTCCATTCCAGGCTGGTTTTTCCTATTCGCAGCAGTGACGGCACGGTGGTGGGCTTCAGTGGTCGCTGGCTGGGCGAGGGGGATGCGCCTAAGTACCTGAACACATCGGAAAACCCATTGTTTCACAAGGGTAAACTGCTGTTCGGACTGGACCAGGCCAGGCAATCTATTCGCAAATCAGGTTACACTATCCTGGTGGAGGGTAATTTTGATGTCCTGGCCATGCATCAGAATGGATTTGCAAACACCGTGGCACCGCTGGGCACGTCTGTAACACACGACCAGATCCGGACAATCGCCAGGCTTGGCAGGAGGCTGGTGGTACTGTTCGACGGGGACTCGGCAGGCCGCAAGGCAGCATTGAGGCTGGCAGGGCTATGTGCCCAGGCAGGCGTGGACGGACGGGTCGCCGTGTTGCCACGTGGCGAGGACCCGGATTCCATGCTGGCCGCGGGGCGCAAGAACGAAATCCGGAAGGCTGTGGACGAGGCGATCCCGATTTTTGACTACTATATCCTTACACTACAGGCGGAATACGGGACAGGACCGGATGCAATCACCTTGCTGGCCGGCAGGCTGCGCGAGTTGACCTCCGTGGTCAAAAACCGCCTGACCCTGGAGGCCATGATTGACAGGGCTGCCAGGCTATTGCGTGTGGATCGCAGAAACCTGGCCAGGACACTGTACCAAACCAGGCAAGCGGGGGATGCCAGGACAACGGCTGCGACATCGCACAGGTTCAAAGGGCCGGAGGCGGACCTGGTGGAGTGGATGCTGAGGGACCCGGGACTTACGGACATTGTGATCGAAAACGGCGGTGAAACCCTAATCAGCGACCCTCAATTGGCGGACCTGGTCAGGCAATTGATCCTGGCATACGAGGAAGGCAACGATTTTGCCGGTCTGGTGGCTGACAGCGATGTCCCGTCCGGCCTGAAGGACAGGCTGATGAGTGCGGTGATGGATACGGAACCAGTGGACCGCCAGACATCGGCACACGCACTGAACCAGGTATTGCTGAGCCTGGAACTGCGTAATTGCGAAACCAGGTTGCGTAAACTGACCGCACGGATCAAAAACGGGGACGGGGAAGACGGTGCCAGGAAACAAGCATGGGAATTGAGTCGGCGTATAAACGCCTTGCGTATGGAATTGAAACGTAAATAAAAAAAGAGGTGTGCATGGTAGACAAAACCGAACTCGAAAGGCTGCTGGCCCTGGCCAGGCAGAAACACGGTGTTTTGACCTATGAGGACCTTAACGAGGAAATCAAAAACACCAACGTAACCAGCGAGTACCTGGACGAAACCATGACCCTGCTTAAGAAAAGCGGGGTGGAAATCGTGGAGGTAGGAAAAGAGCAAAAGGCGGCCCGCCCCGCCCGCAGCAAGGAGATCAGCAGAACCGGCGATGCCGTACGGACCTACCTGAAAAGCATGGGTGAGGAACCGCTGCTGGACAGGGAGGGTGAGGTCAGGATCGCCAAGGAGATCGAGGCCGGTGAAAACATGATCTTCAATGCGATCATGGACACTGAAATCGCCATAGAAACCCTGCTGGAATTGGACGAAAAACTACGCAGGGAGCAGATAAAAATCCGCCATGTAATCAACGACATGGATAAGGAAGGCATGGATGGCGACCCACAAAAGGCCACAGAGGTGTTTTTGGTGGAACTCGACCGTTTAAAGACCCTGGACAGGGAGGCACATGCCCTGAAGACCAGGATAAACAAACTCAGTGTCAATTCCAGGAGACTGCCCAAACTCCAGGCAGAATTGGAAGAAAAAAAGCAGGAGATGCTGGCCCACCTGAAATCCATGAACCTGCACAAGTCCCAGATAGAGGCAATCCTTAACAAACTCAAGGAATTCGTGGACAAGTTGCACAACAAACAGGAACAGATGGATATGGCCATATCCAACCTCGGAGTGTCGGATATAAAGGAATTTCGCAGCCTTTTGCACGATGTCAGGCGTGACCAGACCAAGGAAGTGCAGTTGCTGGAACAGCATGGTGTCAACCTGGAATACATGGAAACCCTGAATCACCAGTTAAAGAACATCCAGCGCGAAATACGAAGACTGGAAAACCGATGCCACATGTCAGCCGAGCAATTGCAGGAGACTTACGATACGATCATCGAAGGCAAACGCAGGGTGGAAGCGGGCAGGAAAAAACTGGTCAAGGCGAACCTGAGACTGGTTGTGTCCATTGCCAAGAAATATACCAACCGCGGACTGCACTTCCTGGACCTCATCCAGGAGGGCAACATAGGATTGATGAAGGCCGTGGAAAAATTCGAATACCACAGGGGCTACAAGTTTTCGACATATGCAACCTGGTGGATCAGGCAGGCCATCACCAGGGCCATTGCGGACCAGGCCAGGACAATCAGGATTCCGGTCCACATGATAGAGACGATCAATAAGCTGGTCAGGACCAGCCGGCTGCTTGTACAGCAATATGGACGTGAGCCCACGCCGGAAGAAATCTCGCAACGCATGGAACTGCCAATCGAAAAGGTCAGGACAGTGATGAAGATTGCCCGGGAACCGGTCAGCCTTGAAACGCCCATCGGTGAGGAAGATGATTCCAGGCTGGGCGACTTCATCGAGGACAAAAAGACGCTCACGCCCGACCATGCCGTTGTCAGGCAAAACATGTCGGAGCACGTACACAAAATCCTGTCAGGCTTGAGCCCCAGGGAGGAAAAGGTGCTGCGCATGCGTTTCGGGATCGGTGTAAAGAGTGACCACACCCTGGAGGAGGTGGGCCAGGAATTCAAGGTAACCCGTGAACGAATCCGACAAATAGAGGTGAAGGCACTGCGGAAACTGCGCCATCCATCCAAAACCCAGAAATTGAAATCGTTCCTGGAGACCTGATCCGGCCATCAGTCCTTACCTGTGCCTCAGGGTCTCGATGGGGGGATGCGGCGAATCGGCCCGGGGGTTATCGGCTACAAACAAGAGGAATACACGCGCCAGGCATTGCCATGATTGGGATCCCGCTTGAATTTACAAGGCGTTGGTATGTCGGTCATCTTACTGGCAAGATACAAAATCAGCGTATCCTCCAAGCCCTTTCTGACCCGTTTTACCTTGAAACTCATCTTTGATGGGTCCAGGATATAGTACCTGACAACCTTGCGCATGTGATCAAATTTCATGCGCTTCCAGGTATTTATGTATCCCGTGCCGTGTTCATGCGAATGCAACAAGGGCAAAAAACTGGACCAACTGCGCTGAGGGTCCCTGATGGTCAAGACCTTCAAAACCTGCTGCATCACTGCCTCGGGTGTACCCGGTTTGGGGTTTTCCACCGTGTAGCCAAGGCCCAGTTTCAGTTTCAAGGCCCTGCATGATGTCAGCGCAAGGCTGGCAAACAACAAAAATACAAACAATCTGACAAAACGGTCTCTACGCATTATAAATGCCTCCACTATTCTGCGTTGCAATCAGGCATTGTATCGTGCTGACATTTATTGTCTTGACAATAGTCACTCGTACACGGATTTCCATCATCACAATCCGAATCCTGGATACAACAGCCATCTATTTTCTGATGCTGGCATTCGCCTGTAGCAGGGTCACAACTGTCGTTGGTGCACTCGTTATTATCATTACAATCCTTTGGTGTACTTATACATTTACCCTGCACCGTATCGCAGGACTCCACGGTACACTTATTATTGTCCTCGTCCTTACAGTTATCGGTGTGTATGCACTCACCGGTCGAGGAATCACACGAGTCATCCGTACAACTCACACCGTCATCGCAGTTCTTTGCCGGATAACTACAAACCTTGGCACCAGGCACAGAGTGTACAACCCTGCACACATTGTCCGTACACGGGTCGTTGTCGTTGCAATCGCTGTCAGCGGTGCACGTCTGGCAACTGGCGCTAACTGTATGGATACAATCGTCGATTTCCGGATCGCATGAATCGTCCGTGCAAGGGTCGCCATCATCGCAATCCCTGCCAACCAGCTTGCACTTACCGTCTGAAGGGTCGCATTCAGTACTCTGACAGGGGCCCTGGTTCGGATCGGGATCGCATTGCACCGGTGCTTCACTGCACTCCCCGGTATTCGCGTCACAGGAACTGGTATGACACAGGTCCGACGGCTTACATTTTGCCTCATGCGAACAGGTACCGTTGTCACAATGGTCAATTGTACAAATATCACCATCATCGCAGTGCGGTTTATGCACACAACCGGTCTTTGAATCGCAGGAATCATCCGTACACGGGTCACCGTCATCGCAGTTTGTCGCACGATGCTGACATTCACCGGTTTCAGGGTCGCAGTGGTCATCGGTACAGGCATCCCCGTCGTCGCAATGCTGTGTATGTACACAACCGGATTTCGAATCACAGGAATCATCCGTACACGGGTCACCGTCATCGCAATTGACCGCTGTATGCGTGCAACTACCGTTGTCCGGATTGCAGGAGTCATCGGTACAGGCATCCCCGTCGTCACAGTGCGGTGCATGTATGCAACCCTTCTCGGAGTCACAGGAGTCATCCGTACACGGATTGCCATCATCACACGAAATCGGTGTATGCTCACAGGTATAACCAGATGTACCGCTGACACAGGTATCCTTGGTGCATGCATCGTTGTCATTGCAGTCAACCGGATTGTTATAGCAAATCTTCAGATCCGGGTCGCAGGTGTCCACCGTACAATAGTCACCGTCATCACAATCGCCGTCCGCAGTGCACTTGGTGCACGAATCGTCCGGGGTATGCACGCATTGGTCCAGGTCCGCATCGCAGGAATCCGCAGTACACGGATTCCCGTCATCACAATCCCTGGGGTGAGGATTGATGCATAGGCCCGTATCCGGGTCACAGTCATAATCCTTGCATGGCTCAGGCACAGTACCCGCGGCCATCTGACACTTATGCGGTGTGTGTATACATTTTCCTGTATCCGAATCACAGGAATCGGTAGTACAGCTGTTATGGTCATCGCAAAGTTTGGGTGGATGGACGCAGTCCCCGGTTGAAGAATCACAGGAATCCACGGTACACGGATTGCCATCGTCGCAATCTTTATCGTGCCAGTTGGTACATGCCCAACCTTCACTGTTGAATTCAAGGTCGTAGGAGGTATCAGCGGCCTCACCTTCACCTGACGATTTGCCTACACATGTTCCCACGATGCATGGATTTGTATCATCCACACAAGAGCGGACAGTGTTATTGCAAACCTTCAACGTGTCACTGACAGCCTTACATTCGTCAATCGTACACGGATCGCCGTCATCGCAATCCGCATCCGTGTCGCATATCTTGCAATTGGACGTATCATGTACGCACTTGCCGGTTTGCGTATCACACGAATCAGCAGTACACGATATGGAATCGTCGCAGTCCTTTTCGGTGTGCACACATTGCTTTGTCTTCGTATTGCAGGAATCCGCAGTACATGGATTCTGGTCATCACAATTGATCACGTGCGAACAAGAACCGTCCGTATGGTTACAACTGTCAATTGTACAATCGTTCAGGTCATCGCAGGTATTCTCGTCGTGTACACAACCCTTTGCCGGATCACACGAATCCATGGTGCATGGATCATGGTCATCGCAATCAATCGGCATATTAACACAGCCCTTGTCCGGGTCACAGGAATCCGTGGTGCATGCATTGTGGTCATCGCAGTTTACAGGGTCGTGCTTGCAGTCGCCAGTATCCTGGTCGCAATAATCCCTGGTACACGGATTGTTGTCCAGGCAATTCTTGTCCTGATGCATACAGGCACCTGTTGAAAGGTCGCAGTAATCCACGGTACACGGCACATTATCACTGCAATCCTTTTCCTGGTTCACGCACTGTCCTGTCTGTTCGTCACAATAATCCGTGGTGCAGATGTTGTAATCGTCGCAATCCTTGGCCTGGTGGACACACTCACCGGTGCCAGGAGTACAGGTATCAACCGTACACGGGTCCCCATCGGAACAATCCTTGGGTGGGTGGCTGCAATAATTGCCGTCGGCGGCATTGGGGTCGCAATTATCCTGTGTGCAGGCGTCCCCGTCATCGCAAAGAGGCTTGGTATAGCACTTACCATCCAGACTGTCGCAATATTCGACCGTACACACATTGCCGTCATCCTGACACTGGACAGGCGCGTTTACGCAATCACCCGTGGCCGGGTCACAACTGTCAGTGGTGCAAAGGTTTCCATCATCGCAATCCAGAGGAGTATGCGTGCATGCACCGGTATCCATATTACACGAATCATCGGTACAAGGATTGTTATCATCGCATTTCGGCACATGCTGGCAACCCTTTACCGGGTCACAGCTGTCCGTGGTACACAGGTTGCCGTCATCACAGTCAATCTGGTCGTGCACGCACTGACCGGTTGCCGGGTCGCAGTAATCCGTAGTGCAGGCCGACTGGTCGTCACAATCCGCATTAGGTGTATGCTGGCAACCGGATGCCGGGTCACAGGTGTCCTTGGTGCACAGGTTGTCGTCGTCACAATCCACGGGAGTGTACACGCAGTGACCCTTGCCCGTGGACGGTTCAATTACACAATCGTCGTTTGTACACAAATTGTTGTCATCACAGTCATCCGCGTTATTACAAGTCTTGCAGTTCGGATCGCCATCATGTGAGCACTTGCCGGTAGCAGGGTCGCAACTGTCCGTGGTGCATGGATTGTTGTCGTTACAATCCGTATCGGTCTTGTCACGTTGTTTGCATTGCCCGTCCGCAGGGTCGCAGTACCCCACCATGCACAAATTATCGGGGTCTCCAGGACACTGCTTTGGTGTAAACACGCACTTACCGGTCTGTGGGTCACAGGAATCCGTGGTACACTTGTCATAGTCATTACACACCACGTCCTCATGTACGCATTTACCCGTGGTAATGTCACAACTATCCCTGGTACACGCCTTGCCGTCATCGCAGTTTATGGGCGTAAACACGCAGGCATGCTTGGATTCCGAACACTGGTCCGTGGTACAGGGGTTACCGTCATCGCATGTCACAGGCGTGTGCTCGCATGTCCCCACAGCCGGGTCGCAGGTATCCGTTGTACAGAATTTGCCGTCATCGCAATTTATTTGTGTATATACGCATCCGGTCTTGGGGTCACAGGTGTCCGTGGTACACTTGTTGTCATCATTACAAGTCCTTGTGCTGTGCTTGCATTCCTGTCCGGGCGCTGCATCCGGGTCACACCAATCGATTGTACAGGCATTGCCATCATCGCAGGTCTTCATCACAAAACTGCAATCCCCGGTTGCCCCGTCACACGAATCGTCGGTGCACGGATTGTCATCCTGGCACTTGGCAGTATGCTGACATGCGCCTGTTTGTGGGTCACAGGTATCGATGGTGCACTTATTGTGGTCGTCACAGGACTTGGGCGGATTATGGCACACCCCGTCGTTATCGCACACATCGTCGGTACACGGATCGCCATCATCGCACTGTGCATCCGTTTCACAGGCCTTGCACTGGGACATCGGGTCGTGCTTGCATGCATGGGCCACATCCGATGCATCCGGGTCACAGTAATCCAGGGTACACGGGTCATTATCGGTACAATCAATACTCTGGTGGACACATTGGCCCGTATCCGGGTCGCACTTATCCGTTGTACATATACTGCTGTCATCGCAGTCCTTGGGTGTGTACGTACACTCACCCGTTGCCGGGTCACACCTGTCCACTGTACACGGGTCCTTGTCATTGCACCACACCGGCAGGTGCTCACACCGGCCGGTTACCGGATTACAACTGTCCGTGGTGCACTTGTTTCCGTCATCGCAGTCCTTGGGTGTATTTGTACACTCACCGGTCTGTGCATCGCAGGAATCGACCGTGCACAGATTGTGGTCATCACACTTGGGCTCGGGTTCGCAAGTACCGTTTGAACTCGTGGGGTCACAAACATTCACTGTACATTTATCACCAGACGGAGGACACTGCTTGGGCGTGTGCACACAATAATTGTCCTTGGGATCGCCGTTTTGCGCATCACACGAGTCAACGGTACAACTATCACCGTCATCACAATTCACAGCAGGATAGTAGCATTCACCCGTAGCAGCGTCACAGGCATCCTGGGTACACACATTGCCGTCCGAACATTTCGGCACATTCACGCAGCCCGTATCCGGGTTGCAGGAGTCCACCGTACACGGATTGAGGTCATCACAAGTCATGGGAGAATGCTTACAGTCGCCGGTATTAGGATCGCACGTGTCCTTCGTACAGGCATTGCCGTCCGAACAATCCACCGCAGGTGTAAATACGCAGCCCTTGGCCGGATCGCAGCGGTCGTTGGTACACAGGTTCTGGTCGTCGCATACCTTGGGTACGTGTACACAGGACTTGACGTCCGGGTCACAGTAATCGATCGTACACAGGTTGTTGTCGTCGCAATCGCTGTCCTTTTCACAGGAACAGCCCGGAATCTTGTCATGCTTGCACTCTCCGGTCTGGGCGTCACAGTAATCCTTCGTGCACTCTATCTGGTCATCGCAGTCCTTGTCCACTATCTTGCAACTCCCGTCATCCGGGTTGCACTGGCCTACCTTGCACGGATTGTTCGGGTCACCGGGACACTGCTTTGGCGTAAACACGCACTTGCCGGTCTTGGAATCGCACGTATCATCCGTACAGGGGTTATGGTCATTGCACTTTATGGGTTCATTCACGCAGTTACCCGTCAGCGTGTCACACCAGTCATAGGTGCAGGCATTGCCATCATCGCAACTGCGCATGGTAAATTCACACTGCCCTGTTGCCGGGTCACAGGTATCCACTGTGCATGGATTGCCGTCATCGCAATTGACAGGCGTGTTCTTGCATTGCCCCGTTGCCGGGTCACAGGTATCCTTTGTGCACGGGTCGTGGTCGTCACAGTCCTTTTGCGTATGGATACACCCGGCATGTTCGTCACACGTGTCAACAGTACACAGATTATGGTCATCACACGTGTCAGGTTTATGCTGGCAATGCCCGTTTACACAACTATCCAGGGTACAACGTCTGCCGTCATCGCAACTGATCGGTGCATAATCACACTGCCCGGTATTGGGATTACACTGGTCCGTGGTGCACGGGTTACCATCCGGGGGACAGACCGTGGGCTTGTTCACACACTGCCCCGTTGCCGGGTCACAGTAATCCGTGGTGCACAGGTTGTGGTCATTGCAGTCCTTGGGTGTGAATACGCACTTGCCCGTTGCCGGGTCACAGGAATCAACGGTACACGGGTCGCCATCGTTACATACCTTGGTATCATACACGCAGCCCTTGGCCGGGTCGCAGCGGTCGTTCAACGTACACAAATTACCGTCGTCACAGTTCAACGGCCTGCTGTAGCACTTGCCATTATCCGGGTCACAAAAATCCTGGGTACATGCATTGCCGTCGTCACAGACCTTGGCGTCATGTACGCAGTTACCGGTTACCGGGTCGCAGTGGTCAGTGGTACACTTGTTTCCATCGTCACAGTCCTTTTCCTGGAATACGCACTGACCGTTGTCCGGATTGCAATAGTCCCTGGTGCAGGGATTGTTGTCCTTGCACACCACAGGCTGGAACACGCACTGACCCGTGGCCTGGTCACAGTAATCCGTGGTACAGGAATTGAAGTCCTCGCACTGGATATCACTGTGAATGCAACCACTTACAGGCGAACAGGAATCATCCGTACACAGGTTGCTGTCATTACAATCAACGATCTTGTACTCGCACTGTCCTGAGGACGGATTGCATTGTTCCGTGGTACAGGCATCGTTGTCATTACAATCCTTTGCATGGTGTTTACACTCGCCGGTTGCCGGGTCACAGGTGTCCGTTGTGCACAGGTTTCCATCATCACAATTCTTGGGCTCATGCTGGCACTTCCCGGTGGTCGGGTCACAGTAGTCCACGGTACACGGGTCGTGGTCATCGCAATCCTTGACCGTTACCTCGCACTTGCCGCTATTGCACTTGTCCGTGGTACACATATTGCCATCGTCACAATCGGCATCTGTCTGGCAGGGCGGACAGTCACCCGTATCCGTCGGTATATTGACACACCCTGCCCCGGGCAGGCACTTGTCCTCGGTGCAGGCATTGCCGTCACTGCAATCACGCTGGTCGTGACGACATTTCCCAGTGGCCGGGTCGCAGGAATCGCTGGTACAAATATTGCCGTCGTTGCAGTTGCGCGGCTTGTACGTACACCCACCGGTGGCCGGGTCGCATGTATCAAAGGTGCAGCCGTTGTGGTCGTCACAATTCACCGGTGTATGAATACACTTACCGTCAAACGGATTACAGTCATCCAGTGTACACGGATTGCCGTCATCACAATTCTTCGGGGTATGAATGATCTTGCCCGTTTTGGGGTCGCAACTGTCCGTGGTACATGCATTATTATCGTCCACAACCTTTGGTGTGTGCGAACATCTGCCCGTACCGTAACGGCAGTAATCGTCGGTACACGGATTGCCGTCATCACAATCCATGGGTGTATGCACGCACAGCCCCGTCTTGGGGTCACAGCTGTCCGTGGTGCATGCATTACTGTCATCGCAATCTATGGGGTCGTTGGCGCACCCGGTCTTGGAATCACAGCTGTCAAATGTACACAAATCATTATCGTTGCAATCCTTTTCCGTGTTCACACATTCCCCGGTCAACGGGTCACAGGTATCGCTGGTACACAGGTTACCGTCGCTGCAATTCTTCGGCGTATGTTCGCAATGTCCGACCTCGTTGCACGTGTCCACTGTGCACAGGTCACCATCCGAGCAGTCCTTGGGCGGATTCAGGCAATTACCTGTTGCCCCGTCACACAGGTCAACCGTGCACGGGTCGTGGTCGTTACAGGTCCCACGAGGCACGTACGAGCACTTGCCGGATGCGGTATCACACTGGTCCACGGTACAGAAATTTCCGTCATCGCAATCCATGTCCTGGTGGCAGGGGCTGGTCGGCACGTGGACACAGCCGTAATAGGGCACACACGAATCCTTGGTATTCGGGTCATGGTCATCGCAATCCAGGGGCAAATGCTGGCAGCCCTTAACCTTATCGCAGGAATCCACCGTACACATGTTGTCATCCGTACAGTCGATTGCGCTGTGCTGGCAGTGGCCAGTGGCAGGGTCACACGAATCCAGTGTACAGGCATCGTTATCATCACATGCCTTGGGCCTGTATTCGCACATACCGGTCCTGGTATTGCATGTCCCTGTCAGGCAGGGGTTATCACTGTCACATGACTTGGGC
Organism: Deltaproteobacteria bacterium; assembly: GCA_015493765.1. Lineage (GTDB taxonomy): Bacteria > Myxococcota_A > UBA9042 > DTJE01 > S145-11 > S145-11. Next base: position 36,027 of record WGCQ01000232.1, read on the forward strand.
GTATGCTTGCACTCGCCCGTGGCCTGGTCGCAGTAATCGATGGTGCAAGGGTCGTTATCGTCACAGGACTTCGGTGTATTGATGCACTTGCCGGTCTTGGGGTCACACGTATCGTCCGTACACTTGTCCTGGTCGTCACAGACCTTATCGGAATAACTGCATTCCCCCGTGTCAGGGTCACACACGCCTGTCTTGCACAGGTCGTCCGTGGCACAGGTTTTCGGCGTATGCACACAGTATCCGGTCAATGGATTGCACTCGTCGTAGGTACACTTATTATCATCCCTGCAATCCCTTGGGACGTTGACACACAGCCCGGTAGAGGCGTCGCATCGGTCCATGGTACAAGGATTACCATCGTTACAATCCACCGGGGTGTACTCGCATTTACCGGTTGTGGGATTGCACTTGTCCGTGGTGCAGGGGTTGTTGTCATCACAAACCACGGGCTTGTACGTACACTTGCCGCTGATCGGGTCACATATGTCTATCGTACAGGGGTTGTTGTCGTCGCATGCGCCGCCATGTACCACGTAACACTGGCCCGTGGACACAGTACACTTGCCACCCAGGCACTGGTTGCCTGTGACCTTGCAGTCCGAATCCTTGGTGCACTTGAAATCCTTACAGGCATCCACGTCAGGATTTTTGACCGGTATGTGGTAGCAGCCCGACGCCGGATCACACTGGTCCAGCGTACACTTGTCACCGTCGGAACACGAGGCCGGCAGGAATACGCATTTTCCCGTGTACTTGTTGCAGGTATCCACGGTACACGGATTGCCGTCGTCGCATTGTTTCGACCTGTGCTGGCACTTGCCCGTCAGCGTATCACACGAATCATGGGTGCATGCGTTGCCGTCATCGCAGTCCTTTGCCGTGTACTCGCAATCGCCCGTATCCGTGTTGCAGTGGTCATTCACCGTGCATGGATTGTTGTCATCGCAGTCCGCATCCGTTTTACACCTGCCCGAGCACAACGGGTTGTTTTTGTGCATGCAACCCAGGCTCGGGTCACACCAGTCCTCCGTGCAATCGTCGTGGTCGTCACAATTGATCGGGTCGTGCATGCATACCCCGCTCTTGGGGTCGCAATAGTCGGTGGTACACTGGTTATTGTCGTTACAATCCCGTTCCTGGAATACGCATTTACCCGTGTCCGGGTCGCATTTGTCCGTGGTACACGGGTTGTTATCCACGCAATGCTTTTCTTCGTGTACGCATCCCACTGTCGAATCGCAGGAATCCTGGGTACATTTATTATTGTCGTCGCAGTCCTTGGCCTGGAAACTGCACCTGCAGGTCCTGGGGTCACATTGACCTGTCAGGCACTTATCCGCGGTCTGGCATGTCACGGGCGTATGCGTACATTTTCCATAACCCGCATACTGGCCTCCGGCCTTGCACTGAATTGCCGAACTATCGCATTTGTCTATGGTGCAGCAGTTATTATCGTCACACTGCATGTCAGAACCGCACAGGCCTTCAATCGGCTTGTTAACGCAGTGTCCTGTTTTCGGATCACAGGAATCATCGGTGCAATCATCACCGTCGTCGCAATTCACAGGCGTGTACTTGCAAATCAACGAATCACGGTCGCAACTATCCGTAGTGCACAGGTTATTGTCATTACACTGGGCATCTGATTCGCAGGTATGGCAAAACGGCTTGGATGTATCCAGTGTGTGCTGACAACCCAGATCCGGGTCGCATGAATCAAGCGTACACGGGTTGTCATCACTGCAATCAACGGGCTTTGTATAGCAAATATGCGTTTCCATGTTACATGCGCCCAGTTCGCACTGGTCCTTGGCAATGGCCTTGCAGTCATCGTCCTTGTCGCACGATATATTACCGCCAACATGCACACAACCCTTTGATAATTCACAGTAATCCAGTGTGGTAGGGTCACCGTCGTCACAGTTTATTGGTGAGTGTACGCAGTACTTGGTGCCATTGCCGTTATCCTGGCAGGCATCAACGGTACAAATGTTGGAGTCATCGCAATCCTGGTCATCGTTGCAGGTTTTGCCAGGAAGGGCAAGGTGGACGCAATCATTGTCCAGGCCAAGGGAACTGTCGCAGTAATCCAGTGTGTAAACGTTGTTATCGTTGCAATCGACCGTGGTGTGGGTACAAATATTTTTGTCGAGGTCACATTTATCCGTTGTGCATGGGTCCATGTCGTCGCACTGTGCGTCCGTGTTACAGGTACCCGGCGGAACGTTTATACAACCGCTGCCCGGTGAACAGTAGTCAAAGGTATCAGGGTTGAGGTCGTTGCATATTTTCCAATTGTAGGAACAGTATTTCGCATCAGGATTATCCTTGCACAGGTCAGGGAACTTGTCACATGCGGACACGCACTTCACCATCAAGCACTTGTTACCCGACAGGTCGATTCCCTTGTTTGCATCGGACAAGGTAGTCAGGCAATCCGCATCCTTTTCGCACGACGTCGTATAGATCGGTTCATTCACGCATCCCGTGCCTTCCTTGCAGTAATCCATGGTCATGCTGTCGTTGTCATCACAATTTGCTGGCACGGACTGACAGGTCCCATCAGGCGAACAGTGCTTGCTGTCCAGGCACAACCTCGGCTTGCCTGTTACATCATCCACCGGGTGGGCAGGGCAATCAGCATCCGTAGTGCACTCCTTGCACCCTGCAATCCTTTCGTGGAGGCAATCACCCGTGTCCTGGTCACAGGAGTCCTTTGTACATGGGTTATTGTCGTCACATGTCTTTTTCCTGTGCGTAATATTGCCATCGGAATCACAATCATCCACTGTGCACAAGTCCTGGTCGTTGCACCCCGGACATTGCAGGTGCGCACATACCTTTTGCGTGTCCGTGCATATATTGTTTGCGATCAACTGGTCGTGTCCGGCGCAGGGGACGCACTTGTCCTGGGTACACCCGACCCCATCGTCGCAATCGGAGTCATTGGTACATACCGTGCACTCGGGCAAGGCGCTCTGGTACAGGTGGATACATCCGGTGGACGGTTTACATCCGTCCAGCGTACAGGGCAGTCCGTCGTCACAGGAAATATCCTGGTGGCTACACAGGCCATCCACGCAAGTATCAGTGGTGCACTGGTTGTGGTCGTCGCAATCCTGGTCCGAGGTACACGTTTTGACCTGGGTTTCCTGAATATCGTGTATGACATCCACCTCCCGGGTATCCAACGCATCCCTCGCATCCGGTACATCCGTTATCTCGTGCCCCTGGTCGCCTGTTACATCCTCGTACCGGAGTACATCCGTTGGACCCACGTCCTCCGCCGCCATACCCTGGTCCCCGGTATCCACCTGCACGTCCCTTACATCCGGTGGAGGTGGAACAGGCGGTTTATGCCCACCGCCGCAACCAAACAACAGCACCATCAGCAAAGATATCCCTGCACCTGTTACTACACGATTATTGTTAAGCATGAAAAGGCCTCCTGGATCTCCAACAGTCCATCAATAAATTCTAACAAATAGCAAAGGCATTAGCAATACAAACAAAAGATTTTTATGCATATGGCCAAGCCCGCCAATAATACAAAAACTCTTTAATTATCAATTAGTTATAATTTGCGGATAGTATCCAACCAAATCCTGAGAATAGAGATATAATGCACGCTGTCTGTAAATCTAACCTACAGGGACCGTTGTTTCCGGTTACAACGGGAGTCTTCCCGAAAGGCCCGCGGGCCGTGACAACGAGCCGTCAGGAGAGGTTTCACTCCCGAATTTAGTCAGGTAATTTGGGGTAAAACCCCAATTACCTGTCAAATTTGAGGATAAAGGGAGATGAAAGTGGTTCAGATACAAAGAGTTGAGCCTGTCTGAGCGCAGGCGTACTATCGGTACGTTGAGCATCAAACAGGTGAAAACGATGCAGTAGATGGGCCGCTTGCATCGCCCGGCTCCCGAATTTAGTCAGGTAATTTGGGGTAAAAAACAGCCCTTGACAATGTCGCAATAGATGCACACCTTAGTGATGCCTATGGGACGAGACTATTTTGAAATACTCGGGGTATCCCGAACCGCCTCAAAGGAAGAAATCCGTCAGGCATACCGAAAACTGGCACTCAAATACCATCCTGACCGTAATCCGGGCAACAAGGAGGCCGAGGAACGCTTCAAGGAGGCGGCAGAGGCCTATTCCGTCCTGTCGGATGACGAAAAACGCGCCATATACGAGCGCTACGGTGAGGCAGGGTTGCGTGGGGGAAGTAACCAGGACCCGTTTGCCGGTATGGACGACATATTCAGCCAGTTCAGCGACATATTCGGCGACTTTTTCGGGTTCGGCAGGTCCAGGCGTTCCAGGCGGGGTCCGGACCAGGTGGTCAGGGTCAGGATTACCTTGGCCGAGGCTGCCAGCGGGGTAAAAAAGAAACTCAAGTACCGGACCCAGGAAACCTGCCCACACTGTATGGGCAGGGGCACTGCGCCGGGCCACGAACCTGAGACGTGCCCAAGATGCGGCGGTTCGGGCCAGGTCCGACAGAGCCATGGCTTCTTTACCATTGCCCAGACCTGTCCGGTATGCGGCGGCACGGGCCGCGTAATACGTGCAAAATGCAAGCACTGTAACGGCTCCGGAACGGTGGAGGTCAAACGGGAGATCGACGTGGAAATCCCTGCCGGAGTGAATTCAGGTGATGCCTTGCGCGTACCCTTTCACGGCCACGAAGGCAGAAGCAGTACCCAGGCAGGCGACCTTTACGTCGAGGTCCGGGTCGAACCGGACCCGAGGTTCGAACGGCAGGGGGAAAACCTGTTCACGCGGATCGATATACCGATTCCCGTGGCCGTACTGGGCGGCAAGGTCACGGTGTCAACGCTGTATGGCGACAAGGAACTAACGATAAAACCGGGGACACAGCCGGGCACCATGCTCACGCTTAAGGGTTACGGCATGCCCATCATAGGCCGTCGCCACAAGGGTGACCTGTTGTGCACGATCAACGTCAAGATTCCCACGAAACTATCCCGAAAGGAAAAGAAACTCTACCAGGAATTATTGAAGATCGAATGATTCCCATGGACATCGAACTGATCAGGCCGCTGAAATCTGCCGGCAAATCGGATGTATGGCTGTGTGAATGGCACGGCATGGACGCGGTTGCAAAATTCGGGCCAGGTTCTGAAAACGAAGCCTTGGTATTGGAATCCGGCAGGCCAGGCCTGCCTCGGTTGTACGAATTTCAGAAAAACGACAATCCCATGCAGTCCATGGTGGTTCGGGAGTTATTTTCAGGTCGTTCCCTTGCGCAGTTATGCGGGGACAGCCCTATGGATACAACCACAATCCTGAAGGGTATAGCCGAATTGATGGCCGGACTACACGACCACGCTCGTGACTTGCCGTTCATACACGGGGACATCTCGCCTGACAACATTATAATACAGGATTCCCGGATCCACCTGATAGATTTCGAGAATTCGGGATGGGGCTCCATGACACATGCGCTGGCCCTGAAGCCCGCATTTGCCGCACCCGAGGTCACTGCCAGCAAGGAATGTACCGTTGCAGGTGACATGTTTTCCCTGGGACGCACCATCCAGTACTGCGGTGCAACAAAACCTTCGTCAATACTATCCGCCATGACATCGAATGAACCTTCACAACGTCCACGATCCTGGCTGCAATTGCTGGATATTCTTAGTTCTTAAGGCCTTAGGCCTTGTACGTTGGAAACGACACCGTAAAACATGCGCCTCCGTGCTGGGACCGGCTGACCTCTATTGTGCCATTGTTCGCTTCCACGTACATCTTGACGATCGCCAGGCCCATGCCCGTGCCTGCGCTCTTTTTCGTGTAAAGCGGGTCAAATACCTTGTCACGCCCGGATTCGTCAATGCCCGGGCCGTCGTCTTCCACTATACAAAACACCCGATCCCCCTGGCCAACCAATCGAAACCACACACTGCCATTGCCCCGGATCGCCTCAATTGCGTTGTTCACAAGGTTCTGAAGAACCTGCCAAACCTGGGTACAATCCACCATGCTCGACAGACCGTCCTGGATGCTGGATTCCATGCGGACCTTTCCCTTGGACAGGGTCACGGATTCACTCAGCAGGTCCCTGGCAAGCCGGCTGAGGTCGCAAACAACCCGTTTTGTGGCCTCGGCCCTTGTCCTGGACAGCAGTTCATCGATGATTCGGCTACACCTGTCCGCCTGGTGCAGGATATTTGAGACATGCTTTTGCCACAGTTCCGGTGGTATATCATTCATGTCCTTCAGCAGGCTGGCCGAACCCATAATTCCGGTTAAAGGGCCTCGCAGGTCGTGCGCAACCGAGGCCGACATCATTCCGGCTCGCATCAGGCGATGCGACAGTTGCAACCTGTTCTGGGCAAAAATTATTTCGTCATGGATCTCTTTCGATTCTTTGAGTTCCCTCTTCAGGATGTCCATTGTTTGTTCTATTCCTGACAAGGCTTCGTCAAAATCTGCCAGTCCTGTGGGCTCCGCGTGGCCAAAAGAATCCAGGTCCTTGATGGCCGTTTTCAAGGCCTTATTACGTGTCCTGCGCAGCAGTACATAAATTATGACAGCACCCTCCAAAAGGGCAAACAATGCCGCAATCCATGCCCACAGAGTCGTATTACAACCTGTAAATAATGTCAGCGGCAATACAGCGGGAATAATTGAATGACCTGGTAAAATCCTGGACATATAACCGTCCTCTCGGTTTTTCAAAAAACCAGGGTATCATTATCCATGAAAATTACGGCGTGGACACAAAGTAAAACAACATAAAGCAGACAAATATCAAGATTGGGAATAAAACCCAAATTACCTGTCAAATTTGAGAAAACATTGAAAAAAGTCCAAACAACGTGCAAAATAGGGCAGAAACCTGGGAGGTGAACATGGCACGAATCACAGAAACAATCGGCGAATTGATATTGGACCCGGACCCTGAAAAATTCAGGGATTTCGTCAGGAAAAACAAGGAAAAACGCCTGGTGGACAAGGTGATGACGGAAAAGGAGGCGGTCACTCGTTTTGTAAAACAGGGCGATTACGTGGCCACGGAATTATACGGCAGCGTGAGGGCGCCCATGTCCGTAATCCGCGAAATCGTGCGGCAAAAGGACAGGCTGGCGCCTATTGATATTGCCGGCCAGGGGGTCATGGAAACGGAACTTGAGATCGCAGCCGGCATGGTACGCAAGATCGACCTGACCTACCAGGGATGGGAGGTGTACGGGATATCCAGCATCCTGCGCAGGGCCGCTGAATCCGGCAGCGTAAAGATCATGGAATGGAGCAACGGGGCACTGGCCTGGCGATTGAAAGCGGCTGCATTGGGTGTTTCATTTATACCGGTACGCAGCATGCTTGGCACGGATACGCTGAAATACAGTGGCGCAAAGGTGATAAAGGACCCATGGACGGGCAGGGACCTGGTGGCCTTGCCAGCCAGTTTCGTTGACGTGGGCATAATACACGCTCACCGGGCCGACCGGTTCGGAAACTGCCAGATCGACGGCATCTCGGGATTCGCTCCGGAGATGGCCAGGGCCAGCAAGCGCCTGATCGTCAGCGTGGAGGAAGTGGTGGAACCTGAGGAGATCCAAAAATATCCGGAACGCACTGTAATCCCGTGGTTTTTAGTGGATGCGGTCGTTCCGGCGCCATTTGGCAGCCATCCTGGCGAAATGGCTTACGTGTATGGAAGGGACGAGGAATTACTCAAGGCATACGTGGATGCCAGCAGGAAACAGGAAACCACAGAGGCATACCTGAAGGAATGGATATATGACCTGCCGGATCACCAGGCATACATCGAAAAGGTTGGCAGGGACAGGCTTGAAGCACTGCGCAAACTGGCACCAAGGAGGTAAATCATGGATTACAACCCTACGGAACTAATGATATGTGTGGCTTCCAGGCAGATGGAAGACGGGTCTTTGGCATTCATAGGAACCGGCGTGCCCATGCTGGCCGCATCCCTGGCCAAAAAAACGCATGCGCCAGGGCTGATGCCCATGTTCGAATTCGGAGGTGCCGGCTCCCCTTTGGAAAAACTGCCCCTGGGCGTCGGCGATGTATGGACATTCCATCACGGACTGGCCGCGCTGGGCATCTGTGACATCATGGAAACAGCGGCCCGTGGATTCATTGATTACGGTTTTCTGGGTGGGGCACAGATCGATATGTACGGCAACCTGAATTCCACGTTTATCGGTACTGACCACGACCGCCCGAAGGTCAGACTCCCTGGTTCCGGTGGTGCCTGCGACGTGGGCTCGTACGCGTGGAAGACAATAGCGATCATGAAACACGACAAACGAAGGTTCATACCAAAACTGGACTGTCTGACCACACCTGGCTACCTGGACGGCCCCGGGTCACGCGAGGCCGCGGGGCTACCTGCGGGCAGCGGGCCATACCGCGTGGTGACCAACCTGGCGTTGATGGGTTACGACGACAAGACCAAACGTATGAAACTGCTGGCGTTAAATCCAGGCGTCACGCTGGATGAGGTAATCGAAAATACGGGATTTGAATTGATTATCCCGGACCATATCGACAAGGTTCAACCACCCACGGACGAAGAACTGCGGATTCTGCGCGAGGAAATCGACCCGGAACACCTGTATATCTGACACCATTTAACTAAAGAATACGTAATCCAACCAGGTACGGGAATAAAACAGTCCGGACTTTCGGACCGTGTCCGGGTTATGTGTCCGATTTCCCGGACCCTTTGTATCGAGTCAGCATGGTGTATAATACCCAAAATACCTGACTAAATTCGGGAGTCAGTCAATGCAAGCGGCCCATTTACTGAATCGTTTTCACATGTTTGATGCTTGATGTCCCAACAGATAACACATTGATTTTTAATTTGTATTTCAAAGGGTTATATGAATTTTTGTGTCCAGGGTTAATGCTTTTCTAAACAGGAATAACCTATTGTTCTTACAGGCAAAACCATCAATTTTATCTCAAGAACTTCAGGTTGATCATTATTAGTGGTCCCGTAACTGTTGGCACATTCCTTGCAGGTGTATGCACTGTCCCTTTCGGGACCTTTGACAGGGCGACCGCGGTGGTCAGACAGCGCGCGCGGGGTTTAACCCCACAGACCTTTGGTGGTGGAACAGGTC